>JBDNHU010000422.1:0-2548 GCA_041688615.1 Mariniblastus sp. | reverse complement strand
TCCCTCGGTCTTCGGGGATCGATTCCGCGATGTTCAGTTTTGTCCCCAGTAAGTCGTTGACCGAATGGACAAATTCGTGGCGACTGATCCGCCGATAAGAATTCCGCGAGTCTTCCACCTGACGCGTGGCCAACCAATTCAAGATGAGTCGTTTCTCTGCGGTGCTCGGTTGCTCCGAGTCTTCAGGCGGCATCTTCGCGGTCAGAAGGTTTTCGAACACAAGATTTCCGTCAAAGTCACCTTTGTCCAGCAGGTCACTGAGATCTAGGCCGCCCTCTCCGGAAGAGTTCCCATGGCAATCAAAGCAGTACGTTTTCAGTAGCCCTGTCGCATCGGTGCGTAAGCGCGCAACCGCCGTGGCTTTTTCAGTGGACGCCGTGGCTTTTTCAGTGGACAAGGTGCGCCGGTCCGCTTCCTGTGCGTCAACCCGAACCAAGAAGAACATGGCAACGCAAACCATCACTAACACCGCTGGATGTGAACGACTCACAACATTTCTCCAATCAGCCGAGAAATTCGGTGCCCGGTCGCGATGACGCGAACGCCCAATTCTTGGAACCTGCTTTTGGGTAACCGCTTGGCCGGACCCGATATCCAAATCGCGCCCACGATGGTTTGGTTCGCACCAAAAATCGGGGCCGCAACACAATGAATGCCCTCATCGGCTTCTGCGTGATCGGTCGCATAACCATTGGTCAAGATTCGATCGCACTCTTGGTGTAGTTCGGTTTTCGTCGTGAGCGTGCGTGGCGTGCTGGCGGTCAGTTCAATTTGCGAGATTATGCCACGACGATGCTCGCTCTCCATGTGGGCCAAAAACAACTTGCCGGGTGCATTGTTATGCAAGGCAAAACGCAGGCCCAAATCAACCACGATTCGCAGTGGTTCCAGTCCTTCCACCTGATCAATAATAACGCCCTCCAATCCATTCAAAACACCAATCTGAACCGTCTCGCGAACTTCGTCACGCAGCGCCGTCATCGAGTCTCGCGAAACCGCTGGCAAACTCATCGCACCCCAGCGTGGGGGAGCCAATCGGAGTAAACGACCAGTCAGTTGGAACGACAGAGTCTCCGGATCCCGCGAGAGATAGCCGCGTGCCAACAACGTCTGGGTGATCCGGAAAACTGAATTTTTCGGCAGTTCTAACTGATCACTTAGCTCCGAGAGCGTAAGGCCCGACGACGACGTACTCAATCGCTCCAAAATGTCGAGCCCGCGATCCAACGCTGGAACCGATCCCGGCGAGCGAGTCTTTTCATCCAAAGTAGTTTTAAGCCCGAGCATTGACAGTAGCACTCCATTAGTGTTCTGCAGGTGGAACGAGTTCTGCATATAGAATATCAAGGCAATGTTGGGAATGCAAGTCCTGCTTGATTCACTCGGCGGCGGGTAACGGTGTCAGCGATGGTCCTAACCTTGGTCAATATCAGATTCAAGAACGTTCTGGAATTCCTTCTTGTGCGGTTTTGTGGGCGGTCAGGGACAGTTCCTCCGGCAGAAATAGGAAGAAACGCAGAAACGGGGGACTTATGCGATATTTCCCCCGTCCCATTTTCTCCCCCGCCAGTGCGACGTCAAATAGCACGCGCAACCCAGACACCTGCATCATCAGGCCAACACTTCTTTAACTACGTGTCCGTGGACATTGGTCAGTCGCCGCTGGATACCGTTGTGGTAAAACGTCAGTCGCTCGTGATCAATTCCCAGCAGATGCAAAACCGTGGCGTGCAAATCATACGTGGTGACTGGGTTTTCAATGGCCGCGTATCCGATGTCATCGGTCGCACCATAGGCAAAACCGGGTTTCAATCCGCCACCGACAAGGATGTTGGTAAAACCTTCGGGGTGATGATCGCGACCTTTGCTGAGTGTTCCCTTGGCGGCTTGAGCGTACGGTGTGCGTCCGAACTCGGTCGTGATCATCACGATGGTTGAATCCAGCAAGTTGCGCTGGCGCAGATCGCGAATCAATCCAGCCACCGGTCGATCGATCCGCAGGGCTTCTCCAGTGTGACTCTTGTAGCCGTTGCCCGTAATGTTTTCGTGAGCGTCCCAGGACACGCCATCGCCGGTCCATAACTGAACGGTCCGCACGCCACGTTCGATAAGGCGTCTGGCTGCCAAACAATTTCGCGCGGTGTCACGGCATTCGTTGCGGTCCAGGCCGTACAGTTTCTGCACATGCTCCGGTTCGCTGCTGAAGTCCATGGCTTCAGGAATTGCCGCCTGCATTCTTGCGGCAAGTTCGTAGCTGCGAATTCGTGCAGCCAGCAAATCGGTGTGAACGTGCTTCTCCAAATGCTCAGCGTTGAACTGTGCAAGCAATACCAGCCGCTCGCGCTGTGCCTCGGCATCCAGTCCGCTGGCCGGCTGGAGATCGAGTATCGGCGGGCCACCTTTGGTATTGAACGGAACGCCCTGGTGTTCGGCGGGCAAGAAACCGCTGCTCCAGTTAAACGAACCGCCGGCCGCATTCGGAATTCCGCGAGCGTCAGGCAGCACCACAAAGCTGGGAAGATCGTCGCTGATGTTGCCCAGTCCGTAG
>JBDNHU010000421.1:0-17092 GCA_041688615.1 Mariniblastus sp. | reverse complement strand
TGCATCGATCAGTGACCAATTGTTGGGTGATGATTTGTCGGACGAGTTTCATCTGGATGTGGATCGATTTAGCGGCGGCAATGCGTTTGGCTTGGCGTCGGCATCGATCACCGTATCGATTGGTCCTTCTGGAGATTGGGAAGAAGAGTCACGGCACAGGCAAGTCGAACTGGACAATATTCGCACTGATTTTTTGCAGCCCGCGATTCATCCAGAATTACTGGGTCGCTTGGGACGTTACGACGTCGAGCGAATGGTGGGTGCTGGTGGGTTTGGGATCGTTTTCAAGGCTCATGATTCCGAACTGCGTCGCGTCGTTGCGTTGAAGGTTTTGGCGCCGCACTTGATGTCCAGTGGTGCTGCTAAGAAGCGGTTCGCCCGCGAGGCTCAGGCGGCTGCCGCAATTGTTCACGAACATGTGACGCCGATTTACGATGTGGTCAGTGATGATCGCGCCTGCTACTTGGTGATGCAATACATTGCAGGCCAATCGTTGCAAGATCGAGTCGATCAGTTAGGACCTTTACCCGTCGAAGATGTTTTACGCATCGGTTCTCAGATTGCTTCCGGCCTGGACGCGGCTCATGAACAAGGGGTGGTTCATCGCGATGTAAAACCGGCCAACATTTTGTTGGAAGAATCGGTAGATCGAGTTCTAATTTCTGACTTTGGTTTGGCGCGTACCGCGGACGATGCGAATCTGACTCGGTCGGGTGTGATCACAGGGACGCCGCATTATATGTCTCCTGAACAGGCAAGTGGTTTGGTGATCGATGATCGCAGCGACCTGTTTAGCTTGGGCAGTGTGTTGTATTTCATGTGTACGGGCCGTCCACCGTTTCGCGCTCCTCAAGTGGTCGCGGTCTTGAATAGAATTTGCAATCATCCGCACCGTCCAGTTTCGCAAGTCAACGCTCAGATCCCAGGTCCGGTGTCTGATCTAATCGACGTGCTGCTTTGTAAAGAGGCATCCAAACGCTTCCAATCGGCTGCTGCGGCTCAGTTGGCAATTCAGCAAATGTTAGCAGATTGGCAAAATGGAAAAATCGCTGCCGATCTTCGATTGCAGCAGGCGACTGCCCAACGACAGCGACAACGCAGGGAATGGCTGAAGCAGACGCTTTCGTTTGTGGGCTTAATGTTACTGGCGGGAGTTCTTTGTTGGGGTGCAGCGAATGTCTTCGAGAAACAGATGGTTGCCAAGGGTGGTTCACCGCTATCGTTGGCGCCAAGTGATCTGAAAGAGGATCCAGTGATGCCCGTACCGGAGCCTGACCCACCGGGGCATGAAATCACAAAAGCTGCCGCTGCTGAGACTGAGGGTGCCGCTGCTGAGACTGAGACTGCCGCTGCTGAGACTGCCGCTGCAAGTGTTTTAGTTGCAATGAATCGTCCTGGCGTCGAAGCTGAATCGTCAACTTCAGTAAGCGGTACCGGTACGTTGGATTTGTCAGTTAACCATCAGACATCAGAAACTGACCGTCAAGGTCTGGATGCGGATCAGAAGTTTCCCTCCAGGTTCCCGGTAAGTTCAAGTTCACGGGATATCGAAATTTTTCGCATGGCAATCGAATCGACTCTTCCGCTGTCCCAAGGTGAAGTGGGTGGTCGTTCCTTGATTAATACACTGCCCTTGCGAACTCGGCCACAATGGCAAGACGAGTGGCAGTTGATGTGGCAAGAGCTACGGTCACTGGAATCCCAGATGACTTTGGAACAGCAGCAGTTTGAGTATCTCCAGTCGTGGCTAATTCAGAATGACAAGAGTTATCAAGAACAGGCTTCGAGTCTTGAATCGGTCCACGATCAGCAACCCTTTGGGGACTTCAGCAAAGAAGACTCAAGCGATATCGAATTGAACAAAGACAACTGATTTCTGTTGTCATTAGAAACCATGGATCCTGAATTTAGGCGTAGTCAATTGTAAGCAATGGCTGCGGCTAAGGTTTGTGAGATCCGTCTGAAACACTGATGTCTTTGGATCGTGGGCCCGCGGCTAAGGACTTCTTTGAAACCAACCAACCTTCCAAACTAAGGAATTTCACATGTACCGTTCACTAATTGCGTTAGCCACAGGCAGTTTGCTGTCGATGGGCGTTTGGCTGAATCAAGAACCCGATAAGATCAGCGAAGTTGTTGAGGAATTGGTACAGTTGCGGCTGCAATTGGATCAGGGAGCTAAAGAGCTAGGAAAAGATCATCCGAAGATCGTTAACCTCAATGGTAAGGTTAAGTCACTGAAAAAGTTGATTGACGAATTGACTCAACTGGATCGCCGAAGTGATGCACGGTTTGAGGTCCAAGGGACTGCGATGTTGACCGAACAACAAGTGGCCCAAGAGGTATATAGATCGGCCCAGCAACAATCGCTTATAGCACAACTGCAAGCGGCTCTAGAAGCAAAGGTTCTGACCGAACAACAAGTGGCCCAAGAGGTCGTTGGACCGGCGGCCCAGCAAAAATCTGTCAAGGCGCAGCGGGAAGCGGATACAGCGGATACAGCGGATACAGCGGATACAGCGGATACAGCGGAAGCTATGCGGCTACTTACGCTTTATCAGCAGAGTCTACAGAGCGGTGCTACCGGTCAGCGACTTCGACTGTCTCAGGGACTAGGTAGCCACCCTTTTCGGCAGAGTCTACAGAGCGGTGCTTACGGTCAGCGAGTGGTTCGCGGAGTGGCCCCTCAGACTGCGATCACGGTCCAAGGTTTACCGACCCAGCAGCTGAACAATACCATTCCGCAAGAAAGACGCAATCTTAGCTTGGACCGGATGGGAGTGGTTCGCGGTAAAGAACTCAGTTGGTTTGAAAGTTCCAATCAAGGTCAAGCGAGCGAATTTGAGAAGCTGCAAAAGCAATGGGATGACGCTGACTCGGAAAAAGCGAAAGGCAAAGTAGCTGCTAAGTTGCGATCACTGCTAGAGCAGAGCTTTGAAGCGGACCTGGTTGATCGGCAAGAGCAGTTTGAGGTTTTGAAAAAGAAGTTGGAGGAGTTGAAGGGGCAAATCACAAAGCGCGAGCAGAATCGGGATGAAATTTTGGACGTGCAGACCAAGGTGGTGGAATGGCAGTGGGATGGGATTCCCTTCCCCGGTTCAACCCCGACTAAGTTCTGGTCCGGTAATATTCCAAGACAGAATTTGTTAAATCGCGAATTGAAGATGAAATTGGATCCTGCTGCAGCTGGAGTTGATTTCATGTTTGAAGTGGACGAAGTGGAAGTGGACGAAGTGGATGCGAGCGAACCGCCTGCGGTTCCAGCGGCTCCCACAATTCCAACCGCTGGTAACGTGCAAGGAAAATAGAAGGCGAGTATTGCGAAGGGTTGACCCATCACTGGGGTAAGTTGAATCACAATTGGACCCAAGTAAGCATGAAAAAAGCCCGGCTAGGATGCAATTCCTAGGCGGGCTTTTTTATGTCAGTGATCGTCACCTATGTTTAAATTACTGATCGGTTTTCGCACCGTCGATGGTTGAAACTTCGGCAGCCTTTTCCGGGGCGGCTTCGGGTGCGGCATCATCTTCGGGTAGTTTGACCTCGCCAACCAATCCGGTCAACGATTCAACGGTGGAACCCAGGCCGTACAGAACTCGAACGGTCGTGGTCTGATCCAACATGGCCAGCTTTGCGGGATCCATAATCAAGCGTTCGTTTTCGGTCAGTTCTTTCTCTTCGACCAAGCCAATGTCTGTGGCCTTTTGCAATTCAACCAGTTGCTTATCCAGATCGTTGATCAACGTCATCAGGTCAGCATCACTTTTCACAGAATTGACAAATTTCAAACCAGTGCTGGCCTTGGGTTGGGTACCAAGAATGATTCGTGCCGCAGTGGAAATCAATTTGACGTTCGTGCGGACGTGGTGCAAATGAAACGGAAGAAGGCCACTTTCATCAAAGGAGTCGATACCTATACCTGCGCCCATTCCTGCGCCCTCACCTCGCCCCAAGGCCATGCTCTCACCACCGGCACCGCCACCCGCTCCCATTGGGCCATTCTTAGGACCGTTGCCTTTGGTTGTACGTTTCATTTCGGCCGCACCAATTTTGTCGTTCACTTCTTTTTCGATTTGCACTTGGGTTTGAGCGACGACCATGCTTTGACGTTCCTGCAAGGTGACTAACGCAACCAATTGCCCTAATTCGGTGACGAAAGACTTGGCGTCATCCAGTGGCAAGGTGGATAGGGCCATCATAGCATCTAAACGCAACCATTTGCCGGCACTTGCGTTCTTGGCAATAACTGCAATTGCAGCCTTAACAGCGGTGGCTTGAGCGTCGTTGGCTGGGATTTTCAAAGCACCCAAAGTTTGAACCGCTCGACGTGACAACACATAGCCAACTTGAGTTTCCTTCAGTTCAGCCGTGTGCTTTGTCAATAAATTTAACATTGAATTGATGACCGCGGTTCTGGCGGCTGGTGCCATGCGATCACGCACTTGACCATCAATTTCGGCGTGACGTTGAATGCCTGAAAGGCATGCGGCGACTAAAAAATCGGGTGACTTTGCGTCGTCTACAATTCCAATCAATTCACCCAGTGCGGCAATGCTTGGTTTGGGAGCCTGTGTGCCAGAAACGCCCTCTTGAGTATCCAGTAAACCAAGGATTTGGGCGGCGTTCACTCGAGCTGCTGGATGATAATTCCCAGTAACGATTTCTACCGCTCGAGGGCGAATGACCGAATTGATCAAGAAGTTTCGATTGGCTTCGTTGCTGGTGGGGGTCACTATTTTGCGAAACAGATCGACTCGCATCTCACCCAACACGGTCAAGACATCTGGATTGGTTTGCGTCATTTCCGCCATCAAGACTTTGCCGATCCAGCCGGCAACCGCACTTTGATCTGACGCACTTAGGCTACCCGAGCCCGTCAGTGCATCGATTACTTTCTTTTCAATATCACTTCGGGCAGCACGCCGTTCGCTTAGTGTCTGGCGATCTTTCTTGGTGTCCAGCGAAAGCGTATCAAATTGAGCTGGTACGGTATCGACCGTGAATTGACCCGCTTCCGCAGGGTCCTGGGTTGTCGCAGCATAAGCGGTTGGCATCCCGATTGCCAATTGATTAATGCCTGGCGATGTGATCAGGCCTGGCCCTGTTAGAACGCCGCAGGCGGTGGCAATCGCCAGTGATAGTTTAATGCCAAACGCCGGTTTCTTGGCAAACACGTAGAGTGCACTCGAAATATTCAATGCACCCTTGTTGGGTGTTTGGGCCAGCTTCATGTTACGACTGTGGATAGAACGATTTGGCTTCACAGGATGGATACTCTCGTGATTGAATTGATTTTTCATGTGATTAGCTTCTATTTTGGAGAAGTAAATTTCCGTACATCGAATTTCGAACTAGGAACACCATTCGCTTGGTCACCGGCTTTATAAGTCGCCGGCTTTAAAAGTCACTGGCGTTCACTGATGCACTGGTTAACCGGCACGCTCGCTTGCCACCCGTCGGCCTTGCCACCCGTCGGCCTTGCCACCCGTCGGCCTTGCCATAAGCGATGCGGTGAACCGTCGTGATGGTTGAACTTGCGATATCGACTGATTCGAACAAATTGATACGGTTTTGCGATGAACAAAATCGGAAAACCCGTGGCAACATCTTTTCAGACGAATCCCCATTTGGGATGTCTTATCAGACGAATTCAGGTACGCCAAAGTTCCAACTTGATCCAAAATATGAGTTGGAAAAAGTTTCGAATCGCAAACATTGCCAACCCATGTCGGACGAAATCCACTTATAAATCATAGTCCAGTTAAGCAGATATCGCTACTTTTGAACTAGAATTGGACAGACTTCGACCCGCTGATTGTAGCGAATGTGTCGGTTTCCAGTCACTATTTCAGCTGAATCGATGGACTGTAAGGGAAGTAGCTGCGGCGTCGGCCGCCAAAGCGTACTTCCACGGCGCCGGTCAGCGACACATTGTTCATGAATTCTAAATCGTTTGACGGCATCGAAAGATAGTTTGTGGCGTCCAATCTGAGGCCCCACCATGGTTTAAACGCATATTTTACGCCGATCGAAATTGGGATTTGAATGCTGTAGTCGTCAATGGATTGAAAGGTTTGATCCAGAAACGAAAAATTGCCGACCCCCAGCCCAACGCTAGTGTAAGGTCGCCAGCGCGAATCGCCCCAAGGGTAGTAAGCGACCGAAATATCTGCCAAGCGAATATCCACCTGGTCGCTGCGGCCCGCCACTTTCGTATTGCCCAAGCCCAAGCGGAATTCGGTCCCCCAGTAGTGATCGTAATCCCAGCCTAGGCGGACCCCGGAGATGGTACCGCTGGTTTGATCGGTGTTGGAATTCAAACTGTTGGCTAAGAAGGCTCCGCTGAACAAATTCACATAATAGGGGCGGTTAGTCCAGCTGGTCCCCATCAGTGGTTGCCCGCGGTCGATATGACGCGCTTGAATGTAATTCTGACCATGGCCCAAGTAGGGTCGTGGAACCCGGTCAACCACGTGACTTGGAACCATGGAAAATGGAAAACCAAGCGATCCAGTGTCGGCGGGTTGGTTTCCGCGAAACAGAAAATTGCCAATCCCTTGCTGCAGGGAAAAAGGATTCAACCAAAACGATCTGGGCTGTTCCAAAGCTGGTCCACCCGACCAAGCGCCTCGCAGCATCGGCCGATTGGGGAACCATGGCCGTTGTTGCAAACGGTCGACGACTCGGGGAACGATATACGGACGGTTCGGGAAAATTTGGCCCGCGGCATCGTTCTGCGATGGGTACCCTTGGGTAGAGGCGGATTCAAGGGCGTAGCCTTGGTCGTCCATCGATTCGAGGTAGGGTTGCATCTGATAACCATCAGGCAACGGATCTTGTGATGGATAGCCCAGGATTTGCTGTTGACTAGGATAGGCTTGGGTTTGATAGTTTACTTGTCTATTGTGTGGTGTGACGTATGCTTCTAGCGACGGCAAGGGCGGCAAGGAACGGCGGTTGGCCGAATAAGTGGGCGGCGGGGACGCTGGTAGAGAATCGTCGCAGTCGGCGCAGGGTAAAGCCAGCAGGCTAGACGCGGCGGGTTGCCCCACTGTGGGCGCCCACTGCTGGGCACGAAGTGGGTTGGCGACTGTTCCCAGAAATATCAAACACAGGAAGCCAATAACCACCGTCCGCCCTGGGGATCCAGCGGTGGCAAAAGAGGCATATTTAACAGCGGGCAACTTCATGTAATTGGCATTTCGTTGGGAATCGTTCCGTGTTTGGGCACCTTCGATTCTGACAAGCAATGCTTTACGAGGGCCGGGGATTATCGAAACGCTGTCTGATGTTGTCAACGTCACTCTGGGATCATCTGCACTTAAGATTGCTAGCATAAAAATCAACGTTGGGTATGGCTGGGCCAATGCATACAATGGACCCTCGAAATCTCTCTTGAAATGGCAAGTCGCTGGACGGGCATTTAGGACAGATTCCAAACGATTTGCTTGGTTGCTTGGGTATGTGCAAACAGTCTTCAATAGATGGAACGACGCTATGAGAACGAAGTTGATATTAGGACTTTTGATTTGTCTTTGTGTGGGTTGGCACTCGGCAGCGAATGTGACCCAGGCAACCGAAGATCAAAATATCGGCAGCACCACTGAGGAGAAAGTGGTGGTTGCTCAGCAAGCGGAGGTCCAAGAGGTCCAGGCCGTTGCTTCGCAGTCGCAGGTTGTTCCAACATGCCAGGCGGTGCCAAATCCTGAACGATCGCTACCTGTCAACGAAAGCGCGTTACCGACTCCGGCAGTTGATGATTCGTTACCACCATTGGATAAATTGCCACGGTCTGCAGAACTAGAGCGGCAGCAAATGTTAAGTGATATTAAAGGACTTCGTGAACGGTTTGGTTCGGTTGTGGGAAGCCCTGAAGAATTTCAAGGAGCGGTTAGGCAATTGTCCCAGTGGTCGACTCCGTCGTCGGAATCCCGCTCTGATCCATCGGTCTGGGGCACAGTTCCACCTTCCCTGACGCCGTTGCGATCAGATGCGTTCCCCGGTGATTTGGGACAGATTCCACAAATGGGAAGTGATCATCTTTCTCATCTAGTGCCAACGGTCCCGGCAGTCCCAGAGCAAGTGTGGTCGGGAAATAGTCAGCATCCAGGAACCAATTTCTATGTGCCTGCTCAACAATTCGGTGATTCGCGACAAACGAACAATCGCAATCCCCAGCCCCCGATGCCGTACGGTCAATTCGGGCAATATGTTCCAAACATGAATTCGCCTAAATCCGGAATGCAAAATCCTCAGCAATTTTTCCAACCGTCGGGGTCTTCTAATTATCCAGTAACTCCGACATCGCAAACATCGTCGACTCGCCCTAATTTTCAACCACAACCCCAGCCCCAATCGCCGCCCAGTTTGCCCCGTGCCAATCGTGCAGGAGATCCCAGAACGTCCAGGTCGGGATCGGTTGCCGGTTTGAATGATGGGCGGAATTCTGCTCAACGCTCGATGCTAACGGAGGAGAAGATCCTAAGAATGCGAGACGTTTCTCGATCGCTGGAAGCGGCTGCTTGGGAGCTGGAAGAAATTCAAGAATATCAAATGGCGGATCAACTGCGAGAAAAAGCCAACGCACTACGCAATCAATGTCGAAATCAACAATAGTTGTCGTCAGGAGGGTGGGTGGGTCCCGCTGCAATCCCTCCCGTGGTTGAGGCGGACTGCTGCATGAATTGACTGGCCACTGGCGTCGATTTGGCGGAAATCACGAACGTTTGGTAGCATGCATTTTGCTATTAAGTGGTCACTGGCAATGTTGCTGGGTTCGTCTAAACTGAGGTCTGCCACAGGTTGAAACGCATCGATTATCAAAATGGTTTTGTCATCACGATCCTGTCCATTATGGTGGGCACGCAAGTGAGTTTGCAATCATTATTCAACCGATTGCGACGGTGATGACCGTTTTGCTTCAAGTTTACGGTGAGTGCAATTGAGTTGGTGGTGAATAGATTTTTTAATCGTTGATTCAAAATGGGCGTTATGCATTGAGCGAAAATCCTAACAATAGAGAACACCAAAACGAGACTCGATTGCAGGCGGGATCCGACATCGAAAACTTGACAAGGGCTGAGGCTTCAATGTCGGGCGGCGGTTTACCGCAAGCTGACGGTGACGCTGTGGTAGAATTTCAGGACTCAAGTGAAATCGGCATCGCGACCTCGCAAGCTAAGCAAACGGCGGCACTTGAACCGTTTGCGATTGTGAAATCGTTTTTGCGGATCGGTTACGGGACCGCGTTTTTGGGGCTGGTGCTTGTGTTTTGGACTTCGTTTTTGTCCAGGAGTTCATTTTATTGCGAATTGTTGTCGCACTTTCGGTGGCAATATCTTTTCGTGGGTGTGACGTTATTGATGACCTCGCGGTGGTTGGCCAGTCGCGGGGTTGCGATCGCTGTTCTCTTGCTAACCTTGCCGCATGCTTGGCAGGTGTTCCCTTACTATTTGCCGCCACTATGGCTAGTGTCGGCAATGGAAATTCGGTCGACCGATCAAGGGTTCGCTTCAGATTCCAACTTGAACATCGATCCTTCGACAGTGGCAATAAAGGACCAACCAAAGGTACTTCGCCTGTTGTCCTTCAATGTCTTTGTTGCCAGTCAACAGTATCAGCAGACAATCGACTACGTGCGCGAACTGGACCCGGATTTTTTTGTAGTGATTGAATGTTCTATTCCTTGGGATCGAGCCTTGCGGAGGGGGTTGGCCGATCGTTACCCGTATACAGCACAGGATGCCTTGCCCGGCTGGTATGGCAATCAAGTCTTTTCAAAATATCCATTAAAGGCGGCAACCGATTATCCAGATTTCGACGCAGCGCCGGAATCCAATAAAATTATGGCCGTCAGTTCGATTTGGCAGGGCCAGCCCATCTATATCGCAGCGGTGCATCCGAATTCACCCGAAGCGCCTGATGAATTAATCTTTAGGAATCAAGAGATGGATCTAATCGCGGGTGTTGCTGCTGGACTTTCTAGTCCAGCTATCTTCGCCGGGGACTACAATTGTTCATCGGGATCGCCTTTCTTCAGTGACTTTTTGCAGAAGTCCAGGTTGCGTGATTCGCGCATAGGATTTGGTTGGCAAGGAAGCTGGCCATCGTTTGTTTGGCCATTGCAGATTCCCATTGATCACGTTCTGGTCAGTGAACACTGGGACGTCAACTATCGCAGTATTGGTCCGAACCTTGGGTCAGATCATTTGCCTGTGGTGATTGAATTGCAATTAAAGTCGGGTGGCGATTAAGCCTGTGGTTGATCTCCCAATCGTCGTAGACCCACGGCAGAAACAGGTGTCCCGTGACACGGGGGCCGTTGACCAAGTGGCTTTGGTTAGCTTTCTAAATCAATATCATTTAGAAATGCCGCGGACGATGTTGCGATATGTGATCGAAAAAATGACGGCAACCCGGCAATCCAAATACGTGCCGCCCCGCAAGTCAAAACCGCAATGAAATTGCCTAGATCGCTTAGCCGAATTGAGTCTGCTTTTGATCTTCGATTTGTGAAAGAAGATTCGTTAAGACTTGGGTATGGTTAGGAATTGCGGGATTCTTGGGTAGCCGGACGGGTACAAAAACGCCGTCCGGGCGACAGACCGTTTCGGGAAGGGCAGCATGGTCGTATCCAAAACCGTCGGCAGCAATGAAGTGTGTGACGTTTTGGTTAAGAATCGGTTCGCCAATTTGATCGGTTGGAATTCGTGACCATGCTTCGGCGATTTTTGAGTCGACCGAATTTTCAATCCCGGGCAAGCTTCCAATGACCAAAACATAATCGGCCGCGTTCCGCTTGATAATCGATTGCCAACGATTTCCCAGTGGATCAAAACGCGGGAATTGCTGCGAAAAATCGACGGCAAAGGGGTACCCTGTGCGCCAAGTCATTACCGCCTGAGCCCCCACGGAGTTTTCCGAATTTCCAGGCCAAGGTACTGACACGCAGCGTTGGTCTTTATTCTGATGCATGATCAATCGACTTAGACTTTGGTAGGCAGGCATCAAGCTGGTTGGCGAGTCAGAAATCGAGTTCAATTTACCAACCACAAACGCAGAAAATTTGGCATTTTGTAATTCGGATAATAACGTCATCCATTGGGTGGGGCTGCTGCCAATCGATTCCAACCCATGCCCAGGTTCTAATTGGCCGGTTTGTGTTGCCAGTAGGGTTTGGAAGATTGTCTGGTCATTGGCTTGCGTGCAAATTGTGGAAATCGAATTCAAAGCACTGCCGGCTTCTGGGTTACTGCCGGCTTCTGGGTTACTGTCGGCTTCTGGGTTACTGCCGGCTTCTGGGTTTAGGTCTGGATGAGCGATTTTCCAAGCATCGATTGTGTGGGAATCTCCTACAATAAAGACCTTGCGGCGACGATTGCCAAGAAAGTAGCTATCCGAATCCTTGCTCTTGAGGTCTCCATACCGCTCGCCAAACCGTGGTGCCGTTTCAGGATGACAACGCCAATAGATCACCACCTGGGCTCGATTTTTGACTTCGCCCCAACTGCACGCGACCTCGCCGGTTTGTTGAAATGCCAACGTTTTGGCTACGCCGCTATTGGGCTGGAAGATATCGATCGCGGCATTGCATCGGTCAGCGATCGCAATCGCGAATCGTTGCGCCTGGATGCTGCTTTGATTCAAACCAAAGATCAGCGGTCGCTTTGCGTTTAGCAAACGATGGGCAATCTTCTGGTTGGTCTGTTGCCAAGAATCTTTAGGTGGATGCACTGCAAAATCAGCAGACTGAACTTCTGCTTTTTGCCAGGCGTTGCTGAGGTAGCGAATGCCTTTTAGACAAGCGTTCTTGAAGACGGGTGGTTGGGTTTGGTTACTTGGAACCGCCGGGTGTTGTACTTTGATGTCGTCACACCAACAATCACAACCACCACAAGTTGCCAAGACTGGCAAGGGATTGGATTTCGAGGGTGTGTCTTTCAGGGTGGTCATAGCAGGCATTAACTTCAGCCCCTTGTTGGGTGAATTCTGGGCGTGATCGATCCTAGGGCTTGGGGCGGGTGCGTTGGGTCCATTTGCCCGTTGGAATGATTTTGGATTCTAAGTGGCCAAAATTGTACACATAAGTCCACGCGAACGTGGGCAGGTCACTGTTTCCAGAAATTTCAGTGTTTCCAGAAATTCCACTGCTTCCGCGAAGATCACTGCTTCCGCGAAGATCACTGTTTCCGCGAAGATCACTGTTTCCGCGAAGATCACTGTTTCCGCGAAGATCACTGTTTCCGCGAAGATTGTAGACCAACCCCGAGTCATCTGCTCGGACATTGTAGTGTACTTGCTTCAGGACTCGGCGATACAAACAGGCGTCAACGTCGGAAGTGGTCATTTTGCCGCTTGCATCATTGCCAGCTACCGGCCCGTAACCAGCAAATCCTTCGATCGAATCGATGACCGGTACAGCCTTTTCAGGATCGGGAAAACGGACAACCTCCCCGTGGACGTAGGTTTGTTCCGAGGGCACACTTTGTGCGGAAGGATTGCTGGATAGTTCAATGCTTGTGGGCAGAAGCATTCCTGGATAATCTCCCAGATCAATCAATTTTCCAGAGGTGGTTGCAGGTCGCAAATAGTGGCCTCCAATCTGCCGGACAATGCTTTCGCGACATTCACCTTGCATCAACGTCCCGTAGAAGAAAAAGGTATCCAGCAGAAACGGAGTCTTGCTGCCACTGGTTGCGATCTCTAATAACGTTTGCGGCAGCGACCTTTCTTGCAAACCTTTCACAATGGTGTCCACATACCGATTGGATGGCCGTTGGAATGGGGTCTGCTGCGCCGGGCAAAGCTGGTAAGTGCCGGCATCAACGTGCTGCCCGTTTAGATCCAATATGACTTTATTGACACACTGGTAAAGTGAGGGGACGGATTCTTTGGCGTCCAATGCTTGCCAGGCCCCTACATTGGCCCGATAAATCATGCCGGGGACAACCTGGCCAAGTCTAGGCACGATGTTCATGACACCACCGCCCCAACGCGATGAATGATTCATAAACGTCTGGTCATGGTCGGGCAAGTAGGCAGCGGCTATCGGTTCCAGCAGTCCACGGGCGAACCCGTGCGATTGACACCATTGGTCGAAGTGTGCCAGATTAAGATTCGAACCGTATGCAAAGTAAAACTCTGGGCGATTGAATGTTCCAGTGGATTCAGGCAAGTGACGGTTCCATTTAGATTCAATGAATTTGTCAATCCATCAACGTTGAGTATCGAAAATATGAAAGTACTGATTACGGATTACGCCTGGCCAGATGTTGATATTGAAACCCAATTATTACAACAACATAACATCCAGGTCAAAGTGGCAAATGGGACGTCTGAATCAACATTGATACAAGCTGCCAGTGACGTCGATGCCATTATGACTAATTGGGCGACGGTCGGCCAATCCGTGATTGCAGCAAGTGGAAAGTGCCGAATCGTTGCGCGGATGGGCATTGGATTAGACAACATCGATGTTGCTTTTTGTCGGCAGTTGAATATCCCTGTGACCAATGTTCCTGACTACTGCATTCGAGAAGTTGCCGAGCATGCGTTGGCATTAATTTATGCTTTGGGCCGGAAGATTGGATTTTACCATCATCAGACTCAATCGGGCGGCTATGACTTAAGCCAAGGCGGGCCGATGTTTCGTATGCAGAATCAGACCGTCGGCATCATCGGCCTGGGTAGGACCAGTCGAGAATTAGCGACGCTTTGTTTGGCCCTAGGGTTTAAGGTCCTGATTGCCAGTCGATCGGGGCAGACATTCCCAGGAGCCCAGACGGTTGGTTTGGATTTTTTACTGTCGCAAAGTGATTATGTGTCGGTGCATCTGCCGCTAAATGATGAAACTAGAAATTACCTTAGTGGCCAGCAGTTTGCGTTGATGAAGGCAACTGCTTACTTGATCAATACCGCTCGCGGAGGCATTGTGGATCATGCCGCGTTAGCGATGGCGCTGCAGAATGGTCAGATCGCAGGAGCGGGGTTAGATGTGCAAGTTCCCGAACCACCGGATGTTCGGCAGGCTCCTTACAATGATCCAAGAGTGATTGTGACTCCGCACGCGGCCTTCGTGTCCCAGGAATCTTTGGCCGATTTGCGCCGTCGGGCCACTCAACAAGTTATTGATCGTCTGACTGGGCGAACGCCAGAACATGTGGTCAATCAAGTCGCATGTTAAACCTGCCTGGATCCTTCTCACAAAATTGAACCGTCCCCGCAAACCTAAATCAGGGCTGTGACGCTTTACGATGAACCATTTCCTGCAATGCAGGCACGTTTCAAAGGCTTCAATGGTGACCAGCGGCACGCAAAAGGACATCGCAAGCGTTTGCGCGTAAGAGCACTGTGACAGAAGTCTGCACACGATAGCCTACGAAGGGATTGTCCGTGCGAACCCTTATTTTTGGTTGGAGTCAGTTGCCTTCGCTTCCGAACCGTCGAACCACAGTTGCCAACGTTCCTGTCGGGGTGCCATTCGCAAGAATTTTGGTCTGTCTGGTTTGACGGTCTTGTCTGTGAAGTCCTTGGCCATTTCAATGATTCGTTCCAAATTGGAAACGTATGAAATGAAGGTTGATTTTTGGACTTCGGGAATATGGACTCGGGCAGTGTAAGCGATGCGGGGTCCCGAGATACCTATATTTCGTCGATACACCGTAATATTCGCGCCCCGGTATTCCAGGCGTTGGTGGACTTGAATGCCGGAATCGCCATTACCGCTTTTTCGGTAGGGGATTAAGTCAACCAGTCGAGTGCCGCGTGCAGAATTGGATCGCATACCGTTTACACCATGTTGATTTCACAATACGAAGAATGCATCAAAGTGACAGGCCGATCGGTCTTTCACGATGGGTAAACCAGACCCCGACAAGCCAACCAAACCCTAACACGAATGTTCTGGTCGGGTCGACCGGCGAACCAATCACACCCATTGCCCAGCAACGCTTGGAAACGAGGTCCGCCTTTGCCATGTTAGACTCTAGACCGTGTGGGATTCCAGGCCGTGTGGGATTCTAAGTTCTGCGCTAAAAACCGGATCTTGTTCAGTTATATCCCAGCAAGATAGGTCTCCCAGAGTGTCTGTGTTTATCGTTTTCGATCAACGGCAGGGTCCCAGATAACTTTTGTCTGAAATTGTCAATTTGACTGGTTTGTGGCGGTTGTAAGTCTTGCCGGAGTGGGCGTGGTTGCCGTGGTTGCCGGGGTGGGCGTGAGAAGGCGAAATTGTACCCAAGAAGATGCTCGAATTCAAAAGTCGCGCAAGGGTGGAAGTCGCAACTTATTTGCCGACCAGTCCTAAGCCGACACCACCTTTGGAAACGAATGCCAGGTTTGGGCTTTATACCGCTTGGGGGTCAACTTCAAAAGACATCCGCTGTTGGATGATTTGATCGATTTTTTTCAAGTAAGAATCTGGCAGTTCCCAGTGCATGGCCCTTGCGCTTTCCCAAATTTGATTCGCTCTTTTGGCACCGCAAAGAACTGACGTAATCCCCGGTTGTCGAAAAGTCCATTGAACGACCAGTTCGGTCACCGACTTATTTAGCTTCAAAGCCAAGGCCCTAAGTTCGTCCACCATGTCTTGGTTTCTTTGCCATTGTTGACCTTGGAACAGCGGGTAATTTCGCCGACTGTCGGTCTCTGAAAAATGGAAGTCGCGGGGCAATTGCCCTGCCAGTAGTCCTTTCATCAATGGCCAATAAGCTATAAAGGCACAGTGGTTTGCCTGGCACCATTGAATTACTTCGCGGCGGTCGGATTGTTGAAGCATGTTGAAATAATCTTGGACCGCGGTAATTTGACAGGCGGAAGAAAATTGTTGCAATTGCAGTGCGTTTAGGTTGCTGACTCCGGCGAAGCGAATTTTGCCCTGCCCAATCAATTCGGAGAAGGCGTGGGCCGATTCTTCCAGGGGTGTTTTTCCATCCGGAGCATGAAGGTAAAGCAGGTCGATGTGGTCTCTTTGTAAGCGTTGCAAACAGGTGTCGCATTGGTGCTTGATGTTCGCCGGACTTGCATCGAAAACTCGGACGGGTTGCTGGTCCCACCCCATTCCCACTTTGGACGCGATGATCACTTGGTCGGAACGATGTTTGATGGCTTGAGCGATTAGTTTTTCGCTTTCACCATTCTGCCCGTAACCAAACGCTGTGTCTAGAAAGTTGATGCCAGCATCCAATGCGGCCTGCAACGTTGCCAGGGAATCAACATCATTGACGTGCGTGCTGGTCATCCCGGCGATCGGCCAACAGCCTAGCGAAACCGGCGTCACCCATAGATCGGTATTGCCAAGTTGGCGCTTGGTAATCGGGGAGTCTTTAAGATGCTTCATTGGTTTACCTTTGCGCAGGTTCGGGATTCCAAGACTCGACGATCGGCGGGACAAAAACGATCAGCCCAATGACGATCGAAAAGATTGCAGCAACTAGCACAGCAGCGCTGGCAATCTTCAAGGCGCGATCGATTCGAAGATCATGTCGATCCGTGATCGCGGGCGCCACCGATTCAAAGGCACTGTTGACCAGTTCCAAGCCTAGCACCAAACCGCTGGTCAATAAAAATGCTGCCCATCGCCAGGCTTCTAGTTGCAAGTAGAACCCTAGCAAGGTTCCTAAGCCAAGGAAGGTGCCGTGCACCACAAAGCTGCTTTGTCCGTAAGTGCCTAACGCGACACCAGAGAAGGCATCGGAAAATTTGCGGACCCAAGTTCGTTTCGTGTGAACAAATTTTGGGTGATCTTGCCGAGTTATTTCGTCTTGCTGATCGGATGCCACGTACAAATTTTCCAGTCGCTGGGGTTAGACGCAAATGATTGCGGCCACAACCAAGAGAGTGCTGCTTCAGCTATATCTTAGCTTTGGTATCGGCGAACTTCGAGTACCTAATCAAAGCTAAGGTTTATCCGGCAGTAGGACGTTGGTGCAGGCCAGTCGGTTTGGAGATATTCAGGTAAGTCGCGGAGGGTTCTTGGGTCGACGCGATGAATGGTTTTTAAGTTCTGGGGGCTGGGGAATGATCGCAGGATGACTATTCCAGGCCGCGAACGCCTGCTGGTGCAATCGCGACACCGCCCAATCGTCCTTGCCGT
>JBDNHU010000420.1:0-2205 GCA_041688615.1 Mariniblastus sp. | reverse complement strand
TCGTCTTACCTCGCTGGGACCGGGCCTCAGAGTCGTCATATGCTTCGCTAGTTTTTCAATTCGATCTAACATCAATTACTCCAACCTTTTAAAAATCAGATCGCACGATTGCTAATTCCAGTTCGTCAATCCACGCGGTCAATAGGCTTGTCTTTCCAATAAGTATCACGCAATGAAACACTTCCTTCGCTTCCTTGCTTTGTTTCCTGAGAATATCACGTTGTGCTCTCATGTCCGACAGCACTTTTTCAAATTCACTCCTCGTCTTGCACCTGCCTAATGTTAGGAGTCGTGTTGCCATGAATTACATTCCCCGCAGCGTGTACACTGCCAGTATCCGTACTGTGTACTGCCGTTCTCGAACTTAGACCACACGCCGATCTTGCAGCCGAGAATAGAACAAATCAGTCGTCTAAATTTTATAATCATCTCTAACCCTTTGTGTGTTTGATTTCGCTAAATGGTTGGTCGGTTCCGTTTCGGGCCTGTAAATCTGAGGGCTACCAGGCTTTGATATTTTTGATCTGTTTAATAACTGCCACAACGCCATCGCAAGCAATTTCTTTTCTGGCTTTATCGACGCCAAATCCGGTGCAGGCCCCGCCACGAGTGAGATTCTTAGTGGCTTTACAGGCATCTTCAAGCATGTGGATTTTTGTTAAGAGCCTGTTATAAAGTTCTGGCGGACATTGATCTTTCAGGTCTGTTGCTGCGATCCTTATCTCAGATATCAAATGGATAGCAGAATTGAAACCTTGTTCTGGGTAAATTGGGGCTTTTGTCACTTATCTTAATCCTTTGTTAGGTAGTCAAATTCTCAATTCAAACGTGAGGATATTTCGTTGCCTTTCGGTAACGCTTCAAGCCACGCCAAGGCTCCTTGGTTCCAACGAGCGTCCGCCAGCGCGTGATGCTCGTTTTCATATTTATTTGGCAACTTCGGGTTTCCCAGTTCATCGCAGAATTGCTTGATGTCGCGGCAGTACATAGGCCAACCGCTTGGCAGATTAACCATCGAACCGAACAGCCAGCATGTCACGACCCAATCGTAATCCGAGTAATAACCCCAAAACTCTGGTTTGTCATCCCCGATAAACCGAAGAATGGCAGGGCCTATTTCTCTAGTCTTCATTAAGCCCCCGGCTCCACCGTCTCTCAACCAAGCATTGAAATTCAAATTGTCTACTTGTCGGGACCAAAGTGAAGTCACGACGTTAGCTTTTACCCAATCGTTTGGTGTTCCGCCGAAGTCAGACGCCTCTGCGTAGAATTCGCGTCCATCCTCAGCGACAATGGCGATGCTTATTAAATCAATCTTGTTCGGTTGTTCCGAAAACTCAGTATCTAGGAAATATCTCATAGTTTTTCTTCTCAGTTGGGATTGGAGTTAAAGTTTTCTATCGAATTGGGAACTCGCCTTGAACCCCACAACCCATACCCAAGGGTTGGCATTCCACGATCCTTCGCCGTTTATCGACTCCCAGATTTCATTAAGTATCTTCTGACTCGTCACTTAAAAGGACTGTTTGAATTGCCACAAATTGTGGTGAATCTGGTGGCTGGCAGCAAAACGCGGAATCGACAGCCAAGACCGTGTAGATCGCCCCGACGCGATTACGGGCCCTCCGCTTAGCCTCAGCTACCGCCTTATCTTTCGAAGTGTACATTCCAGTTGTATAATATCCCTCCTGTTCAGGAAGGTGGATCATCCAATACTGCTCCTGATTCATATTGCTATCTGTACTCATTATTTGTCTTTCTTTACTAATGTGCTGCCTTGCCCCATGCCTTTGAGTATAACGAATAGAATGAGTAGTCCAACAGATACCGAGTAACTAATGGGATTTGCCCAAGTTACCGCAGACACTACGGCAAAGTTCCAGAGGAACTGTAAAACCCAGGCGGTTAAGGCAAATGCTAATATGGTGAGGGGTACTATAACTCCATATAATTCTGATGTACTCATCTAGTGTTTTCCTTTTGATTGTCTACGGTGCCATTTCCGGGATACTTACTCATTGCCCCTCTTCCTTGGCGTTTGGAATAATTCCAAGTTCTTCGTTCCATCGCAGGTGGAAGTTATCCTCCCCGTCATCCCCTGATACTAACCAATCTACTCTGTTAAGCATAATATATGCTTGGCGAAGGGCTAGATCACACTGCTTAAACTTATCAAGGGTCTCCTGGGAGTATTCTGGTTTCCAT
>JBDNHU010000419.1:0-2386 GCA_041688615.1 Mariniblastus sp. | reverse complement strand
GGTCATCGCGGCGACGGCGAAGGAGTACGAAGTCGATCCGAGCGACTACGCTGGCTTTCGGAGCCGAGCGGGTGGTCGGGATGTAGCGACCTACCTGTGTCGGCGAACCGCCACCGCGACGCTGGCGGAGCTATCGGAGTATTTTGGACTGAGTCACCGCGACAGTTCGGGGGATTTGGTCCGACGGGCAAAACGTGCGCGGCGCGAGAGTGCAAAGTGCAAAGATTGACGATCGGATCACTCGAATCGAAAAATCCCTGTCCACCAATCACGAATCCCGCGTCTGACCCCATGCGAAGCATCACCCGCCCATGCGAAGCATCACCGATTCCGGGGTCGCAGTTGTTGGCGAACTCGGAACGGGAAATGGAGTGGGTCAACGGCGATCATGGTTTTGCCATGACAAGGACCAAACAGATCCCCCGTTTGATAGAGAAGCAACTGCATGCCCTGGGGCGAATCTTGGCTGCGCGAGAGTGCGCTTGGGCATTAAACAAATCGCCCATTGGGCAGTCCATACCGACAGGCGAAGAATTTAAGAAGCAGTGCAAACTTTGCTCGCGTTGCCCCAAACCTCGCTTGCAGATTCGAATCGAATTTGCTCAAGAGATGTTGCTTTCCCCAACCCTTCATCTCCGCTTACTGCTCAATCTTGCAATTGGGAAAAGACTTCTGGAAAGCTGCGATCCCATCCTGTGTGACCGCCGTACCTTTCAGGTAAAGCACATCGATCCGCTTCATGCTTGATAAGTTCGAGAGTCCAGTGTCGGTTATTGATGTATCTGCCAGGCTTAAATCGTAAATGCTGGTTCCTGCGAAATTCTTTAGTCCTTCGTCGGTAATCGCAGTTCCATCTAGGCGTAGAGTATTAATTTCCTTGCCCGCGAAGAATGCCAGGCCTGTGTCACTGATCTTTGTTCGTTGTGCCCAAATGAAGCTGCGGCGACCAATCAGAGACATGATATTGTCCGTTATGGGTAGATCGTTGATGATCACGTACGTTATTTCGGGATGCTTTGTCAGAAGTTCTTTTACGCCTTTTTCAGTAACCTTCGTGCCGCCAATCGCAATGCTTGTTACCTTCTTCAGTCCATAGAAAGACTTTAAGCCGATGTCGGTTATTCCGGTATTATCGAGTCCAATACCAACCAGATCCGGCAAGCCGCTTAAGAATTTTATGTCTTCGTCTGTAACGTTTGGTAAATGCCAAAGGCCAACGTAGGTAAGAATAAAGTCTGTTTGCGGAAGCGCTTCCAATGACTTTATGTGGTTGTATTCCTTTCCGTCTGCTACGACATTTACGATACCACCAAGGTCGAAAACCATTTGAGCGGCTAGGCGCACATCGATTTTCCCTGCCTCTTCCAGTTCCGTTGAAGCTACAACGTTTGCGGGAGTACTTGCAGCTGGAGTACCAGCAGCGGGTGGTTCAACCAAGCTGGTTTCCGGCTTGCCGTTGCAACCGAGGACTGCGAGCGAAAGACTTAGGGCTGCAAGGAAGCGATTAGTCGGCGTGATCATCGATGTGCTCTCTATTGTTTAAAAGAATGAAAAGGGTTCTGCTCTCAAATCCTGCCAAAACAGGCTGTTGTGAACGTCGGTTAGTAAGTGCAGCGTTGATCGGTCAAGAAGGGCAACGCTGCGGGGCAGAAATTCGCATTGTATTTGAGGCTTAAAGTGAGTTCAAGATAGCCGGCTCGCCCCCATGGGGGAGAATCGCTTGCAAGCCTGGTTTAGGTTTGCGGATTGGTGCCGGGGAACGCTTCGCGCGGGGTCAGACGCGGGATTCGGGATTGATAAGGACTGCATCGTCGCTTCAGAATGTTTGGCTCGACGACGACCTTGGAAAATTGGAACGGAAGTGCCACGACTGCCCCGCCTGCAATGCGAAAATGCGATCTACCATGTCATTACTCGTGGTGACGGACGGCGTCGGCTGTTCCAGTGTCAGTCGGTACATTCACCTCAGCCCATGCAGTGGCGGCCAGCCGCTGGCAGAATCACCTGAGCTTTATCCGTACAGCAGCTATGCCGATTACGCTCGCAAAACACGGCGGGTGGACTGGATTGACTACGATCAACATCACCGATACCGGGCCGCTAAGCAGGTATGGGGAATTAATTACGCATAACTATATTAGCCGTTTGGGCGTTAGCCACGGTTGAACGTGAGAACCGTGGCTAACGCCCAAACGGCTAATATGCCGTAACATTTCCCCATACCTGCTTAGAAATCGAAGCGATCCTGCGTCGGCGTACCGGCAATTCGTCAAGGATGGATTGGATGCCCCCGCCGACCCAATGCTTGATCGCCTCAAGGATTGGGTCTACGGAGGAGAGGAATTCCTAAGGCAAATGGTTCAGCTTGCCAATCATGACGAGACAT
>JBDNHU010000418.1:0-23139 GCA_041688615.1 Mariniblastus sp. | reverse complement strand
GCGATACACTCGGTCATTTTTGCGGGATTCTCTGCAGAAGCGATTGCCGATCGGAACAATGATGCCCTGGCAAAAGTTCAATTGACTTCCGACGGTGCATGGCGACGCGGGAAGATCTTGGAATTGAAATCAACAGTCGATCAGGCGTTAGCGAAATCACCCTCGGTCCAGACGTGTATCGTACTCAAGCGAACTGAAAACAAAGTTTCGATGCAAGAGGGACGCGACGTTTGGTGGCACGAAGAAATGCAACGGGCTTCGGATGAGTTTCCAGCACCACCGATGGAAAGCGAAACGCCACTCTTCATTTTGTACACCAGCGGTTCGACGGGAAAACCCAAAGGCATCTTGCACACAACCGCCGGATACAATCTTTGGGCCAAGGTAACTTTTCGTTGGGTGTTTGACTGGCGCGCCGAAGATATTTATTGGTGTACCGCAGACTGTGGCTGGATCACTGGACATAGCTACATCGTGTATGGCCCTTTGTCCAACGGGGCGACGGTCTTGATGTATGAGGGAGCACCCAACCATCCGGCAGAGAATAGGTTTTGGGATATTGTCCAACGGCATAAAGTTTCGATTCTGTACACCGCACCCACAGCGATTCGCGCGATCATCAAATGGGGTGACCACCACGTTGAAAAGCACGACCTGAGCAGTTTACGACTGTTAGGAACGGTTGGCGAAGGCATCAATCCAGAAACTTGGATGTGGTACCATACGAAAATCGGCAATCAACAGTGCCCGATTGTGGATACTTGGTGGCAGACGGAGACAGGGGGAATCATGATGAGCCCGCTGCCGGGAGCGATTGCTACCAAACCTGGCAGTTGCACCATCCCGCTACCGGGTATCGTCCCGAAAATCATAGATGAGAGCGGCAACGAAGTGAAGCAGGCCAACCAGGGCGGCTGGTTATGTCTATCTCAACCTTGGCCAGGAATGTTACGCGGTATTTGGGGCGATCCACTACGTCACTTTGAACAATACTGGAAACAAGTACCAGGCATGTATCTAACGGGCGATAATGCTCGGTTTGACGATGATGGTTATTATTGGATCATGGGTCGAATCGATGATGTGATCAATGTCTCGGGACATCGCTTAAGCACAATCGAAGTTGAAAGCGCGTTGGTTTCACACCCTCGAGTTGCCGAGGCAGCGGCGGTCGGACGGCCTGACGAAATCAAAGGGCAGGCGATCTGCGTTTTTGTTTCAGTCAAAGGCGAAGAACCGGATGATGATTTGCGAAAAGAATTAAAACTACATGTCCGAACCGAAATCGGCGCGTTGGCCGTTCCCGACGATATTCGCTTTACCCCATCATTACCTAAGACGCGCAGCGGAAAAATCATGCGTCGCTTGCTACGTGACATTGCAGCAGGTAAGACCGAGGTCTCACAAGATACGTCTACCCTAGAAGATCTTAGCGTGTTGGCCAAATTGCACGAGAACGAAGAGAGCTAATACTTTGAAGCGTTTCCCGAAGGTAACCTCTGCAACACCGAACATGCGAAAACAGAAGTAGCCCCTGGCGGATTGCGTGCGCTAGGGCGCTGCCTGTAAGAAAGCTACTGCGCGCGAAGGCTTAGGCTATGAAAGTTGATTTTGGTGCTGAAAGCTAAACTCTGAAAGCCAGCCAAGAATGGCCAGGAGAGCCAAATTTCGACATTTGAATTTCGAGATTAATCTGTGGCGCTGCTAATTCGACCGTCGTCGTGATTTAATTAGGCGCCATTGAGTTAATTATCATTGCCTTGGATTTGATCGATACGAGGCTTTGCGTTCTGACTTTGCTTCCGATGGGGGCCCGAACCGCCGGGACGCTTCGATCGCACAGGTGAAAAATCCTCATCCGATTTAGGCACGTAGCCTGGTTGCCGGGATCTGTCCAATTCAAGCTGGAATTCGACCAAAATACTGCGTTGTATCAACTCTCGGCATTCAGCATTGATCGGATGCGCGATATCCGCGTACAAGCGAGATTGCTGCGATTCGCCCGCCGACTTATGTTCGGGAAGTCGCCTGCCGCATTCGCTGCAGTAATTTGACTTCAGGTGATTCTTGTTTTTGCAGGAAGGGCAGTGTGACATCAATCGCCTGCTGGGCATCGCAACAAACGGACCAGTCGGACCGTCGATGATCTTAATGTCGCGGACCACGAACATGTCATCGAAAGTAATACTGCAAAACGCCATTAAGCGATCGCTATTTTCGTCCGTCAGGTTGACTCGAACTTCGGTAACGTCCATCGGCCCCACTCCTTTATGTATTTCGTCTAAGCTAGTGGATGTAGCTGAATAACGTGGCTTGGTGCATTCGAACCATAAGTCCGAACCTCCACGGAATCTACACTGACTAATTTTCAAAAATATTGGCGGCTGAATTCAACCTTCCAATAAGCCCCTTCCAATCAGCCAAATTGATAAATACCTGTGAAATAAACCGAATCGGTCTATCTAAACACCCGTCGAAATTACTCGGCTCCGGGTACGTACTTAGCCGGTTCACCTGCAATGGGTTACCACAGCATACAGGCTAGACCACCTACGATTCAAGTGAAAAATTACATTTCCCCAATTTTCTATCTCCCCCATGACAAGCGAGCCACTTGCAAATTTCCATCACTAATGGCAAGTCATAACAAATGGTCGTGCCAAATCGACGCGACCTACCCCAAGAGATTTGATTCGCTGCGATGCTTGAACAGCCTGTCTCTGATTCCGGAAGATGCCAAAATAGCAACTACCGCTACCACTCATTTGCATCCCCAACGCACCCGAACTTCGGAAGGCTGTTTGAATGTTCTGGAATTCTGGACGCAATTGCGTGGCCGGCAATTCCAAGTCATTCACAACATCTTTAGCAACATGAACCCAGTCACCGCTGTTTAGTTTCGCAACCATCGATTCCAACGAAGCGATCGCTTGCGAATCTTTCATGAAACCGGTTTCGTGATGCCTGTTTCCAAGGGGCTCTGACTGCTTAACGTATTCCCGTCCCGTTTCGGTAAGAGAAATTTGGAAGAATTTATTCCGCATCTGCGAAAACACGGCGGGGGTAGACAATCCAAACGGGGGTCGCAAAATCAGGAACCAGCACGACGCGTAGCAGGATGTTGCGGTCACATGCTCTCCACGACCCCGACAGATTGCCGCCGATTGCGCGAAGAAGAAAGGAATATCGCTGCCAAATGTCTCGCTAAATTTTGCCAGCCTTTCCTGCTCCCAATGAACGTTCCACAATTGGTTTAGCAATTGCAGCGCTGTCGCGGCGTTGGACGAAGCCCCACCCAACCCACCACCGGCCGGCAAATTCTTGTGCAGGCAAAATGCTGCACCGCGATTTTCGCCAATCGCTCGCCTAAATTCTTTCGCGACACGAATAATCAAATTTTTATCATCGGTGGGGATCTGGCTCACCGAATCCAAATTTCCAGCAAACGAATATCGGGAAGTCAAACGCAAGTTAATGTCTGAATCGGCCATATCCACCGTCAAACGGTCGCCAAAGGAGACAGGCACCATCAAAGTTTCAAGCTCGTGAAAACCATCCGCCCGCTTGCCCAGCACCTTCAGGTACAAGTTGACTTTTGCGGGGCAAAATTTCGTCAGGCAGTTCATCGCTTCATCATTTTCATAAACCTATAACATTGTCTCAAAACAGCTCTCTTGTGTGTCGTCAACTAACGGTCGGCACTCTCGGATCGACCTACACCAACCGATCAAACCGCCGATTGGGAAATCAATATCCGTCTACCATGGGTCCGTTTTTTTCAAGTATTACCTTTGGATTCACGCTCGCGATAATCGATTGACGTCTATCCTGAACTTTGAAATCGTTCCCGCCCCCAGCAGTGAACGCATGAACACTCCCTGATAAAACTCCCTGATAAAACTCATTGTGGCTACTTAAATTGTTGGCATTTCGGAATTGATATCGCCAACATCTTAGCGATGGATTAGCCATTTGATGCATTTATGCGGTTTAGCGCAATCAACCCATTCAACGGGATATTGACGGGCCGATCGATCCTTAGTCGACGTGATTGCTATTCCAAAGTACTCAGAAGTTATACAAGATCAAGTCTTGACCTCATTGGGAATTTGTCGCCAAGACGCCATAATGTAGGGATTCCCCCCATACTCCGCACGTTGATTCTCTTGTTTGGCGTAACTCAAGGTCACTGCGATCCCCCCAAATTAGGTACGGCTAAATTGGCTAGTTTTCGACAAGACCTTTCGATCTGTTGGCGTGGTGCTCTGATGGGCATTGCCGACGTGATTCCTGGCGTTTCCGGTGGTACGGTTGCATTGCTGGTCGGAATCTACCCCCGTTTGGTTTCCGCGATAGCGTCGGTGGACAAAGAAGCGTTCGGTCTTTTGGTAGGCCGTCGTTGGGGAGATCTTGCCAAGAAGATTGACCTCAGGTTCCTGTTAGCCTTAGGGGGCGGCATCGGCAGCGGGCTGATTGTGACTTTGCTAACCGTCGTGAAGTTGCTTAGCTTTGATTTCTCTCGCCAATTAGTGTTGGCCTCTTTCTTGGGGATGTTGCTGGCCGCTGCGGTAATTCTTTGGCGTCGTATTGAAGAAGAATTTCCGACCACAACATCGGCGGGATGGGCCTGTGCGATCATAGGCTTGGCTTTGGCGCTTAGCATTAGCCTAGGTCAACAGTTAAGTCCGCAGCATTCGCCAACGCACGTCTATATCTTTGTCTGCGGCGCATTGGGAATTTGCGCGATGATCTTGCCGGGCATTAGCGGAGCAATGGTCTTGCTGTTGTTAGGGGTTTATCCATTTCTGTTGCACCTGGCCGATGAATTGAAGAGTGGCCAACACGTGGTGCCAAACCTTATCTATCTTTTTGTTTTCGCGTTGGGCTGCCTAACGGGCGTGCTAACCGTTGCCAGAGGATTGAAGTGGTTGCTGGTCTGGTCGCCACATAACGTTATGCTTCTCCTGTGGGGGTTGATGATTGGTGCACTGCCAACTCTGTGGCCGTATCAAACCAATTTGGCTCCTGACCAACCAAAATTGAACCTGCGGCAATATCAAATGCGGATGCCCGACTTTTCCAATCTAAGTGACTATTGGCCAATTGGGCTGGTGATCGTTTCGTTGATTTTGATCCTGGGCTTGGAGCGGTTGGCCCAGAGAGGTTCCTCTCAAGAGAAGATGTTGTCGGGATTCAAACGTTAGCCGTGGGGGCTTTAGTTGCGGGTTTGATTGAGAAAATGAACCATTCGATAGGCACACCGCTTCGGAATTTTGTTTAGAATTCAACTCCACGACACTCGCCCACCCCTACCTTGGTGCCCAACCAGTCGCGAACGATTGTGCGGCCGACCAACGGCCATTGGTAGTCAACTGCCTTGACGATCTTCACTTTGACAATTCCAACCTAGAGTCCAGGGCAGGTCCCTTGAATACTGGTGTCACACAGTTGTTGTCAGCCACACTCGCTGGTTGATTTGTGTTTCGATTTCCGTTTTCCTCATTACGAATGAATACTCCAATGATTCGATCGCTTTTTGGTAGTGGACTTGCATTTGCATCTTTGTTCGCAATGACAACCGCGTCCGACGGCTTGCTGCCTTTAGTCAATGCTCAAGCACCAGCCAGCCGGGACCAAGTGGATCTATGGCCTCAATGGCGAGGTCCAAATGGGACGGGCATTTTGGCTTCTGACTCGGTTCCGCTGGAATGGTCGAAAGATAAGAACGTCATTTTCCGAACTCCACTGCCTGGCCCTGCAGGGTCTACCCCCATCGTTGTGGGTGACCAGATTTTCTTGACCTCAGCCGACCAAGACGATTTGGTGCTGATGTGTATCGGGAATGATGGCAATATCCAATGGAAGGAAAAAATTACTTCTGGAAATAAGATCGTACGAGCAGGCGAAGGCAATTCCGCCTCGGCGTCACCCATGACCGATGGGAAACATGTCTGGGCGACGTTTGGCGAGGGCACGTTGGTGTGCTATTCGCTGGACGGCAAGTTGGTTTGGAAGAAAGACCTGCAGGAAGAGTATGGTGAATTCAAGATACAATTTGGGATGACTTCCACGCCCGTCCTACACCAAGGCATCATTTATTTACAGTTGATTCACGGCGATTGGAACAACGAACCAAGTGTCGGCACCCTGGCAGCATTGGACGCCCAAACCGGCAATGAAAAATGGCGGCACCTGCGAAAGACGCCTGCGGTTGAAGAAAACAAGCATTCCTATGCGTCGCCAGTGATCTTCGACAATGGCCAGTATCGATACCTAGTTAGCCACGGTGCCGACTTTGTCATTGCTAATGATCTGGAATCAGGCGAGGAGATCTGGCGCTGCGGCAATTTGAATCCCAGCGAAAACTACAACCAATTTCTAAGATTCGTCGCCTCACCTGCGGTGGGAAAAAACTTAATTGTGGTGCCAACAGCCAAAGGCGGCCCAGTGGTTGCTATCAGGCCCGGTGGCAAAGGCGATATTACCGATTCTTCATTTGTGGCGTGGCGGATTGAAAAGGGCACCCCAGACGTGCCATCACCCTTGGTGACAGACGACCTAGTTTATCTTTGTCGCGAGAACGGCGTCGTTAGTTGCCTTGATGCCCAGACAGGGGAAGAGTTCTACGCCGAACGTACCGACGGTCACCTGCACCGATCGTCACCCATTTTGATCGGCGACAAATTAATGGTCACCAGTCGTCGCGGAGTGACTACAGTATTACAGGCTGGGAAATCGTTCAAGCAACTGGCGTCCAACGATTTGGGCGAGCCCATTTCAGCATCACTGGCTGTTGCTGGCGACCGAATCTACATTCGCACCTTTGACGCCCTCTATGCTATTGGTCTGAAATAAAAGAACATAACAAGTTTCTGAAATAGAAAATTTGGTATGGTCTAGGTGGCTTCGATATGATCGACTGGTCATTCGACCGACCAATTATCCAATCAACTAGGGCTGGTTTCGCTGACGAAACTGGCCTTTGTTTTTATCCTGAAATATACAGAAACTCCATGGCTGCGGTACCTATTCGTAACATTGTTATTATTGCTCACGTTGACCATGGTAAGACCACACTGGTCGATTGCCTCTTGCGTCAAAGCGGACAATTCCGGGAGTCACAACTGATGGGTGAACGCATTCTGGATTCCAATGACTTGGAAAAAGAACGCGGGATCACAATTCTGGCTAAGAATATCTCGATTCCTTACAAAGGAACCAAGATTAACATTATCGACACACCCGGCCACGCGGATTTTGGTGGTGAAGTGGAGCGCGTGCTTCAAATGGCTGACGGTGCCTTGGTTTTGGTCGATGCTGCCGAGGGCCCGATGCCGCAAACTCGCTTTGTGCTTAGCAAGGCGTTGGAACATGGCTTGCGCCCGATTGTCGTAATCAACAAAATTGACCGCCCGGACGCCCGCACCATGGAAGTGGTTGACGAATCGCTAGAACTGATCGTCGAACTGGGTGGAGATTCGCATTGGGAAAATTTCCGACATGTTTTTGCATCGGCTAAAGTTGGTTACGCAATCAACAAATTGACCGACCAACATGATGGCACCATGATTCCTTTGCTGGATATGGTTTTGAAAGAAATTCCGCCTCCAAAGATTGAAGATCGACCCCAGTTTCGAATGCGAGTCACCACGTTGGATTGGTCCGAATTTATTGGACGGATTATGATTGGGCGAATCGAATCAGGTACCATTAGTAAGAATGATACCGTTGCGGTGATCGTTGAAGATGGCACTGTGCACACCGAAAAAGTTTCCAAAGTGTTTGTGTTCGACAATTTGGGTCGAACCGAAGTCCCTTCCGCAAGTGCGGGTGACATCGTGGCTGTGATTGGCCTACAAAAAGCAGACATTGGTGACACGCTTACCGATCCAAATTTCCCGCAACCATTGCCTCGCATCGAAGTAGATCAACCAACGCTTCAGATGATGTTCACGATCAATTCTTCACCGCTAGTTGGCAAGGACGGCAAGTACGTCACCAGTCGCCAATTGCGTCAACGTTTGTTCAAGGAATTGGAACGAAACGTAGCCCTTCGCGTGGAAGAAACCGAAACCGGTGACAGGTTTGCGGTGGCTGGCCGAGGCGTTTTGCACTTGTCCGTTCTGATCGAAACCATGCGGCGTGAAGGCTTTGAACTAAGTGTGGGTAAGCCTCAAGTGCTGTCCAAGGTTGTGGACGGCGTCAAAATGGAACCTTACGAACACTTGGTGGTCCACGTTCCTACCGACCACTTTGGGCCAGTGATGGAAGCGATCGGTCATCGCCGCGGTGATCTTCTGGAAATGATCAATCGCAGCGAACAGACGATCGCCCACTTTGAAATCCCATCTCGAGGCCTGATTGGATTGCGAGCAAGATTGCTAAATGCCACCAAGGGCACGATTGTGATGAACCATCGGTTCAAAGAATATCGTCAAGCCGAAGGCAAATTGCCAGGTCGCAGCAACGGTGTTTTGATTTCGAATGTTAGCGGAAAAGCTGTTGGCTATTCGCTGTTCAATTTGCAACCGCGTGGCGACATGTTCGTTTCACCTGGCGATGAAGTCTACGAGGGTATGATCATTGGTGAACATTGCCGTAGTAACGACCTGCCTGTAAACCCTTCCAAAGAGAAGCAATTGACTAACGTTCGAGCCGCCGGAAGTGACGAAAACATCGTCCTGAAGCCGCCGCGTCGAATGTCGATGGAAGAAGCCTTGGAGTACATTGAAGACGACGAATGGGTCGAAATCACTCCCAAGACGGTAAGACTGCGGAAGGCGATCTTGTCTGAATCCGAGCGTAAACGACACACCCGTTCCGCAAAAGCTTAACGCCAGAACCTGAAGGCGTCGCGGTTAGTGTTGGTTACCTTCGGCAGCCAAGCTGAAACGAGGTCCCGTTCAAAATAAGGCCCGTTCTGAATAACTCAGAACGGGCCTTTTCGTTTTCTTGCACTCTTGACCGATCACCAAGATTAAGAAACCTAGATACTGAACAGGGATCAATCAGAAGAACTTCGTCTTGATCGATCGGCGGTGAACACGGCACATGCCTCAACTAATTCAACTTATTCGCCCAGTCCAATCGGTTTGTCTTCTTTGGCGTTTGGATCCCAGACGACCTTTCGTTCTCCATTGGCATTGCGGTAAGCATGTGCCATCGCAGCGGTGTTCCATTTGGCAACAACATTGCCCTTATGGTCGATTCCAATCAGCCCACCGTCACCTTTATTAAGTTCATTCAACACGTTATCGACGGCAGAATCTAGCGATTCATCTGCAAATCGCATCCGGGCAACCACTTGATAAGCAATGGCATTGCGAATGTACTGTTCGCCCGTTCCGGTACATGAAATACCGCAATATCGATCATCTGCATAAGTGCCTGCCCCCACAATTGGCGAATCTCCGACTCGCCCGTACCTTTTACCAAGCATACCGCCGGTACTAGTCCCAGCGCAAATATTTCCATTTTGGTCCAGTGCCACGCACCCTACGGTTCCGCGATAGGAGGCACCGAAATCAGGGCCAGAAAAGATATCGACCCATTTCCCATTGGACGCTAGCCGAGTCTCCAGCGGGGGCTCGACCACTTCACCTGAATCTCCTGGCTGAACTTGCCCAACCCGCCCTTGTCGCTCCTTCCATCGCTGCCATAGCTTCTTCTTTTCAGGCGTCCAAAAGTAATCGTTTTCGACGATTTCCAAGTCTTGCAATTTCGCAAACTCTTGGGCACCCTCGCTAACCAGTAAGACGTGTTTGGTTTTCTCCATTACCGCTCGCGCCAAAGAAATCGGATGCTGTACCGTAGTGACCGACGCCACAGCTCCACACGCCAAGTGGTCGCCCAACATGATAGACGCGTCTAATTCAAAACGCCCTTGATCTGTAAATACGGCTCCCCGGCCGGCATTAAACTGCGGGTGGTCTTCCAAGAATCGAATCACTTTTTCGACCGCGTCAATGCTTTGCCCACCGTTGGCTAGCACTTTTTCTCCCAGGGTCAACGCTTCTTCCAACGCAGCGTGCCTTGTCGCATTGAATTTATCCTCAAAATTTCCCGGGTCACCGCCAGCACCACCATGAATCACGATTGCATAGGTTTGTTGCGAACTATTTTTGGCTTCCAATTTAGGATCTTCCCGATAGGAGGTAGGCGTTATACGTTTGGGAGTTTCAGTGCTTCGCCCCACGAGCGAAACGCCAGGTGGAGACGAATTGGACAGGCCCAGCACGCATGCCAGAGTCGCGATCAAGCCAATCCCAAGGCAAGCCCTGGATAAGTTGTGTTTGGCAATGAAGCCGTTTACCGGCAACGGATAAAGCGATTGCATATCAAATTTTCCAAAAGATAAAGTTTGTTGATGATTCCAGCGTTCGACCTATCATCTCCGGCGTTCTGCGCAAAATACAGAGACCAGGAAAGACAAGGCGTCCTGGATACAAAAGAAAGTTTTCGAAAACTGTTCCGACTAAAACAGTACTACTAATTTTTCCGACGCTTAGGGCCGATCCTGTTAGGTAAAGATTGTTGCCAGTTTGGGCTAATGCCTTGGAGGAACTGAACGTGAATAAAACACTGCTAGTGGTTGCCGCCCTATTTTCACTGGGAATGCAGAGCGTAGCTAACGCTCAATGGGGAAACCACAGCCATGATCCATGGCGAGTACAATTCGGAGTATCTATTTTGGACCGTCAAGGCGACTCGGGGAATACCCAAGCCGTTCTGTTGGACTCAACTTCTGGTGCTACGATCATGAACGGCGAACAGATATCGGATCCTGGAACCGGTGCTGGTCCCGACCTTAGTATCCAATATTTTCCTGGTGCTTCTAGCTACAGCTACGAATTTCGTGGCCGTTACTACGGCTGGGAAGACCTATCATCAGACACAGGCACCATCCAGTTAGCCACAGTGCCGACACTGGTTTTTGACGTCATGGATACGCGTTACGAATCGGACCTAATCAGCTTCGAATTCAACGTTCGACGAAATTTACGTCCCGGGCTTGAACTGTTGGGCGGCGTAAGATTTATCAGCTTGGAGGAGCGACTGTTGCTCTCGGGAGAAGGCATCGTGCCATTGTCGGCCCCGTTCTTCGACGTCCCATTCCAAAATGATGTGGATATCAAAACATCCAATCCCATGATCGGTATGCAAGTCGGTGCAGATTATGGGTTCGGGATTGGCAACCGTTTGTCGATCAACTCGTTCATCCGAGCCGGTGGCTATGTGAATTTCACATCGCAGAACACCCGTTTAGTGAACTCCTTCCTTGGTTCAGACGACTCGACCAAGGGTGAAGACGAGAACCTAGCGTTTGCTGGCGAAGTTGGAGTCCGGTTAAACTTTGAAATTTTCGAACGTCACTTGTTCGGTTATGTCGGCGGAGAAGCCCACTTCATGGACGGCTTAGCAACGGCACCCGGCCAATTGCAAAACGCGGGATTTTCCGGTGTTACCACCGATGCACCTCGCTTCCAAGGTATCACCTTCGGTCTTGACGCTCGATTCTAACATCGATTCGTCGAACGATGACGTTTGGGCTGGCAACAGCAAAAAAGGACGAACTTCCAATGAAGTTCGTCCTTTTTTTGTGAAGTCGCATTTGAATTTACGAACAAGTCTGATGCCTGCCTAAAAGCAGTGACCGCTTTGGCATGGATTCCATCATGCACCTTTGACATGCACTCCGAAATCTGTGCGTCGATCGTCGCTGTACTTCGTCGCGAATCCAATCACGCCGTTTCGGTTACCCAAGCGGTCACAAAGCCATTGATTGCCGAAGCAATTCGGATCGTTTCGTGAATTTGACTTTCATTCATGCCTTCTTTTAGCAGACTGGCTTCATGAGACTTCAAGCAAGCCTCGCATCCGCCCAATGCCGCGCAGGCCATCGAACACAATTCAAAAATCAATTTACTGGACGCTGGTTTCACCATACGATTCATCCGCAAACTTGCCCGCAGGTGTTCGTAGGCTGGCTTCTCGATCATGTGCTTCGTGCGGTAATACACGGTATTCATCGCCATGATCGAAGCCGCAGCCTTTGCATCACCCACATGGTTGGCGTCCAATTTATCACCCGCATCTGCGATCAACGCCTTGGCTAATTCTTGATTTCGCAAGAAGTAAGCGCAACAAAGTGCAATGGTAACCCTTTGCAAATCGTCCAGCCCTTCCCCTGTCAAAACATTTGACAGATTCAAACGCATATCTTTGGTCGCGTCAGTCAACACCGCTCTTAATTCTTCTAACGTTTCCATACCAATACTCCCGTAAAAAAAGCGATCTCTCCAAACGGGGATTCCGCTTAGAAAAATCGCTTGTGTTTCTTAAAATTGATCTTATACGATTCGTAGCACGATCACGCCCTGGTCGCCTTCGGGCTGCAGTTACCAAGCGTTCACTGGCAAGATTTCGGTCCGAAAATTGACTGCCATTCCAGAATTGCAAAACCTGGCCTTATAAAGTGGCGTCGCCCTTTTTCCAGTTGCATGGACACAGTTCATCCGATTGCAACGCGTCTAAAACTCGCAATACTTCGGCCACGTTACGTCCGGTGCTCAAGGCATTGGCACATGACCACTGAATCACGCCGTCTGGATCGACGATAAAGGTTGCACGCAGACAAACGCTCTCGGTGGGTTCCAAAATCCCCAAGTCGCTGGCCAACTTCTGGGCCGCAATCAAAGGAAACTTCAAGCCTTTCAGATCGTCATGGCTTTGGCACCATGCCAAGTGCGAGTATTCATTGTCCGTGCTACCGCCAACAACTTCGCAATCTCGATCTTGAAATTCTCCCAACTGGCGGTTGAATTCAGCGATTTCGGTTGGACAAACGAACGTAAAGTCCTTCGGATAGAAGAAGTAAGTTACCCACTTCCCTTGGTAGCTTCCATTGTCAATCTTCGTCAAGCTTTTCGCGTCGGCGCCGATATTTGCATGGCTCGAAAATACCGGAAATTGCTGACCTACAGTTAACATCTCTGACCTCTTTCGCTGTCAAACTAACGTGAAACGAGTATTTTTATATGAATTGTCTGAAATTTCATCTAGGCAATTAGCGACCGGCTAAATGCACTTGGCCACGCTTTGTCTTAAAACAATCAGCTTTGGCTTTCAACAACCAAATCACGCTCCGCCAAAATCCGGTCTGCTGCAAAGCGATAGGTTGCCGGTTCGGCTAAGACAGACGGAAAGCCTTAAAACTTGAATTTTTACACGCCTGAATCAGCGTGAGTCTCCAAAATATAGCTTGTTCAATCTCAGTCAGTAAGTGTCATTAATGACATACCAACTATTCTCGCGGGTTATCAACCTTGGATTTTACGATCACGATCTGGGTTGATTCGTATTCCCCTTTCACACCATGTTCTGATTTTGGCACGCATCAGACCTGAAGAAATGTTCGCCAATCTGCTGAAAATCGGCATTAAACGGGAAAAAAGCCAAAGATCTGGCAACTCGCTATTGATCCCTTCGACCTCTTTTCGTAATTTCGCCCGACCTGCAGCCGTGCGTGATCAACCCATGGTCGCGCATCGAGACTAAAAAGTCTCCTATTTCGCTGCCGCTAGCCAATCGATATAGATTGGGTAGCCAGGCAAACCCGCCCCAATTCGCTGTCACAAGTTAACAACAAGGAAGTTGTTCTCGTGAACTTCTTGAAGCTTAATTTTAACGATTCAGTCGCCCGATTTTCTGGCGTTTCGATCGCTCGCAGATTCCAGCGATCGGTTTTGCGCTGGCTGTTTGTCGTGATCGCAACCCAACTTTTGGGTCTTGCTTTACCTGGCTTTGCGTTGAACTGCTTGCATGCAGCTTACCAGCAGAGCCAAACTGATGATCAATCGTTTTCTACGATTCAGCTACAGAACGTGGAGGCAGAACGAGTTGTGGGGCTATTGAACGATTTGTTTGGCAATCGCTCGGATACGTCGATCCTCTTGGATCGAAAGAAGAATCGAGTCGTCATTCAGGGTCCGCAGAGCGTTCAAGTGACCGCTCGAAATTTGGTCCAGGCGATCGAACAATCCGCTGCAAAGTCACCGCCAGCCAATCCGCCAGCCAATCCGCTTGGAAATCCGCTTGGAAATCCGCTACCATCGGCAAGTGCTTTCAATTCCAGCACCGAATCATTACCTTCCCAAATCCCACTCTCCTTCAGTGGTAATTCTATTAAGCCTAACGTTCAACTCAACTCCGCCACGATGCCACACCAAGCGTCGTTTAACAACGTGCCCAGCACCACCAGCTTGCTGTCGAATCCACAATCGCCACCTAACACCTCTGCGGCTCGTACCCGTTGGCTATACGTCAGCCCTGAACACCAGGTTCCTTTGCAACAGAAATTGCAAACCTTGTTGGGCCAACGTTTGCAGCGCGAACAGGTTGCAAATCAAGAGCGTTTCCTTTTCCGTTTGGAACAAAACCGTGCGGCTGCCATCCAATTTGACCGCAGCAAAGACATGTTGGCCATTTACGGTGACGAACAATTGGTTGAACAATTGGTCACTTTGGTAAACCTAGTCACCAAACCGCCATCAGTCCAAGGACAATCCTTGGCGTTTGTTCGAACAGAAAAGACGCCCGCTCAGAAACTGCACGATGCGATCAATGCATTCAATGATTCCAAAGGCCCGTCATCGGATTCCAACCAGAATCGATCCAATTCAATCGACGGTTCTGACAACTCAAACCGATCCCAGGATTCCTTTTCTGATCAACAATCAATGAAGCGAACGTTGACTCCGTTGCCTAGCGATTCCCGAATTAGACAAGCCAGTTTCTTGAGCCCGATCATCTCGCAAGATCTGCAAGAACTTCCTGATTCCAACAACAATGCGGCGGTAATTCCGAATACTCCAACTCGGCAAGACGGTAATTTGCCCGACTTTGGCGGCAATGTCGATGTGGAACTGCTGCCCGATCTAGACGTCATTATTTTGCGTGGTCGCGACCAAGACTTACAACAATTGGCAGACATCATTGAACAACTGGAAATGCTCAGCCAACAAACACAACCCGAGGTTGAAGTTTACGCCCTGCAACACACTTCGGCCGACGCGATGGCCCAAGTCATTCGAGATGTTTTGCCAGAATTAGTCGAAGGTCGACAAGGTCGCATCACGATTACTTCACTTAGCAAACCGAATTCACTATTACTAATCGGTTGGGGGGATGCCGTGGTCGCGGCAAAAACACTGATTACCCAATTGGATCAACCAGTCGATCCTGCGTCACAATTCAAGATCTATCGCTTCAAAAATGCGTCGGCTGTTCAAGCCCAGACTGCCCTGCAAACATTCCTGAACAGTCGCCCAGAGCTTGGCACACGAGCGAATTTTGTTGTTGACGAGCGAACCAATTCTGTAATCGTCAGCGCCTCGCCGCGCGATCTAAATGAGATCGATCGTCTGATGAATGGTCTAGATATCAATGGAAGCATGGCGATTAGTCGTGCCCAGTTGATCCAAGCCAAACACATGCTGGCCAGCGATCTTGCGGACACGCTACAAGTGGCAATCAACGCGATCCAACAAGGCGACTCGCGTTCTGCCATTCTGGAACTACTGACGATCGACCAATCGGGAGCCGAAGTCATTCGCTCGGGGGCGTTGAAGGATATTTCCGTCACCGCTCAAGTTCGCAACAATTCGATTTTGGTGACCGCGCCGCCAGAATCGATGGAATTAGTCATGTCGTTGATCCAGCAGTTGGACCATCCAGGTTCAACCGCTCAAATGAAAATTTTCAAGATCGTGCACAGTGATGCCGGAAGTGTGGTCCAAGTCCTTAGGTCGTTGCTACCATCAGAAACAACGACTGGGCAACCTTTTAAACTGCCCAACAGCAGCAATGCCACTTCGATTGTGCCGCTGCGATTTTCAATTGATAGTCGAACCAACAGTGTCTTAGTCATCGGAAATGAAGCCGATCTAAACGTGGTTGAAGCTTTAGTGCTTCGCTTGGATGAACAGGATGCGTTGGATCGAAAGACTGTCGTCTATCACTTGAAAAACGCACCCGCCCGAGATATTTCAGCAGCGATTAATCAGTTCTTGGTCAATCAACGACAACTGAATTTAGCATCTCCAGGTTCAGTAAATCCGTATCAACAGTTGGAACAGGAGGTCATCATTGTTCCCGAACCGGTGGGCAATCGCTTGATTTTAAGTGCGACCAGTCGCTACTTCGACGAAATTTCGCTCCTGATCCAGAAGCTGGACGAAGCGCCACCGCAGGTGATGATTCAGGTCTTGATCGCCGAAGTCACCCTAAATAATGCAGACGAATTCGGAGTAGAACTTGGACTTCAAGATACCGTCTTGTTTGATCGCGGTTTACTTGGTGACCTGTTAACAACAGTCAATACAACCGCTAGTTCGACGGCGTCTGGCGTGGTGACGATCACCGAAGAGGTGGTTCAGTCGGCGACCAATCAACCGGGATTCAACTTTAATTCCACTTCAAACCTGGGGAACAGTGGTTCGGATAAATCGCTTGCGACAAGTAAGAATGTTGGCGGACAAGGAATTTCTAACTTTAGCGTGGGTCGAGTCAATAGCGAACTTGGGTTCGGCGGACTCGTTCTTTCGGCAAGTGGCAGAAATGTAACCGCGTTGCTTCGTGCTCTACAAGAGTCTCGTCGGCTGGAAATCCTCTCCCGCCCACAGATTCGAAGTTTGGACAATCAACCGGCTTACATCCAAGTGGGCCAAAGAGTACCACGCATCATAGGTTCAACTGTCAATCAGAATGGGCAGACGAACACTGTTGCTCTTGAAAATGTTGGTTTGATCATGGGCGTGACCCCAAGAATCTCGCCCGATGGAACAGTCGTTATGGAAATCGACGCCGAAAAGAGTCAACTGGGACCAGAACTTGAAGGCATTCCAGTAAGTGTGTCAGCCGATGGTACCATTATTCGTTCACCAAGAATTGACACCACGACGGCGCAGGCAACCGTCAGCGCAGCCAGTGGCGAAACCATCGTGTTAGGTGGCTTGATTACCAAGTCATCCCAGCAAATCAATCGCAAAGTTCCCTGGTTGGGAGATTTACCATTGGTTCGCAATTTATTCCGATTCGATAGCAACATCGAGAAACGCACCGAACTGGTCATTATCTTAACACCCCACGTCATTCGCTCGTCGATGGACAGCGACCGGATCAAAGAAATGGAACTAGCTCGTATGAGTTGGTGTGCCGCAGATGTGTATCAACTGCATGGCGACATTGACCTTGGACAAGAATTTTACGATATCGAAGCGGAAACTCAGGTAATCTACCCTGATGGCTCGCCGCCAGAATTGCCCTTGCTTCCCGCTGCCCAAAAGTAGCGACAACCACCTGCAAACTTGGGGTTACAAATCGCTTCCTAGATCTTTCGCCTTGAAAAGAACGATGCCTGCTTTCAATCAAAAAACTCGGCTTTCAACTGGTATTGCGATGATAAGAAGTAACACCTTGCTTCGTTTGTTCATTATCACGTTCGTGTTCAATCTCCTGTTGGGGGCCAACGGTTGCAGTCAATTCAGCGGTGATTGGAAGACACCCGACTTTATGCCAAAAGACAAATCCAAGAAGACGGTGCTTCCGGCTAGGATATTGACCATTTGGACGGACACCGTTCTACACAAACAGAATGAAAAGGGCCAAAGAGGTTTCGGTGGACGGGTTCTGTTCTACGGTGAAAACGCCAACGACCCCATGCAAGTTGAAGGGACACTTACCATTTACGCGTTTGCTGACGAAATTCACCAGCAAAGTAAAGTGCCCGAAAAGAAGTTTGTCTTTGGTCCCGAGCAATTGAAGAAACATTTCAGTCGCTGCACGCTGGGTGATTCTTATAGCGTTTGGCTTCCTTGGGATGTGGTCGGTGGACCTTCACGACAAATTTCGCTGGTCACTCGGTTTGAAGGGATCAACGGCGGAACCGTAATTTCCGAACCTGCAAAGAAACTACTGCCGGGGACCAGTGATTTGGACTCGGATGTTGAAAACTCGGCAGGAGTGCAAACCCTGAAGGTGCAACCCAGCTTAGTAACTCCCTCCCTATTAACTCCCATGCCAAATCACCTGAATGCTTTTCCCGCGGTCCCCAAAAGCACGTTGCCAATCGGTTCTGGTGCCCAAAATCCGCTTTCGAAATCCCAACCGATCAGCAACACGGCAGGGGAGGGTGGCCAAATTTCTTTAGCTAGTTTTCTGGAAGGCGACGCTGGAATTCCAGCAGACCGGCCTGGCCAAAACCTTATCAAGTCTTCCCCGTCGGGCAAAGAACGAGCCAGCGTGGAAACCATCAACTTAAGTTCGCTGACCGGTCGAAAGATGAGTCACACGATATCTGTGCCAACCAACTTAGCCTTGGCCAATCACTTCCGCGTGAATGAGCCAAATTGGGACAATGGAATTACAAATAATGCCACCGCCAGTGCTGACCCTGCACAAATGGACGGTGTCATGACCAACGATCAACCGTTCTTGGGGTATCCACGACAGGTGGTTACTTCGATACCCGATCAGCAACGAATTGGTATTGGGTTGCCCAATGCAAGTTCACTAACCAACAGTCGCTTCCAGAACCAGAACAGGGAAACGTCTTCATTGCCAGAAGCCGAAGATCGAGAAAGTAGTGTACGCCAAGCCAATGCGACGATCTACTACGGCCGGCCTGGTGAGAAGTCTTACGGCAAAAAATCGTTCAATGAAGGGGCTTTCGCGCCAAACCCCGACACAAATATTCAACCCAATCCATCCTCTCCCGCCCTACACAACCAAGGCGGGCGAGAAAAAGGAACGTTTTCACCTGTTAGTCGACTGGTCAAACCGTTGGATGCCGCCCCCGAAGACTTTAACGGGGCCACGCGTCAAGTCGCACAACTACCAGCCTGGGCTACTAGCTCGCAATTCCCTATTGCGCGACGCGAATTTCGTTCACAACCGTGGAAATCCCCGGTTCGAACTGTAGCAACAGTTCAGCAATCTGACTTTGATGCAGGTCGCTAACCAAACCGCGTAGCGTCGCCGTGCGTCCGCTGACGAATACCTGCACTTGATCAACCCCAGATCGCGAAACCCTGGCCGTTAATGCCAGATTGGGGGCCGTGAAATCACTGAGTGCTTGATTTGCTTGCTCGGAAAATTGATTTTCGCGATTTCGCGTCAGACCACCATTATTACCATCGGTGCCCGGCCGTCTATTCTCAACCAGCATTTCAGATTGACCTGCAGCCGAAATTAGAATGGGCGATTTTGGTTGACGATCATCCCAAAACCGACTCATGTCCAACGAAGCAAATTCAATTTGCAAGTTCGGCGGGTAAGGCCTGCCAGGTGCTGAACCGGTCCATGGACGATTGATTTGAGTCGACAAATCCGGGGGATCTTGCAAACTTTCAACAGCAGCTTGAACACGCCCACCCTGCAAAACTTGACCAGCGCCTACAAACGTGTTGGCTTCGGATTGATCGGATCCTACAAAGTCGGTCGCTCGGCGATTCTTCCGCAAAAAGCGTTCGTTGCCTAACAGCGAACCCGCTTCCGCTAATCCTGAAGTGCCTGGACCATTGCCGCTTCCACCCACCTGTGCATTCGCCAATCCAATCGGTGCGGGCTGGCGCTGTAGCGGTTGCCCGATACTTCGATTTCCAAACAACTGGGCATTTGCCAAGTCATTTTGCACCGCACATAGAACGATCGACCCAAACAACATTACGATTCGCATACCGAAGGTTCGTGAACATTCTGTTTTCGAAGTTTCCATTGAACGATTCCATCAAGGTTCGAAAGTCAGTCCCCAGCGTTCCACACACGCCGGCTTAACTACTTGCCGCAATCACTTGCGGCCATGCAAATTTACCCCGGCGTCAAATCTTCAATTACCCAGGCTAAAAAACGCCTCATTTTCTGCCCATGGGTCCTTAACCGCATTCTGCTGCAGCGGAAGACAAGCATCGCGTGCAGAATAAGCGGGATAGGCATCCATTATTGCTCCCAAGATGCGAAACCACTTAAGGTTGCAAGTGATGAGAACTGTCGCGGTTCTCTTGGGAGATAATCGACGGGGCTGGCCAGGGATAGGCAGACGACACGGATAGGCAGACGACAGGGAGGTGAAGACGGTAGGGCGGCGTCTGCCTGCCTTTTTGTGCGTCCCGACTTCGGTCTTATCCAGTTTCGAACCGACGACCACCGACGCTGGATACTTATCTGATCACTTCCTAGACTTATCACAATGTACCAGCAGATACCGCCGCTTTGCGTAGGTCATCATCGCTACGACCGCTACCGCTTCACATGAAGCGGGCAAACGGACTGAATGTGCTCTGAGTGACAACGACACTTGATTCGGCGATTTACAGCGACGGCTTCTTGGGAATAAAGCAATCCTTAGCATCCAAACCTGCACAGAAATTGCCCAGCAATTCGGCAGCCGATTCCAAGTCCCGCAAGGAACACACTTCTACCGCACTGTGCATATAGCGATTGGGAATCGCAACCAGTCCCGTCGCCACACCAACTCCGCTAACTTGCATGGCGTTGGAATCATTGGGAGCCGCCCGCCCTAACGCAGTCACTTGATACTCGATCGCCGATTGATCACAAGTATTCATCAATCGTTCGACCACTTCGGTATTCATGTTCGGTCCACGGACGATCACCGGACCTTTCCCTAGACTGACATCTCCCTGTTGTCGTTTATCGATGGTCGGACAATCGGTTGCATGAGTGACATCCACTGCAATCCCAACATTGGGTCGTATCCGTTCGGCCGACGTGGTAGCGCCTCGAAGTCCAACTTCTTCGGCCACTGTCGAAACAGCGAACACTCCAACCGTAGCGCCAGCCTCTTTCGCTCGTCGCAACGCTTCGACCACCACCCAGACGCCTGTTCGGTTGTCCATCGCCGTGGCAGTCACCAATTGATTTTGTAATTCCTGCACACCCATTTGTAATGTGACTGAATCACCAACTCGAACCAGTTGCCTAGCTTCTTCTTGACTCGCGGCACCAATATCGATCCACATGTCTTGGACCTTCACGACACTCTTGCGTTCGGTTTCATCCAGTAGGTGAATCGGCTTTCGACTAATCAAACCAGGAACGGGGCCAGCCTTAGACCAAACGGTTAGTCGCTGACCAATTAATTGCTGGGGGTCCCATCCGCCCACAGTCTGCACGTACAGGAATCCAAGTTCGTCGATATACGAAACAATCAAACCAATCTGATCGCAATGCCCCGCCAACATGACCTTGAATTCCGATTGCGGATTGATCCCCAAGATCAGATTCCCGTGAAGATCAAATTCCACAACCTCACAGAAATCTGCCGCGTAGGTTTTAACAACGTCTTGCACCCGTTGTTCATCCCCAGAGATCCCTGGTGTCGACAACAACGCATCAAAAAATTCTCGACTCTTGGCTTTCATAGTTCACTTGATAAACAGAGAAATAAGGGAATAAAGCTTTCGGAAATGGAGTTCATCTTGGCGATCTTCATTCAAAACCGACAACGCCACTTCAATTAGTTCGGCCGGGTAAGTCAGACCGCAAACGGTTTTGAACCAATTCCAATCAAAAACAGTCAGGTAAGGACTTTGGCTCCTCCGGACACAACTGCGATTCGAATAGGAAGACACATCCCGACCGTAAAACGCTAAGCAGCAATCTTCTGGGGCACGGTTGGTTGGGACTGTTCACTGCCCTGATTAGCCGGCATCAACAGTTCGATGGCCCTGCGAATTTGGGGATCCCGTTGCTGAAACGGACCAGGATTATCCCAAAAAACTTGATCGACCACCGCATCTACGGCCTTCGCATTTGCATCGTCTTGGCTAACATCCGAATTTCCCATCAGCGGGTTGGCTCCATCATTCGCCACTGGCAGGTTGCCCGTCGTTCGCCCAATCCTATCAATAGCGGTCTTGATACTATCTTCCACATCGTCGGCACCGATCCCCAATTGTCGGTTGTCACGCATTAAAGACAACATTGTCGCGTCTCGGTTGGTTAACCGCACGCTACATCCGACGTCTGGCTTGACACCCCAATCCTCTTCACCTGAAACTGCCTGGCCCTTTAAATCGCGTGCCATACTTTCTTTTGAGCGCCACCGCATTCGATGAATATTCTTTCCACTGGGTCGCCAATAGCTTGCCGTCGTCAGATTCAGAAACGTACGAGGTCTGGACAACACAAATTGGGTTTGCACGGTTCCTTTTCCAAACGACTTTTCACCGACGACGGTCGCTACTTTATGATCCTGCAAACATGCGGCCAATATCTCACTGGCGCTGGCTGAATTTTGATTGACCAATACAACAATCTTCACGGGCGTCTTGAGTATCTTCCCCTGAGTCGAAACATACTCCTGTTGGACATTCCCTGCACGATTCTTGATACTGACGATCGTTTGTCCTGACTCTGACAAAAAGAAATCCGAAATTTCCACCGCTGATTCCAACAGCCCGCCCGGGTTCTCGCGAAGATCAAGTATCAACGAATCCACTTGGCCATCAATGGCCTCTAGAGCAACTTTCAACTCTTGCGTGGTCTTGGTCCCGAACTGTTTCACTCGGATGTACCCAACCTTTGGCTCATCTTCAAGATAAAAATACCAACCGCCTTTTTCATCCGGCAAGTCCCCGACCACGCTGGGTGTGGGAATGGAGCGACGCGGCACCGCGAACTGCTTAATTTCCGTCGTTCCATCTTGATCCGTCCGACTGACCGACAAATTCACTTCCGATCCCTCGGGGCCTCGCAATAGGCCTCGAATTTCGTCCATCGATTCAATCTTGCTGACTTCATGATCACCGATCGCCTGAATCAAATCACCCGTCTTCATTCCCACTTCGCTGGCTGGACTTCCGTAGACAGGTTTCACAACCAAAATATTTTTGGATACCGAATCACGACGAATATGAATCCCAAGCCCAGCATAGACTTGATTCATATACTCGTCTCTTACGTCCGCATCGGTACCATACAAGAATGCCGAATACGGATCCAAATTCTTCAGCATTCCGTCCATCGCTGAAACCAACAGTTGATCTTGCTCCACTTCGTAAAGACCTTGGTTGACCATCAGGTCCGAAGCCTGAGTTATCAAACCAGCAAGTCGATTTC
>JBDNHU010000417.1:0-2631 GCA_041688615.1 Mariniblastus sp. | reverse complement strand
GACGCGGTCTTCCTGAACGTCGGCACCGGTCGTGATAAACCAAACGTCATCAGGACAGTTACCACGGACGTACTCCGGCGAACTAATTCTTGCCGCCAGCGAAGCCCATTGTGGCAAGCGACTCTTGGCAAGATAGCGTTTGCCTAACACGTCTTGAGTAAATTCACGAAGCGTTCCTTCTTCAACTGCCTGCACGTATTCTTGCGCAAGATTCCCAAACGTTTTCTTGTGATTAAAGATTTGCCAGAAGTGATAACTGACAGATTCTTTTTCCGGGTGCGTTGCTTCGGATCGTCCATTCAACAGCATCATTCGCTTGAAACTGTTATCAATCTTGCAGCCGTTTAGGCAAACATAGTAAGCACTCCCGAGAACTTTTTCGCGGCTCAGTAAGTTTCGATTTGCGTCGTACATTCCGCCGATACCTCCGCGACCGTCGCGATTCAGGTAAAAGTTTAGCGGCTGTTCCTTCGCGCAGTGTGGACATTTAACAAGCCACTTCCGTTGATCACCGGCACTGTAGTATTCGTTGATGCTGGACTGTTCGCCAACTGGCGTTGACTCGCGAACAACAGTGGCTCCGTAAAATTGATCGGTACGTCTGACTGCTGTTTTTGTCGCGTCGCCATGTTCGCCACTTGTGTCGTACGTGTCGATTTCAGTTTGGAAAATGTACTTGGCCGGCTTGGATCGCAATCGCTGGCTAGATCCCGACCAGGCTAAGTAGGCTCGCATCCCACGCATCTCAATCGCCTGCATGTTCCGCAAACGCACTGGGGGAATCGATGATTTTAAATCCGCGTGACTGACTTCGCAATTTTTATAAAATCGATCGCGAAAGAATTTAGCGTCAGGCTCGGTTGGCACAACAAGCATGGTGGGTGAAGGATCACGCCGCCAAACGGTCGCAAGCATTAGCATCAACGTGACCGTCTTGCCCAGCTGGGTGCTACCCATGATTGTAATATCCGACACCGCTGGATCGCACATCATTCGCAGCGGTTCGGACCACCAAGGCATCTCGGCTAGATCGACAAATCCGCTGCCTGCTTCCACTTCGGGATTAAGCGCGAAATGGGTGCGGATCCACTCCACCGGGTCCAGGTTCGTTATTGGCTCAAACGCAATCTGTGCCACTTTGCAAAGCCGGCTTACGTCATGCGTCCTACTCTTCGGCCTCGCTGTCGCTATCATAGACTTTCCCGAGCTCGCTCAACGTTTGGTCAATCATCCGTCGTATGTCAGCTGCCAATGTCATCTTAACGCGATGATCCGTCTCCAGCGGAATCGCAGAAAGAATAGTTGGCTCAATCTGCATCAGCTTCTGCCTCGCCAAGGCGCACTTGCGTGCGACCCATTGTTCCACTGCGTCGCGATCGATTAGGCGGCTTTCGGTTTCCGCATTTTCTAACTGAAGCTTCCACAACCGTTCACGTTTTAAGTCGTCGTTGATCTCGCTTGCTTGTGTAGTGCTTACCAGTTCTCTTTTCCGCCAGACTTCAATTTCTTCAAGCGGGAAATATCCATCTTGCCGACCAGGTGTTCCAGAGCGTCCAGGGAATCCATCACGCACAATCCAAGTCGAAACGGTTCTAGCGCTGACCCCAAAATGATTTGCGACGTCGCTGATATTGGTCACAATTCTTGAATCAGAAGCTCGCCCAGTTGCCAACAGCCAGTCTGTGATTTTGCCAGTATCAAACTTTTGTCGCGGGCCTTTGCCTGTGTGGGGAAGGCCTGCGTCGATCCAGTCCTGGACCGTACGTGAGGTGACGCCCAGTTCCTTTTTCAGTGCGGCAAGTGAAATCATTTCACAAGTTTCAAGCCCGTAAACGATTTACCTTTTGGTGGCAAATCACCAGTGACGGTTCCATCTTTATTTTGGCCAAGAGGATTGTCACGTCTGATCTGATCCCCAGCAATCTTCAATTTTTCAAACCATTCTTTTGGGACAGCTTCATTGCTTAAACTAAAATCCTGTAACTCATCAGCCAAGCACCGCAACCCCGCCACCGCCAACGCTGCAAGATCCTCGCGAGCTTTCCACGCCGCGGCCGCTGCCAAGATGGTCGAACGCGAATCGTCTTTCACGAGGCCCCCAGGGGATTTGAATGATGTTGATGGTAGTAAAAAATTTTACCTTGCGCCCAAAAGATGCGATTATGTAAACCGCAAAATAGCCCCTATATCCGGCCCAGTACCTTTAAGGGGGGCTGTTTTCTGCGGGAAAAATGACCCTCTTTCGCGAAAAATGCCCATTCCTGCTGATTTTTATAGGCGTTTTTGGCTTTTTTTGACCGAAAACAAGCGGATTTCTTTAAAAAACTCCGAGGTTTTTAAGTCGCGGAACTCAGAAATACCCCGAAAACCCATGCTTTTCTTAGCCTTTTATGTCTACAAAAACGGTGCCCGCACCACCGCCCAACATCAAAAAACCTGCGCTAAAAACTGGCTTGGTCGCCGGGTCTGGATTGTCTGGCACGACTGAAACTCCGGTTCCCACGGTGAAACCTGTGTCTCTCCACTTGTCGCCCATCCAGCGATAGATTTTCAGGGTAAGCGTACTTTCGGAAGCGACCGCAAACGCCGATCCATTCCGGAAATCAAACGCGCCGGTCTGGTTGAAATCTG
>JBDNHU010000416.1:0-4902 GCA_041688615.1 Mariniblastus sp. | reverse complement strand
TCACTTCACTTCACTTCACTTCACTTCACTTCACTTCACTTCACTTCACTTCACTTCACTTCACTTCACTTCACTTCACTTCACTTCACTTCACTTCACTTCACTTCACTTCACTTCACTTCACTTCACTTCACTTCACTTACTCGTATCGCAGTGCTTCCACAGGATCCATACGGGCAGCACGAATCGCTGGCAGAACACTCGACAGCACAGCAATCAACATTGCTCCAGCGGCAACGCAAACAACCATAAACGGACTCAATTGAGTTGGTATCTCGCTGAAGTAGTAGATCGAAGGATCGAATACTTCGCGACCACTGATGTACGCCACAACATCCGCAATTTCATTGATGTACCAAACGAACATCAGTCCTAAAAATGTTCCAACGCCCGAACCGACGAAACCAAGAGAAAGTCCGTACGCCAGAAAAATACTCATGACACCACTGCTTGGCGCTCCCAGCGACTTTAGGATACCGATGTCTTTGGTTTTCTCGATTACGATCATGAAGAAGGTTGCCAAAATTCCAAAACCAGCAACTGCAATAATCATGAACAACAAAATGTTTAAGATCGTGATTTCCATTTCCACGGCACTAAGCAATGGAGCCTGTTGGTCTCGCCAAGTTTGAATAATCAAAGGATGATACATTGCAGGAAACGTCGCCCGCAGACGATCTCGAACATCATTCAATTGGGTACCGGGCTTCAATTTGATTTGAATACAACTGACGGTTGCTTCGCCGGTCATTGGTTCAAACATGCCTCGCATCTTTTGCAAATGCGAGAGTGGCATAAATGCAAATGCGCTATCGTATTCATGCATCTTGGAAGAATAGAAGTCAACAACTGTGCAATTTTCCAAGACCGGCCTTGGCTGCGAACCCGCCGATGGCACCGTGATTTCAACATCGTCACCAGGACGTAAGAAATAGACGTCACGAACCTCACCGTTGCTTGGGTCATGGGCGCGAATCTTGCCAATGCCGATACCTAAAATAATTCCAATTCGCTGTTCAGTGACTGGATCAAAGGGTTCAAATTCAAACTTCTCTCGATACTGGGCCAAAGAATCCAACACTGGCGGTTCCCAAGGATCAACCGGGCCCGGAGACTGATTCGATTGAAAGACCGACATGCTGCCTGTCAAGAATTCGACACCGGCATTGTCGGCTACTTGATTGTCCAATTTTGGAAGAAGCGGTGGATGGTCTGGCAGAGGTGGAAGGGCCGCGATCTGAACTTCGCTGTCGTTGGCCAGACCATCGTTCTCTGTAGCTAAACTTGTTTCGTTACCACTATTTCCGCCGTTGCCAGAAGACGCACCCGGCAGAAACGGATTCTCCAAAACTTTTGACCGATATTGAGACTCCAACATCTTCTCTAGCTCTTCGCGAACATAAGCTTCCTGTCGAAACCGTTCACGGCGGTAAGGCCAACCTGCTTCAGGAAGTTCCTTGTCGTAACCATCTTCCATCAGACGAAAAACGTCTGACTGACGGTGAGTTTCATTGGTAAGATATGGTCGAAAATCAGTCACGTCACCAAAGGTTTGATCATCGATTCCAATGAGCATAATCTGATGATAACGTGGTTGACCGTTGACTTGAAAGTTGACCATCGCGGGCACTCGGACAACCGTGGTTACAGCTTCCAAGTCATCACCCAAGACTTCTCTGACTTGTTTCATTCGCTCTTGAACATGATCAATTTCTCCCATTCCCGCTGCGGAGATATCGACATCAGAGAGGATGCCATGAAGCTTATCGGTCATCTCTACCGAGAAACCACTCATGACGCTGTTGACAACAATCAACGTGGCCACACCTAAGGTCACACTGACAATCGAAGCAATTGCAATGAACCGGGTCTTCAAATAACGCCATGCGAGTAAGAGCTTGAACATGTGCCATCCTTGGCGAACAATTTTGATTGGGTTTGTTTGAGGAAAGCCGGCGAAAAGGGTTCTCGACGACTTTTAGTATCAGGCCAAATAACTATGCTGCCCGCCGCTGTTGTTGTCGCAGATGATCTTGCCGCATCTTTTCGCGAGCCCGAGAAAGCGCGGGGCCAACACTATTTTTGGGGATACCCAACGTTTGACTGATCGCATCGTAAGAATGTCCTTCCAAATGATGCATTTGAATTAATTTGGATTCGGTCTCTTCTAGTCGGCGCAATAATTCAACCAGTTCCGCCATCGATCCAAGCTGGGAATCTTCGGCCAAATCGCCTTCTGCCACCGTGTCACTTGCCCATGGTTCTGGCATCGGTGCCATATAAACCAGGTTCGAACGTTTGCCCAAACTTCGAACCACGACGCGTCTGGCCACTACCGTAAGGTAAGAAGTGAAACTGCTTTGCCCCTTGAAGCGACGAAGTGCAGCGTAGTCCTTCTTGCATAACTCAAGGAAAACTTCGGCAACCAAGTCATCACTATCGACTTGGGATAATTCCAGCCCGCGAGAACGCCGAGTATGCGCCACCACATGCAGTACCACTCGCAGGGAACGGTCCACTAGGTCTTCCCACGCGTGTTTGTCTTCGTTCAAACAACGTTGGATCAATTCCAGATCGTATTCGGAAACAGTCACTATCCAATTCCTTTGGAAGTTCACTTCACCCTAGGCTTCGAAAATTCGGCCGTCCTTGCCGAAGCGTCACCACAAACAACGATCGAACATTTGCCGTCGTCTCGACAACGCATCCAGCAAACTTGAGTGAATATTGCTGAGTTTAGGAAAATTGTTCCTTTCGTGGCAAGACAGATTTCTAGCCAGCTGCAAACTTCTGCCAACTTGCCCGATTGGGCTGGAATTATTGCTATCAAAACGGGTGTTACCCAGAGCTCTTGGCAATAATTGTCAGTTCGCAGCGACATTTTGACGAAATCTACTGGGCGGCATTGATCCGGTTGGCCTGTAATCGCTATCATTTAGTAGAGTCAGAAGTGCTGGCAGTTGGCCAGTGCTTGAACTCTCCATTGGCAGCGGGCTGTGGAGTTAGGCGAGTCGCAGAAGAAAAATTGCCGCAATACAAGTCTGCAGCCCAAGCAAAGCAAGGCAATATCCACTTGCTTGCGCTGCCTGCTGGTATTTTTATTACTTCCGCTGGCCTCAGCAAAGGCAGTCGCGTTGCGGGAAGCCAATGTTAGCGGTTAAAGACGTCCATGGCAGAACAAACGTTGCTGGCGATATCAAGTCGCCTGACGCTGTTTAAAAAGTCGTCCCGACTTGAAAATTTAACGAACGATAACCATTTATAACCTCCGTGTTTCCCTAGGATGCACGTTACTTGTTTCGGAGAATAAATATGACCCATGTTGTAACCAACCCTTGTGATGGATGCCGTTACACTGATTGCGTCACCGTTTGCCCGGTTGAATGCTTCTATGAAGCCGACACAATGCTTTACATCAATCCAGATGAGTGCATTGACTGTGAAGCGTGCGTTCCAGAATGCCCAGTGGAAGCCATTTTTCACGAAGACGATGTTCCTGCCGAATGGCAAAACTACGTCCAGCTGAATGCTGATAACTGGAAAGATTGTGAAAACATCACCGAACGGAAGACCCCTTTGGTCGACGACAACGACAAGTAGTTTAAAGCCGATCGCGGTTTCAAGCGTTTAGGTTCTATCGAGTCTTTCAGATTTGGGCGTTTCCCTAAGATTTGGGCGTATCCCAAGGTGGGACTTAACACCCAACGGTACGAACTTGGCAACGAAAGCGACTTACATGAAAAAAGGGATCAAGACAGGTTACCGTCATGATCCCTTTTTCTATTTCTAGCCCGCTGCCGCCAGCAGAGTTTCCAACCGCCAGGATCCTCGCAAACCCTATCCCAATGACAATTGCCAAGCAAACACGGAAGTCAATCTAGTTGGGTTTCATTACAAGAAGAAACACCCAAGCAAGCCTAAACAAGCCAGCCCACACAGACGCAGATGACTAGCTTACTTCTAACGCCGAAGTTGTCGGAGTAATAAACGGACGCCAACTTTCGTACTTCGGATTCTCTAGCTTCATACTCAACAATGGGTTTTGCTTAGGTCGAGCCGGCTTCCTAATCAACTTCATGCCCGCTTCTTCCACCAAGCGGTCACCCTTCTTGCCGTTGCAAGACAAGCAACAGCAAACCACATTGTCCCAATTCGTTGTGCCCCCGCGCGAGCGTGGAACCACGTGATCAAAACTTAAGTGGCTAAGCGAAAACACCTTGCCACAGTATTGACATTGGTTGTTGTCACGAGCAAACAAATTACGCCGATTAAAACGCAAGGTTTGCTTGGGAACCTTATCGTAATTTACCAGCCGCAAGACCCTGGGAACGCGTACTGCGAAACTGACACTGTGGATAAATTCATCAGCATTGCCATCTTCTAGACACATGATTGAACTTAGTTCGATCCAGTTCTCGAAGTTGTAATTAAAGAATTGCCCGTTTTCGACATCGATAACTTCCGCCAAGTCGCGGTACATTAGGACAAGAGATCGACGCACCGAAATCACATGCACCGCCATGTAAAAACGATTTAAGACAAGAACGCTACCATCCAGTGGCGACGCTTTAGACTGACTTGGAACCATCGACTCCTCCTCTCTTAGTTACCTACAATCTTGAGCGACTAATTACCAGTCGCAAAAATTCTATTCACTCTTAAATTGTGATCACCCGAACATCCACAGCACTTTGAAGCTCAATACCCAAACCTGCGGATAAACACTGCCAGCAATTGAACCGGCAGCTAACCTAGACCCTAGGCAAGCCTATTGATATATCCTGAGTCTGTTCCAAACCTCTGGGAGACCAACAGAACGCCGATATCCAGTAGCCTGCATCCAATAGCCTGCATCCAATAGCTGGCATCCAATAGCGAACATCCAATAGCGAACATCCAATA
>JBDNHU010000415.1:0-3820 GCA_041688615.1 Mariniblastus sp. | reverse complement strand
TGCCGGTGCTGGTTAACCAAAGCGTTTCTAGTAATGGAAGATCTGCCAACGCTTGCACAGACTTGTCGCTGATGGCAGTCCCCGATAAGTCCAATGATTGCAGTTTGGGATTGGCGGCTATGATCTTCAGAATCGCATCGTCGGTTAACGCGGTCTTGTCGAGGAACAATTGTTGTAGTTCCTTGTGCGCTGCGATTGCGTCAGCACTGGCATCTGTGATCTGTGTTGCCGACAGTTGTAGTAAGAATAGATTGGGTGCCAGAAACGCTCTCAAGTCGTCATCATTCAGCGCGCTGTAACCCAGTGCTAATTCTTGATTGTCGCTGGCCAAATTCAAGAAGTGTGCCAGGCGTTGGGAATCAAATGACAACCATTGTTGATAACGCGTGGTCAACTGTTCCGCGGTTTGATCGGTGAACGTTGCCACCATGTCGGGTCGGGAACGCCCAGCATAGATATTGGTTAACATCGATAGAACCCGATCGGTCGCGTCCAGACTTTCTGGCTGTCCAACCGACTGATCCATCATCAAAAAGTGACAGAATCCACCGGCTTGTGCATATAAACGAGTGATGTCCGGGTCAGCTTGAAACGCGATTCGGCCTTTCGCAAAGAACGGGGTTAGCGGCGTAAAGTAGCCTTCGCGTTGCCAGCGAATTCTAGCGTATTGCAATCGCTGTGATTCAAATCCGCCGAGTGACCAGATCATAGGAATTCGTTGGGCAAAGGCATTGTCTGCAAAAAAATCCTGGGAAACGACACTTGCGGCTCCAGAGGTTGGCTTTGCCTGGTTTAAAACCTTGTTTAAGGCAGGTGAGTCTGGTACGGGCACGGTTGTCCCTATCGGGCGCAGGGATTCGAAGTACATGGCAATTCCTTCGACCAACCAAAGATTCGATTGTTCGCCAGGGTTCCGGATTCTGCGGCCCGTCTCTTGGAAAAGTTGATGGGTGGTTTCGTGCTGCCACGTTGATACCAGATCAAGATTTTCATCGTCCAAGTAGTAGAAGGACTGAAGCATCGTGGGATCGTAATATCCGACGGATTTTTCAATCCCTTTGATGTGAGCCAGGGCGGTCAGAAATTCTTGCCTGCTGGAGAAAAGTACCACTTCATGTTTTCGTTCACCGCCACTAGGCCAAGGGCGTTTGGCGTTGATTGAAGCCTTGATCGCACCGGGTTCTAGCGTATAAGCCAAGCATGCTTGCCGCCACAATGTTCGCCAAACTTGAAGACGTTGCAACATGTGCTTTGCTTCGTCTTGGGATGCGTTTGTTAGCAGGCGAAAGTTAGAAGAATTGGCCTCCAAGTGCTTACCGGCAGGCCAACCAAGTTTTAAAGCAGGTCTTCTGGCTGGATTGACGATAAACTTTTGCCAAGTCGGATCCACCCACTGTTGATCTTCCTGGATGTAGCCAAGAATCGATCGTGCCGTTTGGTTTTCAGGATCTTGATGCAGCGCCAAGGCGATTAATTGGCTGGTTTTGCTGCCCATCTGCAATTGGGCCGCATCGGCCGAAAACGTCACTAAGTCTGCAGCGTACGCTTGCCTGATCTGCTTAACTTTTCTTGCCCAAAACTGAGTAACTTCATCGGCATCGCTACCGACGTCAAGCTGTCCCGGGTTCTGATAACTGGGTGGTGGAAGGTAAAGATAGTGCCGACTGGGATCCTGCGGTGCAATCCAGGCCAAGGTGTGTTCCGCTAATTGGGGGCGGCCTAGTTCCGTGCATCGATCGGCAACTTCAGCCATTTGCGTCTGGAAACCTTCGCTGGATCGGACCAAGCGTTGAAGCAGATCTTGCTTGGTGGGTGTTTGCAGAAGGGGGATCGTCGGTGATCCTTTTCCGTCCACATCTTGGGCTGCCAGATGGTTGCTGGCCAGTAGCATGATAAAACCAACGCCTGACCACAAAAGGGTGAAGAAAAATGCCTTTCGAAAATCATGATAATCGCAGCCGTCTGGCTTAGACTGTTTAGATTTGAGTGACTGGTTTGATTTCAAAATAGACTCGCGAAACTTAGAGTGGGAAACAGTCGACCGATGGAGAAGGTTGTCCAGGAATCAGCTGTGGCTAACCAGTGTTGCAAATCAGAGGGCAAGCACGAAAAAAAGCTCGCAAGTTCAGATGAACTTACGAGCTTCAGTTTAACACGTATTGGTTGCTTTCGCGAAATTCTTAAAGCGAATTGTGCTTAAGCCAAAAGCAATCCCGCGGACAAGCCGAACGATTACAACGAGTAGCCGTTTTGGAAGTCAGGCTTGATGATTTTATCCAATTCGTTGGTGCCTTTGGCAATCAATTTTTCGGCATCCCAATCGACCTTCTTGCTTGACCAAACGGCCAAGTTGCCCAGAAGAACGGTTTCGGTCAAACCACCCGAGTAGGTTTGGATGTTTGACATCGCAGCGTCGCCGCCCTTGATCGCATCGGCAAATTCAACGAAATGGCCAGGTGATTTTACGTAGTCATCGCATTCTAGTTGGCGAATCGGGGTAAATTCACCGTCAACGATCGTTCCGGTGTAGCGGGTCTCTTGACCGTAATCGCCAGGCGAGTAGAACATGCCTTTATCGCCGATTAACAATGCACCACTGGAGAAGTGCTGATCGCTCTGCTTTGGCAAGTCCTTCATCAATTCGGCTGGTGGCATTTTGCCGCCATCATACCAAATCATTTTGCAAGCCGCGCGACCATTACGTTCCGGGAATTCGAACACAATCTTCGACCATTTTGGATAGCAAATGCCGTCGTGACGATCGGCATCGGCTTCCACGCTAACGGGATCTCGCAAGTCCAACGCCATGAACGACATGTTCAATGTGTGGCAAGCCATATCACCTAGAGCGCCAGTGCCGAAATCCCAGAATCCGCGCCATTTAAACGGGTGAATTTCAGGGCTGTAATCGTGCTTCTTCGCGGGCCCTAGCCATAGATCCCAATGGACGTGCTTTGGGGGTTCCATGGTTTTGACGTCCAAGCCGTAAGCTTGTGGCCAAACGGGACGATTCGTCCAAACATGGATCTCGGCTACGTCGCCAATGATCTTCTTCTTGCCAACCAATGCAGCGCTTTTGCGTAGATTCGATTCGGCGGTACCTTGATTGCCCATTTGAGTGGCAACGCCCATTTCACGAGCGATGTCAGAGAGTTGGCGAGCTTCCCACAATGAGTGAGTTAAAGGCTTTTGGCAAAAGCAAGCCTTCTTCATCTTCATGGCCATTGCTGCAGCCACCGCATGAGTGTGGTCAGGCGTACTGACAGTGACGGCGTCGATCGAATCACCCATCTTGTCCAACATTTCGCGGAAGTCATTGAACTTCGCCGGATTGTCGAATTTTTCGCTAGCCTTTCCCAGGATTTCATCATCAATGTCGCAGATCGCAACAACTTTGCCGTTACGCTGAGCGTCATCGGAATCGCTGACACCTTTGCCGCCTACGCCAATACAACCGAAGCGGATTTCTTCGATTGATGCAAGGCTCTTTTTAGGAGCGACGCCACCGGCAGCCCAGAAACCTGCACCGGCCGCTGCAGACACCTGCATAAACGTACGACGCGATTGATTCGTTTTCTTCTTCGTCATTTACCAAACTCCTGGTATGTAGGCCTACCTATTTCACCATTGAACTGCTGGGGGAATAAGTAATGGAACGATTGCTTGGGTACAAATATTTCAGTCCTAATCCAATGGGTAGGCACAAAACACTCGGAGACAATTCAATCTGGATACGATGCAAAATTAAGGCGGGGTCACACATTCCAAAACACGACACCGTCAACATGACAACCGTGAAAATCACAGCCATCAAAATTAC
>JBDNHU010000414.1:0-9753 GCA_041688615.1 Mariniblastus sp. | reverse complement strand
GCCAGCCTGACACATGGCTTCTTGCTTCTTGCTTCTTGCTTCTTGCTTCTTGCTTCTTGCTTCTTGCTTCTTGCTCGCTTCTTGCTAGGGCGTTAGCAAAATGCGTTTAAGTCGATTTTGCACGCAAAATCTGAACACCACCAGCAAAAAAAAGGCTGACCCTAATCCAGGTCAGCCTTTTTTCTAATTTCAGCACGATCTGCGATGGCACCCCACCGTGACTATCGCTTAGCTATTACGAATCGCCGCTTGAGCAGCGGCCAAACGAGCGATTGGTACTCGGAATGGTGAACAGCTAACGTAGTCCAACCCAGTACGATGACAGAAGTCGATCGAAGCGGGATCACCACCGTGTTCGCCACAGATGCCGACTTTCAAATCAGGCCGAACCGCACGGCCCTTCTTCACGCCCATCTCAACCAACTGACCAACGCCCGATTGATCAATCGAAACGAATGGATCCACCGGCATGATTTCCTTACGCAAGTATTCGGGTAAGAAAGTACCGATATCGTCACGGCTGAAACCGTAAGTCATTTGCGTCAAGTCATTGGTACCAAAGCTGAAGAATTCCGCTTCGGCGGCAACCTTGTCCGCAGTCAAAGCAGCACGAGGAATTTCAATCATCGTACCAATCAAGATATCTAATTTACCGGTGAAATTCTTATCAGCCTTCACCTTGTCAATTGTCTCTTGAACCTTGACCTTCAGCATTGCCAATTCTTCAACCATGCCCACCAACGGAATCATGATCTCAGGCATCGCCTTGATCTTCTTCTTGGTGCAGTTGATTGCGGCTTCAACAATCGAGGTGACCTGCATTTCCAGAATTTCCGGATAGGTCACGCTCAAACGGCAACCACGATGCCCCAACATTGGATTCATTTCGTGCAACTGTTCAACGCGAGCCTTAACATCGGCTGCCTTGACGCCCAAGCTTTCCGCAACTTCCTTTTGCGACTTGGCATCGTTAGGCAAAAATTCGTGCAACGGCGGATCCAATAGGCGAATGGTTACGGGCAAGCCGCTCATTACTTTGAAGATGCCTTCGAAATCTTTGCGTTGAAACGGTAGCAGGGCCGACAATGCTTTACGCCGAGCAGGTTCGTCTTCCGAAAGAATCATCTTTCGCATCGCCATGATACGATCTTCTTCGAAGAACATATGTTCGGTACGGCAAAGACCAATACCTTCGGCACCAAAGGAAAGAGCCTTCTTGGCATCTGCTGGCGAATCAGCATTGGTACGTACACCCAGGGTGCGGTACTTGTCAGACCATTTCATCATGGTCGCAAAATTGCCAGACAACGTTGGGGTTTGAGTATCCACCGAACCTTCCATAACTTCGCCGGTGGTGCCGTCGATGCTCAGGATGTCCTTGTGAGTGTAAACTTTCCCATTAACCGTAATCTTGCGACCCTTCTCGTTGATCTGGATATCGCCTGCACCCGCAACGCAGCAACGACCCCAACCACGTGCAACCACTGCAGCGTGACTGGTCATGCCACCGGTGCTGGTCAAAATACCAGCGGCCTTATGCATACCGTCCACGTCTTCGGGACTGGTTTCTTTACGAACCAACAAGACCTTTTCGCCGGCTTCGGCTCGCTCGACTGCTTCTTCGGCAGTGAAAGCCAACGCGCCCACTGCGGCACCTGGCGAAGCTGGAAGCCCCGAAGTCACAACCACTGCCGACTTCTTCGCTGCTGGAATGAAGCTAGGTAGCAACAATTGAGTCAAATCGTTGGCAGGAACCCGCAAGACCGCAGTCTTTTCGTCGATCAATTTTTCACTGACCATTTCACAAGCGATCCGAACCGCAGCGGCACCGGTTCGCTTGCCAGTACGAGTCTGCAACATGAACAATTTACCTTTTTCAATGGTAAATTCGATATCTTGCATCTCTTTGTAGTGAGCTTCCAGAGTGTCTTTGATTTGCAGCAATTCGGCATAGACGCTCTTGTTCCACTTCTTCATCTCAACCACAGGCTGTGGCGTACGAATACCAGCGACCACATCTTCACCTTGAGCATTGATCAAGAATTCGCCGTAGAACTTGTTTTCGCCGGTCGATGGATTCCGAGTAAACGCAACGCCGGTACCGGAATCTTCGCCCATGTTGCCATAGACCATCGATTGAACATTGACCGCTGTGCCCGCCAAGCCGCGAATGCCTTCGATTTCACGATACTTGATGGCTTTGTCTGAATCCCAAGACTTGAAAACCGCTTCAATCGCCAACCGCAATTGCTTGCTTGGATCTTGAGGGAATGCTTCCTTCGCGTACTTCTTGTACACGGCTTTGTAAGCAACAACCAATTCCTTCAAGCCTTCGGCAGGAACATCGGTGTCCAATTCAACCTTGTAACTTTTCTTGATCGCGGCAAATGCTTCTTCAAAATGTTCGTGATCCACGCCCATCACCACATCACCAAACATGTTGATCACGCGGCGATACGCATCGTAAGCAAAACGCGGATTTTCAGTCGATTCCGCCAACGCTTCCACCGAAGTGTCGGTCAATCCCAAGTTCAGAATCGTGTTCATCATGCCGGGCATACTTACCGCTGCACCCGAACGAACAGAAAGCAGAAGGGGGTTCTTGTCGTCGCCGAACTTCTTGCCCAACTCCTTTTCCAAAGCAGAAATGTGCTTGCCAACTTCATCCATCAAGTCTTTGGGTAAGCGTTGACCGCCCTTGCTGTAAGAATCGCAAACTGCGGTGCTGATCGTGAAGCCCGGAGGAACTGGCAAACCGATCGAGGTCATTTCGGCAAGGTTCACACCTTTTCCACCAAGTAGAGCTTTGGGCTTTCCTTTGCCTTCGGTTTTCGAACTTCCGAAGTAATAAACCATTTTCTCTGGCTTCGACGTTGACTTCGCCATCTTTTCCCTTGACCTCAATAAAAGTTAATCTCGAAACTCGACTTCAATTTGTGCTGAACGAAACCGCTCAACCACTGTTTTCCAAAAACCGTTTTCCAAAAACTGTTTTCCAAACACTTGCCAGGCACTTAACCATGCAAGTACAAAATCATCACCTGCTAAACCGCGTCTTTAATCTTTCAAGCTAACCCTTAACAGGGCCGCTGGAAGGCTGCGACCGAGGCAACCCTCACGAAACGAAAGTCACTCGTACAAAGCCAACCCCGACTTTCTACTCCTTTGACTTTCGACTTAAGACCGCTTTGACATCATCAAGCCACAATCCCAAATCGTATCAGTCCAAATCGTATCAGTCCGACAGCAGTTCCCAAATCACTGTAACCCGATCGCCAGCACCCATTACGGATCGGCAGAATAAGGTCTCAAATCTGGGCCAGAGGGTCGCCCAAATTTGGACAACGGTCAACGGATGATCGCATCGCGGCAGGTGCCTGGGCGCGCAACGATTCCGCAAAACCGATTCTCGGCCTAACTCTGGACTCGGCGAATGTAGCAACCCACGCTAGAATCGTCAATGATTGCAGCACCGCAAACAGCGGAAAACGACGGTAAATGAAATACCTTGAACACTTCACCCATCGACCGCACGACCGATTCCAGGCTTTACTTCACCTGCCCGGGCGGTGCTAATACTCAACCCCACAACGTTAAACCGCCCGGACCTAATTAGATACGGGATCGATTCTCGAACATACGCCTGGGTCGAGTCCGCCAGAACCTAGCGTTGGAAACATCTAGCGGCCCATAACTCTTGCCAAAATGAAACCTACTTTCGCCCGGGCTGCGGCTGGATTCGCGACACCACACCGACCCTTAAGTCGCAGACATTGGTGTCGGTTGGCCCCGTCAACAAAAGGCCACCCACCTGCCCAAAGTAGCCCAATCCATCATTAACATCCAGATAGTGGGACACGTTCACACCTAAGGTTTTAGCGGTACTAAGCGTCGCTGGACGCAAACAGACACCCGCCATTGGTGTGGTCCCATCTTCTCCGTCGCTACCGCCCGAAATTAAACACCAATCGCCGGGCGAGAGCGACTTCGTGGCCGACGCCTGAAAAGTCCGATCGGCCGCCATAACCAATTGCTGATTTCGGCCGCCTCGTGACGCCTGGGTAGGGTTTCCCATCCGCACCGTTGGCTCGCCGCCGGTGATCAAGCAATCGGGGCCAGGCTGACTGCCCATTTCCTCCAAAATTCCTGCAAAATGAATCCCTACATCTTCAGCTAAAAATTCTTCAGATTCATTCCCGGGCTTTTGTATATGCATCGCATGCGAATACCCACGCTTCTCGGCTTCGATCCCCGCCGCATCTACCGCCACCGCATTGTTGCCGATCACCACATTGTAATGTGGGGGCGTTTCCACCAACCGTTGCGGGCCAAGATTCTTGGCCGCAGGCTTCGAGTCCAAATATTGGTGGATCAATTCTGGAATATGAATCCGTAATGGATCGACTCGGACAAGTATTTCACAGGCCGCGTTTTTCAAGTCCTCTTTGGCGGTTGCACCCATATCAACGGTCGGCCCTGAGGCGATGCTTTCCAATGGATCGCCAAGAACGTCGGACACGATCAACGACAAAGTCAAACCCGCTTTACTGGCATGCAGCAAACCGCCCGCCTTCACGTCACTTAACGCCGACCGCACAATGTTGATCGCTTCAATCCCAACACCGACACTGGCCAAGAACTGGGCCGTCGAATTCTTATCCTGCAGCGACACGCCCGCCGAAGGTCGAGTCAACAAAGCAGAACCACCGCCAGAAATAAGAACGATGCACAAATCATCGGCCTGCAGACGTCCAATCTGCTGCATCATTTCTGCAGTCTTCTGAACCGCCAAAGGCGTCGCAACATTTTGACCAACCGGGCGAACCTCATTCAATTGCAACCACCTCAGCGGCGATCGTTCATAACTTCGCAATTCATCGAATTCCGAACGCAGATCCAATGTGGCATGGAAATCATTCGCATCGATTTGCGATGAATGTGACTGGGGAATATTGACCTGCCCCGTCAATTGATACTGCTGGGCAATTGGCGACAAGACCTGTTCAACCCCATAAGCCATCGCACGCCCAGCCTTGCCTGCCCCCATTACCGTGATCCGCTTGAACGGTCGCAAATCAATCTCAAGATCACTGTCAGGGACCACCAGGCGATGATCGACTAGGTGCAGTCGCTGGACAATCAACCGATAACCGTTGACAGCCTTTACGCCAGCAGTCCAAATCGCTAACGCATCTTCCAATAATTGCGATTGCGAACGAAACATAAGAGAATATCACCTTCCCAAGTGCGGCCCAATAGCCGCAACCACTTTACCAAGAGATCGAAAACAACTTCCCCAAAATCGCACATCTTCAACCAACGGACAGGGTTGCCGTTTGCGCCGAAAACACAGCCATTTACCGGGACAACGCAGTGGGAAGTAAAAGCCTGCCTGGCACGACACCTGCCTGATTTGCCAACGCGTCTGATTTGCCAACGCGTCTGATTTGCCAACGCGTCTGATTGCCAACGCGACGACTGATCTTGCAGCGTCTGTTAGAACCTTAACCTGTTTACCCCGGCAGTCCTGGCCATTGATCGATGCCGCGTGGTTTCCCGATTTTCGCCACGTCGTCGATCCCTGCCACTTCCTTCCGCCAGGCGAAAACGTCACGGGACCATCGGTGACGCTTTTCCCAATCTAGGATCCGCCCAATGGTTCTAACCAAACCCACAACATAAGCCAATTCATGCGCACCCAGACTTCGTTTGCGGCGCCCCTTCAAGTATTTCTCAAGCACCTGATGCGTCCCCTGTTGAAAACTCCAAATCTCGGGGCGAATCTTCGAAAACCCGGAAGTCGAATTGATCAAGACACGTTGTCCGCTTTCATCGAACTGCGGAAACTTGACGCTTACCAAGCGATCGGGCCCTTCCCAAAGCCCACCCTCAACCTTATCTCCCTCAACCTCATAAGTTGCAGTCACATCCGGCGCAAGACAATCCGACGGTTGGCGGGAGTTGGCCCACGCTTGCATTCGCAGTTCAATTGCAATTCGCCGCTGTCCTTGCTTAATCCAATGCCTCGCTTGCAGGGTGTTGCCGGGAAAGAATATTCGCGGATACCCTTCGGGTAAGAAATCAACGAATGTCTCTTGGTAATCTGTTTGACTCACGACGAAGAAAATCATGGACACAATCGCCTCGGCCGACAATCGCCCCGCATCAAAACTGTCCAAAATCGCAGTCGATTCTATCGCCCAAACATCGGCCCCGCCCTGCGATTCCCCGTGGGCAATGCCTAAAAGTTTCGAATAGGTCTTGCCATAAAATTCCGCCAATTTGCTTGCCCACATGGGCTGCAATAACGATTGCCCGTTCTGATCGTAGAGACAGAAGATCGTTTCATTTCCGCGATTGTCAGATCGCAACGCACCGTCAATCACCGGGCAACGGCTAACCGCAAAGAATCGATAACGTTGCACCGCAGGCGAAGCCTTTCTCGCCACCAAGGCCAAATTCCCAGGCAAGTGCAACGCGTCAACACACTCTTGCCGGGGCCAATCAATCCACCGCGAATCATCAAAAATCCATTGATAGTCCAGCGCACGATAAAGGCACGGTCGAATGCGATCACGCCAAGCCGAGTCTTGCTGCAGAAGTTCCCGCGCCTCCTGAAGTCGCCAGCCACGAGTGTCTCCTGATTGATAACGAGTGGAGCGAGTCCTAGCAAACCAACGCTCTCGCAGTTGATCGGTGGAAACATGAGCGTCAGCCAAGGCGACTAACCGTTCTTCCAGTAACCCCCGTTGCGAATCGACGACGATGCGATCCCGAGCGGTCACGATCGAGGACCAGCCTTTTTGAAAAAGTTGATCCAACGGCAATCCAGCTTCATAAATTTTACGAACTTCCACCAAACCTGCTGCCGGAACCCAAGAATAAGTCGGCGTCTCCGGATCGAAAAACATTGCAGAGAAGTGCGCCGAACTCTTGCACGTCGCCGTCTCGGAATTCAAATATTCATTTTTCTGCACTACCGGCCCTGACAACCGTCGGTAGCAAACCGCTGGCGACACCCCGGGTTCATGGCCTAGTGATCGGTTCGCATCCACCTTTGGACTCAATGATCGACTCAATTGAGCGATCGCGACACCCTGCCCAATGTTGAACAAAGGTTGGTCATCAACGCGACTCACTTCTGACCGGGCGGGCATTTGCAGATCCACCACCAGAACTTGGTCAAAACTCTGCTGTAATTGCCAACGCATTGCACGAAAACCAACGTTATCAATAAATCCGCGATTCGTCACCAAGGAAAGAATCCCCAGGTCCGACTTCTGAATCAGATAATGCCCTAGCCGAAAGAATTTCACATAGTCGTCATGCAACCACGACTTCTGAAGAGACAATCGCTGATTCTCAACTTCGCGATAACTCACCCCATCCACCTCTCCTTCCAGCAAACGGTGAATCCAAGAATTACTGGTGCTAGTCAGCGCAGCGTAGGGAGGATTGCCCATCACGATCGATGCGCAAAACCCTTGAAACGGATAACTTAATGCATCCGCCAGGACGTAATTGAATGCTTTTTCTTTGCCAAAGACGTACCCCGTTCGCTGGAGATCAAAAGCGAAAAAAATTCGCCCTACCCACAATGCCAGTGGATCGATGTCAATACACAACAATCGCGACAACAAACGTTCATCAACAAAACAACTCCAATCACCCTGCTCTTCCTTAGACTGCCTGGCCCAATAATCATGCCCCAGACGTAACCACTGCCGAGCGAACACGCAACTTCCTGCCGATGGATCCAGCAATTGCACAAAGCTGGGATCTAGTGGGTTGGCATCTGGACTAGGTTTATCTTTTGGGTCCATTCGGGCGCCCCGTCGATTCAAGACGCTAGCCCGACTTTCTAAATCAAAAATCCCTTCTGGCAAGTGGAAGTGGTCCCGCAAACTCTGGTCCACCTGACCAAGCATGTAGGTGGCGACAGAATTCGGCGTCGCATAGTAACGCAATTGCTTCCGAGCACCTCGGTCTACTGTTTCTAGGAACCACTCCAATACATCCACTCGGTCACTTGGCTGCGCAGATCGGAATTGTTGGCACCACCGCAGCACCACTTCGGGCAATTGATTCTGATCGGCCCGAGAGGACAGCTGGGCGAAGACTTCAATCGCGATTTCAAGAATGGTTTCACTATCTGCGGCATCACTTTCACTTATCCAGTGGTTAATCGCCGGAAATTCGTACCCCACTTTGTGGTCAGCTTGGGTTTCATCTACCGAAGTCACTCGATGGTACAAAAACCCCAAAAATCCAACAGAAAACCCGACTCCCAACCCTTCTCGCCAGGGAAAAACTTCCACCCAATCCCCCGGGGATGCCGGCAACTGGCCTGTGGATTCAGAACCACCAGGCGACCAAGATAAACCTTGCTGAACCGGCAGTGGCAGGACCGAAAGAACGCAAGGGACGACCTGACTCTCAAACCAATGGAAAATTTTCTTCGAAAGTCTACGATTTAGCACGAAATCAACCATTTTTAGGCGAGGCAAAAATGTTGCGACTTACCGGTACAACATTTAGAATGAAAGCTTGGCTTCTGTACAAGCATACAGCCCGTGACCGTATCTGGAAAACGTATCTGGAAAACGTATCTGGAAAACGTATCTGGAAAACGTGGCCGCAGACGTTAGTCTTCAGTGGTAAACCCAATCCCGACGACTGTTGCACCGTTGGATCCGACAACTTGCAAATGGTAAACGGCGACACTCCGTTAATGCCGGACGCTTCCACGTTAACTAAATTCGATTGGGAAAAATTCAACCAAGATTTTGCAGCCGATCACTTTGTCCGTTGGCTTTTAAGCAGCGGGCGACTTTATAACACTTTAGTCAACAATCGAGCCAAGACATGGAATCCATCATAGCGTGTCCAAATTGTGGCAAGCGTTTCAAAGTCAACTCTCAGACCGTTGGTTCGCAGGTAAAATGCGCTGGCTGTCACGTTGCATTTCTTGCGCGGTCGTTGGGCCCTGCGCCAACAGCACCCTCGAATGCGGTACCACCGGTTCCCACCGCGAACGACCCCTACGCTATCCCGCAAAGTCCGCCTAGTGTTTCGTCAATATTTAATTTCAGGGTATAGATGCTTCAGTTTCGTCCGGGCGTTTGCGATAGTGAACTGCCAGTCGACTCCACGCTGCCTTGCGTTCGTCGCGTCTGCCCAGGCGGATACTTGCTCCTCAATGGACTGGATCGTGGCGAAGCGGTGACCATGCATCGCTTGCCGCGTCATCGAGCTTAGCTCATTCTCGGCAATGTTGAGCCAACTTCCGTGCTTGGGTGTGTATTGTAAATCAAGGCGATCCAAAAGCGAGCGAGCTTCATTGGCCGCGAACGCCTCATAGAATGATCCAGTTACATGCGTGTTAAGATTATCGCACACCAAGGTTGCTTTCTCGGCTTCTGCGTAACGCCCGATCATCAGATCGCGGACTTCGATCGCCCAATCAATCTTGGTCCGTCGGAGGCGAACTGAAACATCACGCCATCCGGCAAGAGGTTCGCAAAACATGAAGATGCTCACCGTTCCCGCTCGCTTGTATTCGTAGTCCGCCCGGCGAGCATGATTCTTCGTCGCAGCAATCCGAATGCTGACTTCCTCCAGAAGCTGCACCGGTTGTTCGTCCATGCAAATGACTGGAAACCGCTTGTCATACGGCCTTTTGTAGATTCCCAACACGTTTTCCATGTTGGCGGCAAACTGAGCATTCTGTTTCGGCGGGATCACCCAGTACTG
>JBDNHU010000413.1:0-8174 GCA_041688615.1 Mariniblastus sp. | reverse complement strand
CCCAGCTTCTTTAGATGTTCAAATAGCGAAGCCCAGTGCTTTTCGCGCTTCTTGCCTTCGGTCAAATAAAGTTCGGTTAAGATTTCCTGAGCTCTTTGAAGCGAGATGTTCTCGCGGTTGTTGTAATAATTCTTAACGATTTTTTGTTGGTGCCGAGTAAAGTCAGCCATGGTGATCCTTTTACTACAACGGGTGTAGGGTTAGTACTTGTGGAATCTTCTGTCGCCGCTTTGCTGAGGCTCGACCTTCGCGACGTCCATTTGATATCCACAGTTTGGTTCGGACGAACTATTTAGCAAGTGTGGACCGATCTGGTAGACGCCTTTTCGAGCATCTGACTGGTCAAAACACTTGTCACGCAGTGGGACCTGACGCCTGGCGACCTGACGCCTGGCGATTGGGACCAGGGGTCCTGCACCTACATCTTAGGCATCAAACGATCGCAAGTCCAACAGCGGATTGCGTCGTCGCACAGGGTTTCCCCGTGGTCATCCAGCGGTTGATTGGAGTGCCAATCCAGGCCCGAGTTCACTGGATGAACGCCGGTCCTGACCGGTTGGCCTTGGCCATCCACGGCCGGTGGCACCGTCTGGCTGTTGACTGTATCGGGCACACTGCGTTGGAAGTTCAGTCCTCTTCTACGGTTTCCAATGCATCCATGGTCCTGCAGTCGCCGGTAGCAAAGATAATGCACGTTTGATGCCCTCAAGAACAGTTTGCCGGTTCTTTGGGTCGAACAGTTCCGGTAAGATGTGCGTTCTACAATCGTGGTCAGCGCACTGGCCGCTTAGCTGCCGTTGGGCACAACTTATTGTTCGGTAATTTATGCTTGAATCTGATCATTCCCCCTCGACCGAAATTCCTCAAACGCGACGCGATGCAATTGCCGAGCAATATTTCGAGAGCTTGCCCTTTACGCTTTACGCCGTTCAAGAGGAGGCCTTATTTGCCTGGTATTCTAGCCAGCAAGGTGTGCTTGTGTGCGCGCCCACGGGTACCGGGAAAACATTGATTGCCGAAGCGGCTATTTTCGAAGCCCTGCAATTGGGAAAACAGGCCTACTATACCACCCCACTGATCGCGTTGACGGATCAGAAGTATCGCGAATTACGCGAGACTGTTATGCGGTGGGGGTATTCGCCTGACGTGGTTGGTCTGGTCACTGGGAATCGCAAGATCAACCCGGATGCACCCATCCAGGTGGTCGTAGCCGAGATCTTGTTGAATCGCTTGTTGGATCCTGCGGGGCCCGGTTTTGAAAATCTGTGGGCGGTTGTTATGGACGAATTTCATTCGTTCAATGATCCGGAACGCGGTATCGTATGGGAATTCGGCTTGGGGCTTTTACCGCCACATATTCGCACGTTATTGCTGTCGGCCACTATTGGGAATAGCCGCGACTTCGTCAGTTGGTTGCGGCACCGGCATCAGCGAAGTTTAAATTTGGTGGAAGGAACTCATCGTAATGTTCCACTGTCGTTCCAGTGGGTCGAGGACAAAATACTGCCCGATCAACTGGAAGAAATGTTTGAAGGTGATGGCGCCGGTCCGCTAACGCCCGCACTGGTTTTTTGTTTCAATCGAGATCAATGCTGGACCATTGCCGACTTGATGAAGGGGCGGTCGCTGGTAACTCAGGATCAAAAAGAGCGTTTACTTGCTCAATTGGATCAGTATCAATGGCATCAAGGTGCCGGACCGAAAATGAAGCAAGTGTTGCAACGTGGAATTGGGGTGCATCATGCCGGTGTGTTGCCAAAGTACCGTCGAATCGTCGAGGATTTGTTTCAGCAGAAGTTGTTAAGTGTCACCCTCTGCACCGAAACGTTAGCCGCGGGTATCAATTTGCCGGCTCGAAGTGTGGTGTTGCCATCACTGATGAAAGGCCCGTTCAACAAGAAGACCTTGGTGGAACCTAGCAGCGCCCAACAAATGTTTGGGCGCGCCGGCCGGCCCCAATTTGATGATCGCGGTTACGTGGTGGCCGTCGCACACGAAGATGATGTCAAATACAACAAGTGGAAAGTGAAGTTTGATCAAATCCCCGAAGATACCAAAGACCCTGGACTGATGAAGGCTAGGAAGCAGCTAAAAAAGAAAATGCCCAAACGACGTGAAGGGGTAGCCTATTGGTCTGAAAAACAGTTTGAACATTTGCAGACTGCGGCGTCCGCCAATCTTGAATCGCGTGGCCCCATTCCTTGGCAGTTGTTGGCTTACCTTTTGAATATCAATACGGATGTCGAACAGATCAGGAAATTGATTGCCAAACGATTGTTGACCCCGCAGAAGTTGGAACTTCAACAACTGGAATTGAATCGCCGTTTGATCGCACTTTGGCGAGGCCGATTTATCGATTTGGACCCATTGCCGCCGGTCGTTCGCGAAAGTGTGGAACTGGCCGTGGTGGCCAAAGCAAAGCAGCCAGATAACGACGATGATTCAAGAAAGGGGCTTGATTCGCAGGACCGTACTGGTGTTCCGCCCGCTGATATTACGAAAGAAAACAAACCCGTAGCACCTGCAAATAGTGGGTTCGGCGCGGGACTGTTCGACATCGCCGTCAAAGCGGAACAGGCAAACGCTGCAGCCAAGAAGGGTGATGATGAGGCGGCACAGAAAAACGCCAGCTTGACGCCTCGGCAGCAGTTGGTTCAATACAAGCCGCTACACGCGACACCGACGTCGCGTTTAGAAGATTTCGTGCGCTTGCGAGCCATTCATCCGGTGTTTGGTATTTATTTGATCGAACAGTTGGCGTCCGCGGATGCAAATGAACGAATCATGGCGGTTGAAAGCCTGCTAGAAATGCCCGCCTCGGTCGGTACAGCGATTCGCATCCCGTATCCGGAGGAATTGCCATTGGGACCGTTAGCGCAGGAAGTACTTCATCCCAAATTGCTTCAGCTGGGCTTGGCCACTATGGAAGAATTCTACGGTCGACAGCAAGAGGAGGACGAACCAAGAGTTTGGACCGAAGAACCGCCCGCAAGAATTATTTCGTTGCCGCACAAGATTCAACGATTGTTCCAATTTGAATACCCAGGCATCGACGACGTTAAGATCAAGCCAGTCTGGGTGATTGGCCGACTACGCGAATTCAATTGGGACTTCAATAATTACATCACCAGTTACAAATTGCAAAAACAAGAAGGTATGATCTTTCGCCACGTGCTTCGCGGGATCTTGTTGATGGAAGAGATTGCTGAAGTGGCTCCGCGCGAATGCGATTATTATCAATGGAGTGATTTTTGGTACGACTTGGCGGATGAAATGATCGCCTGTTGCGAGAGTGTAGACCCAATGAGCACCGAAGAAGTGCTGGCTGAAAAAGCCGAGCGGACCAAGAAGTCCTCGGGTTCGTAGCCGGCAACTCCAGTCTCGCCAGTTTGCAAACGGTCCACTTGATTTGCGAAATTTAGATGCAGGTTTTGGTGTATTTACATGTAAGGGCGAGATGTGATGACGCCAGATTCTGGACTGGAAGCCGTGGCATAGCGATTCTTGGGGATGCGGCCTGCACCAGCGGCAAGGTAGCCTGCGACCACCGCATGGTGCATGGCGATGCCCATGGAAACAGGGTCTCTGGCATGAGCGACCGCAGTGTTCAGCAAGACCGCATCGGCGCCCAGTTCCATTGCGATCGAAACATCGCTGGCGGTTCCCACGCCTGCGTCAATGATCACCGGATAATCAGGATCGCCATCTTTCAAAAATTCAAGAATGATCCCAAGGTTGTTTGGGTTTAAGATCCCCTGCCCAGAGCCAATGGGACTGCCTGCTGGCATTACTGACGCTGCTCCGGCAGATTTTAGTCGCCGGGCTAGGACTGGGTCATCACTGGTGTAACACAGGACTTTGAAACCCAGTTCCACCAATTTTTCGGTCGCCTTTAAGGTTTCAATTGGGTCAGGTAGCAGCGTTTTGGGGTCTCCTAGGCATTCTAATTTCACCCAATCGGCGCCTGGGTTTTCCAGTCCCAGCAGGATTTCGCGTCCCATTTTGGCGCAGCGAACTGCGGTTTCTGCGTCATAGCAACCCGCGGTATTGGGCAGTAAAAGGAAACGCTTGGGATCAAGATAATCTAGAATGTTCTGGCCATGTTCGTCGAATAATCGCTCGCGACGAACTGCCACGGTAACGCAATGGCTGCCGCTGGCTAGCAGCGACTGGCGCATAAGGTCCAATGTCTCATAGCGACCGGTTCCCAAGATCAAGCGACTGTGAATTACATGACCACCTACGATCAATTTTGGGATGACTGCGGCCCCGGGTTGATAGGCATCCGAGCCGGTTACGGAAGTTGCTGATCGTTCTGAACTCATCAAACTATTTTCCAAAGTAATCAACGAATAGGAATTGGTTCGAGCCCTAGGTTAGGATCGGACTGGGTAATAATTCGGAGCATCGCCAGAGAGAACGTAGCCGAATTCAAGGGAAAGCATCGCGTCTAGCCGCCAGGGAATCAACCTTAGGCGTGCGAGTATTCTTATAGCTGCCGCTTGCCCTAGCAAGCGTCCACGTGCGTCAATCGAAGTCACGCCTGATCCCAGAAAATTAAAGTCCCCGAAACTTAAAATTGCCGTCGCTCCTGGCTTGCTCTGCACCTTATCAGTCCCGTTTCTATCCACACAAAAGCGTTATCCACCCACTGAGCCTGCCGGTTGCCAATCGGATCCGAATCGACCAATCTTCAGTTTCGCAGGTTTCGCAGGTTCGTTGTGAGCGTTGTGAGCGTTGTGAGCGTTGGCAAACTTCGAAACCAATGACCGAAAGTCTCTTGGCTGATCAGCCTCCGCCGGTCAACGAGACGATCTCCAAGCGATCACCTTCTTTCAAGAAAGTGTCGCCGTGTTCTGGTTTGGAAACCAATTCTAGATTCAACTCAACCGCGACTGGTTTCCCGGACAAGTCCAAGTGTTCCAAGAGTCTTTCGATCGACAGCGAGTCTTCGAATTCTCGAGTTTCGTCGTTGATGATTAATTTCACGTCCGCGGGTTTCTCTTTTGAGGTAAATGTTGAAAATAGCGGTTCGCGGCAGCATTGAAAATTCTAGTGCCGATCACCCTTCTGGCCATGGTTATTTTGACATGATTGACTCGATTGTTCTAGGAACAAGAAACCTAAAAAAACGTCGCGAACTGGAAGAATTGCTTCTGGGCCAAACCATTGTGGTGAAAACACTTGATGATTTCGAGGGCATTGGCGAAGTGGACGAGGATGGGGACACTTTTGCAGCCAATGCGGCCAAAAAGGCGACCGAGTATGCTCGGGCAATCGGTCATTGGACCGTTTGCGACGATAGCGGCATTAGCGTTGACGCTTTAGGGGGAGCCCCAGGTATTTTTTCAGCCCGATTTGCTGGGCCCAATGCCGGCGACCAAGACAATAATCGTCTGTTGCTGGAAAAAATGGAAGGCGTGCCACTGGAAAAGCGCGGGGCGTTTTACACTTGCCACATTGCGTTGGCCGATCCTTCAGGGAAAATCCACATTGCCTGTGAAGAAATTTGCCGAGGTGTTTTGCGGACTCAATTGCATGGAAGCGGTGGTTTTGGCTATGATCCGCTGTTCGAACTTCCTGAATATCACCTGACGTTTGGCGAACTGGGAGCCGCTTCCAAAAGGATGCTAAGCCATCGGGCTCGGGCAATCCGAGTCTTCTTGCACAAGTTTACCCAGCTTCGGCAGCAACGGAAAAAAGAAGCGGGCGACGGCTTGAAGTCGTGAATCGGGCACACATGTTACTCTTGATAGGTGACAGCGAATATTTCATCAATCGTTGGGCGGTCGCCTGGATCTTCGCTCCGATGGTGCATTCGAACGATGCCTTGCGGGTCGACGAGGACGTCGCCGCCCAGTTGAAAATAATCGTTCTCGGTGGGTACCTTAACTTTTCTTCGCTTCACAAACACCAAGTTAAGGTAAGCCTTTAGCGAGCGCCAACTTAGAATGTCACGCCAACGGGCTTTTTGCATCTGAAACAGTTCATAGAGACTGCGATCGGGATTCGAAATCATCGGCCAGCTTTTGGGCCAAGTTGATTCCGCATCCTTGAGATACATTCGGACAAATTCTGGCTTTTCAAAAGCAATGACGATGACGGCAATATTGGCGGCCGCCATCTCCTTTTCCCGCAGCTGCAACTGCAGCATGTGCTCACGGCACGGAAGTCAAGCCAAGTGTCGATGGAAAATAATCAACAACCACTGGCCTGAATGATTGATCGGTGAGATCAAATTGCCATGCACATCGGTTGTTTCAAATTTTGGGCAAGGGTGTGAAACCAGGGACATGATTTCGATTCTCGATGGGGAAGTCGTGACGTTGTGTCGACACAAAAAAAGCGAAACAGCCATTCAGCTATTTCGCTTTGGTAGAAGCCGAAAGGACGGTATCAGGTTACCTAGGGTTCGCCTAGATCGTCTGCAGTACCTGCCCGTTTGCCGTGCCTTGGTTGTACAACAAGCACATGCGATTTAGCTTTGACAAAGGCATCGGTCCATGGGATTTTGGGATCAAGGTTTTCAAAAACAATCGACCCAGCGGCGAACTATTTGGCTTCGTCAACTGCTTCTTTGGCTTCGGTAGCCGCGTCGTCGATCGCAGCGTCAGCCTTGTCGCCAACTACGGTGTCCTTGGCTACATCTTTCGCCTTGTCAGCGCCCTTGTCGATGGTGCCTTTGACTGCGTCTGCTTGACCGCAACCCAAGCTTAGGCCGCAAGCAACCAGAACGGCAAACATTGCAAATTTCTTCATAGTAAATTCCTTAATTGGAAGTGGAACAAAAAACGTAGCGAATGTTCGCCCCGTTGAAACTCTTATGTATTGAATAGCGGCCAAATTCAAACCCAAATGGCTAAACATTCGGCCGTCTGAGAACTCGGTGGTAATGCCTCTTGGTTTGAACCTGCCCATCGTCTGCGATGTGGCTTGGCGTCGATTCTGCCGATCGCTAAGCCGCGCGGAGTTTATTCTTCTGGAATTCATGACACGCATTCCATGTCAAAGGAATCAAGTCCTTACCAATTTTAAGTGGATCGATTCCTCTGCCAGCCACCTATTGGAATGCCATTAAACCGAGCATAACCGGCAAATCTAGTACCATCATAGCGCTTACGGCTACCTGCGAAAAGGTGTTGGATCCTAAAAAGGATCAATGATCAACGGTCCTAACGTCTCCCAATCGCGGGCAATTGCGAGAAGCGGTTTGCGATTGGACCGCAGGGGTGGCAAGCCGGCGTTGAATCCCGCCTTGCGGTCTTCGTTCTCGCATTGGGCAGATAGGCAGTGAGCGTTTGGCGGGGGGAGGGTCAATTGGCTGAAGTGTTCAAACGGTTTTTGCTTTACGTTTATGACGAGAAATTTTCTCAGTTGGCATGGTTATGGCTGAAGGTACGGTTGGGCAATGCAAACGATCGCGATTACCAACAATAGCCCCAGTGATAATCGTCGCAGAGTGGGTTTGCTGAACCTATTTCCAAGTTGCAGTCCTAGCCAAGACCCTAGGAAAATTACGGGTAGCATCAACGCGGCAACCAGAAATGCGGGAAGAAAACGATTGGGAAAGGTTAGCAATAGCGCGGTTGCTTGGAACGGAATAGACGCCAAAAATATTTGAAACAAAAAGACTCGGCTCTTTTGATTCGACCAATCCAACATTGACAGCCATAAAACAATCGGTGGCCCGGCCATCCCAATGGAGCCCTGCATCAGCCCGGAAATCGAAAAAATTGCCATCGTAAAACCAGTGGGAAGGGCTTTTCGATGCTGCACTTTGGAAAGCATCAGCAGCGCGACTGACGCGATAATGGCAACGCCAATCAATTGCTTGATTCTATCCGGCTGCCACTGGTTATCCATCCAGTACAAGCCCCAAATGCCCAGCGGCATGAAGGCTAATCGCATCGCAATGGGGATCAACAAGTGTTGCCCGCCGGCGTCCTTTCGCAAATCCCAAACACCGCCCAAGCTTTGCGCCGAGGAAGCAACCAGACTGATCACGATGCTTTCGGGCATTGGGATTCCGATTTGCAACGTCAGCGAAATACTAATCATGCCAGCGGCGAAACCAACCGCTCCTTGCATGAAACTTGCGGAGAATAGAATTGCCGCCAGCGCAACCCATTGCCAAGTCTCCAGCGATTGAATCATGGTTAGGGCAGACTATTGGG
>JBDNHU010000412.1:0-4724 GCA_041688615.1 Mariniblastus sp. | reverse complement strand
GGAAAGTAGAAGGAAAGTAGAAGGAAAGTAGAAGGAAAGTAGAAGGAAAGTAGAAGGAAAGTAGAAGGAAAGTAGAAGGAAAGTAGAAGGAAAGTAGAAGGAAAGTAGAAGGAAAGTAGTCGATCGGCGAAACTTGGCCGACACGTGTTCTTCATGGAAAATCTAACGACGTCACTGGCGAGTGGCGTCGTTTTGTTTTTCTGAACTGCGTTTTGACGTTAATCAGCCCTTGGTCAACTTTTGACGGTAGAACCATGCACGATTCTAAACGGAATCTATTTTCTATAATGAGCCGTCATAATTTGGCTTGCTGTGGTTTCGTTTTTAGGCAGCCCGTACGGACGCTAACGCTGGCGTTTCTGGTTTCAATTTTCTCCCATTCTGGTTTCGTGACGCAGGCGAGGGCTGAAACCGAACACCCGACGCATGTCACGCGGGGCGAAATTCATTACAACTCTGACACGCAAATCTTGGAATGCGCCGTCTGCTTGTATGAAGAAGACGTGCGCAGCGTCATGCACCGAATGACCACCGAAATTGTGGATCTTGATCGGAATCAAACCTTTAGTCCATTGTTGAAGAACTATGTGGCTGAGAACTTCTGGATCGCCAATGTGGACAAGGTCGAACTGCCATTGCAGTGGATGGGATACGAAGTAGACCGCGAAGGGGTTTGGGTGTATTTCGAAGTGCCGTTAACCCAAGAACCCACCAATTTGATCGTTGCCAGCCGATTGATGATGGACGTTCAACCAGGAAACGTGGGCGTCTTCAAATTTTCTTGGGACTGGCGACGCAGTAATATGCTGTTTAATTCGCAACACACGGCTATGAAGCTAGACTGGCGAAACCGGCGAGACGTGAAAATTGTTGACGAAGATGACGTTCAAGCGGATCAGGCAGGCCGTTCGTCCTTGCCCGATTTGATCCAAGCAGCCAGTGCAGCCAGCAACCGTGATCCGTCGGCATTGAAGTTTGCGGACCGCAATCGATCGGGTCTACCGCTTCCAGCCTTGGACCGCCCACCCACGCCGTCGGTAAAATAGCCAGCAGGTCCTAAAAAGTTAGCCTTGAATTGCAATCGTTGCGGTGGTCCACTCGCTGGCCCGATATCTTTTGGCTGGGCGAATGCAACGCATTGCTGATTTCACTTACTTGGCGTATTTTGGAACGGTTTGAATACCTAATTACCGAACGATCCAGTCGTGAATGCTAACGCAGTTCCAATTCCGCCAACGATAGCTGTTGACATTGGCAACAGTCGCTTTCATCTTGCGATGATCGTCCGTGGCGTTTTGGAGACGACATCGATCGACAATCATTTTGCCAAGAAGAGCTTGCAGGAATCTCAATTCGCAATAACGTCGTTGGCAAGCCAAATGCAAGCGTGCTGGGACGCGACAATCCGCACGTGGTTGTCACACAATCTGGACCAAACCGACGCGTCCAGGTCGATGCGTTGGTGCGTTTCTTCGGTTCACGACTTGGCCGCCCATCAACTTCGGAATTGGTTGACCGTCAATCGACCCGAAGATTCATTCTGGCGAATCACTCAGGCCGATGTCCCACAAAGAAATCAACTTGAAAACCCAAAGGCCACGGGAATCGATCGATTGCTTGCCGGATGGTTCGCTTTTGAACGCCTTGGACTGAAGACCGCTGGTGTGATCGTGGTCGATGCCGGGTCTGCGGTGACGATCGATTGGGTCGACCGACAAGCTGTGTTTCAAGGCGGCATGATTTTCCCAGGACTACGACTCTCTGCCAACAGTTTAAGTTTAGGAACCGATGCGTTGCCAGAAGTTCAAATCACCGATCCCCAACGGATTATTCACAATGTCTTTGGCCGTTCGACGGTCCCCGCAATTGAGTCTGGATTGTACTGGAGTCAATGGGGAGGCATCTGCCACGGTGTCACCCGCTTGCAACAGGTTGCCAGTTCCAATTCCCAGTGTCCTGCCGCAGTCGTGGTCACCGGCGGAGGAATGCGAATGTTCGAACCGTTGATCCCGGCAGATTGGGACCATCAACCTGATCTAATGGTGGCTGCGATTTTGCAGTTGGCAGATCAGGCCGATAAATCCAGTGACGAATCATTGTCTCAACCGGGTACCAAGTGATGTCCAGACCAACCCATCAAAACCTGACTCCGATGGACCCTGCCTTGCGCATGGCGGGTGTGCTCAATGAAGATGGCGTCAACTATGTTCAGCAGTTGACCGCCGGCGGGCACAGTGCGATTGCGGTATTCAAGATCGTCGGACCGGCAGCTATGTTGGTCGCTCAGCAATATCTTCAGTTGCGAGGTACTAAAACCCCTTTGGAACGTTTGGAAAATCGCATCCATTTTGGATACTGGCATCATCAATCGTTCGCTCCAACCACCCAATTGCCCGACCAACAGGCCGACCAACAGGCCGCTAAGGATGTTACCGATGCTGCGGATGCAGGCATGGAAGACGTGGTCGTTTGTCGTACGTCTGCCAATTCGCTTGAACTGCACACTCATGGCAGTGTAGCTGTTTCTAAATCGCTTCAATCCGCATTCGCCTTGCATGGCATCCCGTTTTGGGACGCAAACTTCGCGTCCCCGACGCCCCAGCGCCTGCCAGCTTTTGACGCTAAGCCTGACGCTAAGCCTGACGCCCAGTTCAACGCCCAGTTCAACGCCCAGTTTAACGCCAAGCATGTCTCTGCTGATCAAGGCTACGATCGCTTGGCGCCACGTTTTACGGGTGTGGATCCTGCCGCGATGTTGAACGGGCATGCTTTTGTATCGGTGCTGGGAAGTACGGCAAAGGATATGGATTGGTCGGCCCTTCGTGACGTGGTAAGCGTCCGCTTGAAGCCACTTTTTGCGGACTCGGCAACCAAGCCTAACGAATCTGCGACTCCGCAATCGGTTACACTTGAACACGGCCGGCGACTGGTCGATTGGGTGCAGTCGCTGGCTGCCGCTCACCTGTTCCAGGCGGCCGCGCCTGCTGCAGGGCAATGTATTCTTCGCCAAGCCAACGGCGATCTACTGGCTGCTATGATTGAAATTGCAGACCAATGTCAAAGCCACCCGGATCAAGCGATCCAGACGTTGGACCGATTGTTGGCGACGTGGAAATATGGTCAACATTGTTGTCGTTCGTTCACCGTCTTGTTGACGGGCAAACCAAACGTTGGCAAAAGCAGTTTGATTAATTCGTTGGTTGGATACAGCCGGGCCATTGTATCTGCGACGCCTGGCACCACTCGTGATTTAGTCGCTCAAGAGACCGTGATCGCCGGCTGGCCGTTTCGGTTGATCGATTCCGCCGGCATTCGAGCAACCGCGGATCAATTAGAAGGGCAGGGCGTTCAATTAGCGACGACTGCCGCCAGGTTCGCTGATTTGGTCATTCATGTTTCTGCCGCAGATCAGTCGCCCGCAGATCCATTGGTTTCGCCACCATTTTCCAATCCAGAGGCTGGCACCCTACGTCCTGAATTGTGGGTCGTCAATAAAGTTGACTTGCTGGAGGAAACGACTGTTCGTAATCCAGAATTATCGCCTGCGATGATCGTGGGCCAGTCGTTAGGAACATCGACGTACCAGGGAACCGGAATTGCGGAACTGTTGCAGGCGATCGCCGATCAATTGGTGCCACGCGATTTACAACTGAAATCCAACAGCGTGCCAGCACCCTTGCCTCGGCTGCAAGACCAAGCCACTGCTTCTCGCGAAGCCACTGTTTCGCATCCAGACACTGTTTCGCATCCAGACACTGTTTCGCATCCAGACACTGTTTCGCATCCAGACACTGTTTCGCATCCAGCGATTGTGTTCTGCCAGCCGTTAGGGGATTGGCTCAACGGGTTAAGGCAGCGGCTAAAGGCTCAGCTTATTCACTAAACTGATAGTCGATACTCATGGTTTTTTGGCCGATCCGGACTTCTTTAATTTCGACCGAACGAGAAACCTGTTGCGATAGTAATTCCGCCAATTCGATTGAAATCACGGTCGGCGTCTGTCCCTCGGGCCAATCAACCTCTAAGCCCGCTTTTTGTGCACCCTCTAGAATCTGTTTTCGAAACCTTGCAAAGGGCAGCGTTGCCAATCCAGAATAGACTCGCTTCAAGGTCACTTGCAATTGGTTAGGCTTGGCACCTATCGAAACGTCCAGGTCGGCCGTTACAAAGCCGTGAAAAAAAGCAGTATTCACCTTCATCACAATCGAAGCAGCATCCGGTTGCAGTTTGATTCGGATCTCTTGTAATTCACGCGGCATCTGAGCAGGGAAGCGTCGAGGTAAACTCTGCATCAACCAAGAGTTGATTTCATCTTGGGAAAATGAAATTTGCAGATTCTCGCCGTCTTGCGATTTCGCAAGTTGGTCATTCAATGAGGTGACTTTTTCGTCGAACGTCCGCACGTTTCGAATCACATCTTCCATCTTCTGGGGGACCAATTGTACATAGTACGATGGCGGTTCGGCCGTAGATCGAAAGGCATAAAACGCCAGCAAGCCCAGTGAAACCAGGACCACCATCAACCACTGCCACCAACAACTGGCCAACCGCTGGCGTCTTGGAATAGCAGCGGGTTTAGGCGGATCCATTTTGGGCACCTGTCGCCACTGGACTGGTTCGTTCATACGCATAAATTCAATCGAAAGCAAAACGCGTTCAGATCCCAAACCGCGTCCGTGAGAAAAGTGATCAGAAAGGGCCCCGCAACCGGATTAAAGACGCCG
>JBDNHU010000411.1:0-5423 GCA_041688615.1 Mariniblastus sp. | reverse complement strand
GGATGCTCCATGGGCGATCGGATCTTGGATGCCAACTGAGGAAACACATCCACAGCTTGGCGCCAATTCGCCCAACCCTCACGCCAAACATGACAAGTATTGGACACGCGCCCCTGACTTACCCAAGCCCTCATTTGCTGGCCGTTGGCCGGGCCATATTGCGCGCCCGTTTTGTGCCGAACATACCAAACCGATTGAGGAGAATCAGCTATCCAATCAAAATGCTTATTCGGTTGATCATCCGCCAATTCCGTCGGCCGATCCAAAACGAATGAACCAGCCTCCATGTCCATGTCCATGTCCAAGTCCAAATCCAAGTCCAAGTCCTCGAACTTCGCCGCCGATGCGTTACCCGTTGCAGACATAGAAACCTGACCCGCATTTTCCACAGCCGACCAGTCAGGCACCAAAGGCGCTGGAGCAGGCTGACCTTGGGTCGCGGAATCCACCGGGCCGCTCCGCTGTGACATCTCGATCACGGCGGAATCGAATAACTGGTCAGGATCAGGCAGTGCACCCGAAGATAGCTTCTTGCCAGCGATTGCCGTACCAGTCACCTGTGCACCTGCCACCGGTGCACCGACCTGTACATCCAAGCAGACCGTCTGGTCCACAGGCTTCAATTGGTCGTTTGGGGGCACGATGAGCCGAGTATCACACTTCGGACATATCCCTCGCCGACCCGCCAAGTGAACCTTGACGTTCAATGCTTTTTGACATCCCGGACAGTGAAATCGAATACCCATATGCTTCTGAATCAAACCGACAATGCTACGGAAACAACAGCTTCAAGCCGACCTTGAGCTCAATGATTATTCTTCAAAATTCTCGCACCCAAACAAAGCCCTGCCCCAACCATGCACCTACCAGACGTCTACACCTACCAGACGTCTACACCTACCAGACGTCTACACCTACCAGACGTCTACACCTACCTAATCCACCTACCTAAAAAAGTTTGCACCCGCTTGGCATTAAGTAAAAAATACGCCTGGGAACGACTTTCAACCGGCAGCGACGCTTTCCAACCGTCCAATCCAAACGCTTGCCAGCAACCCAACGGGACCGTTGCCAGCACTTGCGGTCGCGGCTTTCAGCCAAAACCGTCAAGCAATCGTCCTGGCCGTCCCCCGATCGCAAGATATCTATCTTAGCAAAGCTGTCTCTATCTTAGCAAAAAGGTTCGCCAAAGGGGCAATCTTTTGCCACTCTGTGACCACTTCGCACAAGCCCAAGAACTGCATTTATCACTGGCAAGGCCTGGAATTGCTCTTTACTTATGGTCCAAATTTAGGCAATCATTCATAATCGGCCATCCAAAGCGTCCTAAAAGCTGCAGTCGGTTTGACCTGCGTCTAATTACGAGCAACTGGCTTTGCCCCGAATCTGGCTTCATGTCACGCTTGATTCGGGGAATGGATTCGGGCCGATAGTTGATTCGCCGGGACGGCATCCAACCGCCTGCAGACTTCCCAGCGAAAGCCGTCCTAGCCTAAAAAACCCGCACTTGTTAAGTGGGTGAGCGGCAACTTTGTGATACCTACGATCGATTAACGTTCCTAAAATTTGACACGCCCGATTGTGCCAAGAATCAGACATTTAGGCGTATGACAAAATGAAAACGGCCATAAACACAATGCCCAACCTAACCGCCAAAGACGCCGACCGAACCTTGTGTAACGTGATTGGTTTCACCTGCAGTTGTTGTATTTTCCTGGGCTTGGTTTGCCTAAACGGGTGCAGCGACAGCGAACCCACGGTGGCCTCGGTGACCAAAACCAGTGCTGTTCTGGAGAAGACCAAGCAGTCTCACTTCCAACCCCTACAAGATGAACTTCGACAACTCTCTGCCGATCACGCCCTACCCGAGCAAATCGACGGGTCCAGAATCATTACATCTCCCAACGCCGAATCTTTTGCCGCGAACGTCGGCACGATTCTGGATGAGAAACAGACGCAACGCATCTTGACTCGACTGGACGATTTTTTCCCCGACGGTCGACGCCCCGTAACCGCCCTCACGCTGGAACAAGCCGCCGGCTTTGTAAAGTTCTACCAAAGTCAACAGATGGCGGCCAGAAAGTCGCTTGATGGGCCACAAGATCAATTCCAATGGCTGGCTGCGGACGGTTGGTTTGCCGACACTTCGTTTACCGAAAAGGCTCACGCCCTATGCGGACTGGAATTAATCTCTGGCATTGACGCGATCACTTCGGGCAACCTGCCAGCTGCGATCGAAGCCATTTCTTACTCGGGCAGAATCTTGCGGCGCCTGGGCGAAGACCAACATCTGACGTCGCGTCTAACGGTTGTCAATCTACGGCGCCAATGGCTGGAAATGATCGCCGTCGCCGTGGCTCATCCCGATATCCAACGTGAACATTTGCAACAAATCTACGATCTACTACTGCGTCAAATGGCAAACTGGCCCGACGAATCTAAACCCTGGATTGTCGACCGTGCCATTGGCCTGCAAACGTTTGAACTGGTTCGCCAAGGGAATTACTTGTCGCTTCTGGATAAAGAAGAAACCGACAAGTTGGAAGAAGAAGGGATGCAGGTCATTAAATCCAGATCGGTCCTGCGTTACATCGATCAAGATGAAATGTTCTATCTGGCTATCATGCGGCGACTGATTGGTGTTGTGAAAGTTCCGTACAACGAACGGACTTCGGTTCGAGATGAAATCAAAGCAAAGATAAAGGCCGCACCCGAAAGCGAGCAGTATCCTCAAGTTTCTGTAGAACTATTGCTTGATGGAATCGACAACGCCCAACGGCGAATCTCCGATGATCGTGCCCGCTGCGAGGCCTGGGTCCTGGCCGTGGCCCATAGCATCACGGCCCAAGCCCCAGATTACGCGAAAAATCCGACCACAGGCGAAGCTTTCGAAATTCTAAGCGATGAAAATGTTGTCGAAGTCAAAGGCTTAACCCCCGCTCAGTTCGACCGCCCGGTCATCGCACCCAAACGCTAACATGACGCCCGTTGCATCTGCAAGACGAACTGAAACACTTTGAAATAGCGATTCGCGCCTAAATCACGTCGTGGATTCCTATTAAATTCGCTTAATATTCGGCGGCCACTTCACGACCTTTAATGGTTGCCATTGCCGGCAAAATGACGTCAGCTTCGTAGGGCAGGAACTTAACGCTTCCATCTGCGAAAACAAAATTCTCGCCACCTGGGTGCATACTCCAAAAATGCAACGAATCACATTGCTGATCCAAATCGCCAGCCTGAAAATGATAGGGACCCAACTCACATTGCGCATTGCCCTGTATCCAAGCGTTAATCTCGCGAGCACCTAATAACGTTCCATTGATCCCTTGTCCGCAATACCACCAACCAAAATATCCGTCGGCACCGGGCAAACGTTCGCCAAACATTAAAGTGTTGGATAAACCATCTTTTATTTCAGCTGTCCGACGCGCGATTCCCAGGCAGAACACACCATCTAAACTCTTATAGTCGGTGCCGTTGACACCTAAATAGTAAGTAAAGGCCTGCTTCCCCCAAAATGAACTAACATGAGTGTTCGTAGTCAAAGGAGAACTGGGCAAACAAATTCGGGAAGTTCGACACCCCGTGTTAAATGGTGTTCACTGACCGGCGACAGCCAATCCTTCGAATAATCCAATACCGTTTGATCCCACAATTGACCGCGCTCAATGTAAGGCAACAATTGCGTCAGCAATGACATGAAAGGCGTTTTACCATACTTCGAATCGTAGCCTGGAAAATCAGGATGGACTATGTTTGGTCCAGGATAATAACCCACTGGAAATTTCTGTTTGGCCGATTCGTAGTTGAAACAGGCGATTCCCAGTTGGCGCATCTTGTTGCGACATTCAATCCCCCTCGCTGCCTCGCGGGCAGACTGAACTGCGGGTAACAACAAACCCCCTAAGATCGAAATAATTCCGATCACCACCAACAGCTCGACTAGCGTGAAACCGCTATAGGCAGAAAATCCATAACGAATTCGTACATTTCGTCTGTTCCCAAGTTCCATGTTGGCTCTCCGTCTTCGCACATTAGTCAAGCGAGTCAATGATCAAAGTTTCCGGGGATCTGTTTCTATTAACCGAATCGTTTCTTATACACAAACGCAGCGCCAATAAACACAGTTCCCAGTATAAGTAGATACCAAGGTCGGAACCAAGTCTTGGGTTTCGTTACCGGGGAAACCATTCCGTAGTGCGTTAGGCTAAAAGCATCCGCAGGCAAAATTTGGTCACTTAGAAAAGTAACTTCAATCGCAGTTTCGGTAAACAAATCTTGGACATCCACATCCGCGTATAATTCACGATTTGACAAATCCAAAATGTACTCATGCACACTGCTTTTTACAAACCAAGAACCGTTGAAGTCTTGATAGACAAATTGATCAACTCTACGCTCGCCGTCGGAAAACAACGATTCTGCTTTGATCGGCAAGAAGGCCCGCAGCGGATCCAACCACAAGGTCCCCGATGTCAACGTTGAGGCATTGAACCCTTTATTCTGACACTTTGAATAATCCGATTGATAGTCCAACTTCACAAGTTCTTTCCCATCGACCAATGCCTGGCTAATTTGCGAAACAATAATGCGCTCCGAATTTAAATCGAAATAGCCAAACGATATAAACCCTCCGATTTTAATGCCCGCGTACTCTAGATTTCCGACCGATGCAGCAACGCGAAAGTCTGGCTCCTCGACTTGGCGTATGCCCGTCGTCGACCACGCTTGCTGATCACTGGGCGCTTCAAATTGCATTCCCGTCTGAGCGGACGATTCATTGGTTCCATCAAAAAGGGTTAGCCTACCCCCCGCGTATTCCGAAGTCGCAGAATAGCAACTTGCAAGCAAAAGCCGTTCCCCGTCTCGAGCGAAAGTATGAAATTCAGTTCGGGCAACCGCGTTTCCCTTCTTCAGCACATACGTCATCCGACACTGTGCAGCTTGGTTACTAGCAAGAAACACTTCATTCCAACTCGCCTGAACCTCGGCAGCCGTTGGCGCATCTTGGCCAAAAGCAATCGTTTCCAAATTCATTAGCATTACAAAAAACGAAATAACAACGAATCTTAGAATTAACATCACATTCAACCTCAATAAAATAATCGGCCACCAAAACCAGTATTCGGAAGCAATAATGTCGCGATCGCGACCCTAGCCAGTTCAACCCAAAATCAACAAACCTCGTCTAAAGCCCGGGCCCCTTAACCGGTTCACCACAAATACAGAATTCAGGCACAACCGCTGAGGTACACTTACATTTATCGCAGGCTGGTAAGTTTCCATTACCACTAATCCCAAGGCAATCCGCGTTCGCTTGATTACAAAAAGGCGGTCTCTTCACAGTGCAGTCTCCAGTATCACAGGGGATGTCCGTTTTAGTGTTGAAACTGATGGTGATCTCTGAATACTGTATAGGT
>JBDNHU010000054.1:0-42463 GCA_041688615.1 Mariniblastus sp. | reverse complement strand
GAACATTCTCAATTGTATTGACGCCACATGAGTAAGCCTCGGCAATTTCTGCATCGGTCCAACCTCCCTCGCGTTGATCGGCTTTGAGAAGAATCTGTGCTCGCTTGACCTTCTGCGGCGATCCATCAAGTTTGTTGGCAACCAGCTGAGCCGATTGACGCTGACTTTTTGTTAATCGAACGATATGCTTCTTATCCACTGGTTCCCTCCTTGGGTTGCCAGCAGTTTGACCGAATCTTAGAAATCAGGCGACCCCAATATTTAATGTGGGCGAAACACTAGCTGCAGCGAGAGGAAGGCATAATTCCCCTGCCGCAACCCACCAAATAACCTCAATAAATTTGGAGAGGGGCTGCTGCCAGTTTCGGCTGAATGTTCGGTATTGCCTGCCATTTGTGCTTCCTTCCAACTTCAAGGCCTTATTTTTTGTTGGCCTGAATTGCCTGCCTAGAAAGTGTCTTCAGCGAATCGAATGCGAAAATTCGATTTCCTTCTGTAGGTATTCAACTTCACATGCGTTCATATGAAATTAATACGCAAGAAACGTTATCGGGTTCAAACTTCAACGAGTGCAAAGCCATTACGCAACACAATTCTTGACAGAATTTTATAGCCTTCGTAGCTCGCCCTTTTCGAGCAATAACAGCATGAAACGCTCGCTAAGTAGCCGTCATCCATTCCCCTAGATCGCAAATCACTTTCAAAGCATTTTCAAACAAGAATTCTTGCCGCTGATCTTTCATTTCTCCCTCCGTTTTCCTCGTTACCTCCTGTCAATATTCATCATGGCGAAATCGAAAGTAGTTAACAGAGGCGGACCGTTCGCCAGTCAACAACACATCGATCTGTTCACTCTTTGCACAAGCCTTTGCGACTTCTCGCGTCTTGGCGTAAGATATTGCCTTTGCCTTCCCAATCCGACGTTGCCTTTCATGGCTTAGGTTACATTCCAAATCCTTGGTTCATCCGTAGCAGCTAAAATCTGAAACCAAAGACATCTCAAGCCAAGACGGTAAAAATTTCCTGCCCAACTTTCGCTGAAGCAATTGCAGACAATGCGACCGTTTGTGCCGCAAAAGCACTCGGCCTAGGGCAATTCAAAAACCTCGCGACCCGCTACCGTTGCCAACTCTGGCAGCACACTGTCTGCCTCATAGGACAGGAACTTTACACTGCCGTCGCCATAACAAAAGTTCGCTCCGCCGGGATGCTGCGACCAGAAATGCAGACTGCTGCATTGGTATTCCGACGAGCCCGGTTGAAAATGAAACGGACCGTCGCTGCAGATGGCATTGCCGCGTTGGTGAAGGTTTCGCTCACGAACGCCTAACAAGGTATCCAGGCAACTGGTCCCCGTTTGCCCGTAGCCACTGTACCACCAACCAAAGTAACCATCGACGCTGGGCGGTCTTTCGCCGATCATCAACGTGTTTGACAAACCGTCGACCACATTCGCGGGCCGACGTTTCAAATCCGTTCCAAAAAATCCATCCCGCGTGGTGAAGTCAGTACCCAACACTCCCAAATAAGTCGTGTTGGCAGAGGTTCCATATTCTGGTGTTTCCGAAGGAGCATCCGCTTGTGGGAAACTGGGGCAGATCAGATCGTTTAACGTATGAGCGAACCCGCGATGTAGCGCGGTGTTGGCAAATGGATTGGGGTTAGACTGATAATCCGCTTGAGCTTGATCGTAGACGCTTTGTTGTTCCACATACGGAGTGATTCGCAGCAGCCAAGTGGAGTACTGCATGGTGGTGGTCGAGTTATGATAGCCCACCGGATAGGAGCCACGAGCCGACTGGTAGTTCATCACCGCCAGCCCCAATTGCCGTTGTTTGTTCTGGCAACTGGTCCGCCTTGCTGCCTCGCGAGCCATCTGCACCGCAGGCAACAACAACCCCATCAAAATCGCAATGATGCCAATGACGACCAGGAGTTCTACGAGAGTGAAACCTTGCTTGCAACGTTCAATCTTATTCATCACCAGAAATCCCGTTGGTTATTGATGGTTGATGCTACTGGGACGAAACTTGGTCTCAAATGCCGTCGATCTTTCTTAGCTTCAAGACATTTTTCTCTTGAAGAAGGCGAATACCAGTGGAACGCTAATTAGTAAAGCGCCAAAGATGAACAGCAAGATATTTCCCCACGGATAACCCGGCTTTAAACGCACTGCGGGTTCGGGAAAACCGTAACTGGAAACCATGAAATCCTCTTTATCCACTTGCACACTAGCAAAGGGACCACAATACGTTAATGAGCTCGCAAACTCTTTGCCACCTTCAAAAACTTGAAAACGTAACCTGGATATCCAGGGCTTCTTCCCAGTAGTGTATTCAATTTTTCTTTTATACTCAGATCCGCCAATCTTTTCAATTTCTTCACGAACCAGTCTAGTTGCCATGTCAAAATAGTACTCGATCGTCACTTGCATTGTGCCTCTAAAGCCATTTATGTTGTAAGCCACCAAGAGCCTTGGGCCGTCACTACCATTCTCTTCCCATTCCAATATCTTCACGAGATTCTTTTCAACAGCTTCTATCAGCGGGACACCTAGGATTGCTCCAACGCAATCAAGATGGTAGCCACCCCTACGTTGTGAATTGCTAAACGAATTCTTCTCATCAAGCATTTCTAACTTTTCAAGTTCGAACGTAGGTCCATCCGTTCCGGGAGTAGATCCTGGCGCGGGCAATCGAATGGCGAAGTCGTATTTGGATGACGTACATCTAATTCCGACAGCCTCCCATTCCCCATTCCATTCATTCTTTCCACTGTCTTGCCAACGTAGTATTTGGTCTTCAGATAGCTTGCTATTTATCCTTTCGCCCTGCTGTACCAACATGAAATCACGATCGACATAAAGGTTACCAAGTACCTTGACGCGGCTAAGGACACTACTGCGTGATTGACTGGTATTGGAAATCATTTCGAATTCACCTTCGGAATAGTCTTCCATAAATTGGACATGGCGATCCTTTGCGAATTCTAAGAACGATCCGTTCATATCGCCTCCCTCATCCATGAATGGCAACAGAACCAAAACAAATAAGAAATCGAACATTATGTCGGTCCAACGAAAAGGAGGAAAAAAGAAACGGCGATTATGAATTCGCCGTTTCAATAGATGAGTCAACTTCTTGCTTCACAATTGTCAAACCTACAACCAGCAACCGCAAGTCGGATTGCTGCCACAAGCTTGGAAAGTCGGACAATTAGTGCATCTAGACGTATCGAGTATACAAAGCAAACCATCAATCTTGCAGCACCCGATACCAGCGCCGCCCGAGCCTGGACCTTCCGCAAGTGCAACATTACGGTGTAAAACTGCAGATGAAAAAACTGCACACAAACCCAACGTGACTAAAAAGCTTCTCATTTGAAAACTCCTAGATATGGAAATTTTGACGGTCAATACAACTGACCGCTCACTTTGAATCTAATAGATGACTGCAAAGGCGAATCTATGTAGAATAGAACTTCTTGCCGAATAACATCCCCGGGCTTTTTGTTTGCTAAATCGATTGAAAAATCAATATTCTTTGCACCTGGCGACACAATGGAACCTGAAAAATTCCCCAACACAACACAGTCACAGCTCGCCTTCACTCCAACGATTCGAAACGTTTTGTTGGTATGATTGATGATTCTTAGTTGTCCTGCATGAAACTTGCTGCCCACAGGAATTCTAAAGCTTACTTCTTCTGCATAAATCATTGATTTGCCAGGGTTAAATAGTCGAGCACCAACCATTGTGTGGCTGCTAAATAAAACCAGGAACAAACCTAAACACAGCCCACCAAGTATTCCAATACTTGTAGAGCTGATTTTTTGGGGAACCACCTGCGAAACGCGACCTCTTGAAAGTTCTCCGACAAAGAACAAACTCAGATAAAATGTCGAATAAAACAGATTGTAGACGATAAGAGCGGAAAGCGGCGTACTCACATACCCTCCAAAACAATTGCAGCTTTGATGGTTGAGTAGGTGCCAAATAGAAATAGCCAAAAGCACCAAATGAAAAGAACCGACACCACCTAACACAACCCTGTAAGACGCAAAAGGAGGCAGTAAGAGTATGCCGCAAAAGAGTTCGACAGAGATTCCCGATAGAAAAACAAGCGGTGAAATTAGAGTCTTAGTTTCCCAGAAAGGATCAGTTGAAACCCAACATGCCTTCAGAATGACAGCCGAGAGCAGTACTACGGTATCAATCCATATAGGAAAACGAACGATAAATCTTCCCAAAATTCGGGTGAAGTTATTCTCAATCTTTTTGAGAGAGGGTGCCGCTGAGAGGGTGCCGCTGAGAGGGTGCCGCTGAGAGGGTGCCGCTGAGAGGGTGCCGCTGAGAGGGTGCCGCTTTCGTATTCTTGCTCGATGTCTGCCATCTGTATTGCCTCCGACTTTCTGCCGTAAGTAGCTTGCCCGCGAGATTCTTTGTGGTCAGGGCGACCAGTTCGTAAACAATAAATTAAACGTACGAAACTCAGCCAGGAACCAAGATATCAGCTTCGAAACGCCAGGGCAACATAATTCCGCGAAAAAATTTCAGATTATCTTCGCCCCTCTTTACCACGAATTTTTGCCTGGAAACGCCGGTCGAACGGATTGATCTCATTGCAAGTTTTCATGCGTCCGTCCGTCGAAAAATGAACGATGGGCAAGTCTTCTTTAGTGTTCAAGTTACTCTACCCCACAAACAAAAAAATACGCATGGCACCCAGGTACTAACAACCAGGTGCCATGCGATTTTCTGTTAACTCTTGTTCGTCTTACTGGACTCGCGTCGCTCCCCTTTGCAACCAGCACAAACAGTAACCTAGCGAAATCGACCGAACTTCTGTTGCTACCGATCGGTGGTAACATCGCCTTGAGCGTTGGCGATCGTTTCCACTTTGCCAGCTTCCAAAAAGCCAATCAAGTCGACCACCTGTTGGGCGTTTAACGAATCTAATAAGCCGCTAGGCATAATCGATTGGGACGATGTTTTCATCTCCAAAATGTCAGCTTTTGCGACCTCGATTCGTTTAGCATCGCGATCAATGATCGCAATTTTCCCACCTGGAATTTGACTAACAATACCCGCGTAAATCTTACCATCGTCGGTCATAATGATCTCCGAACGGTACCGGTCGGAAATGGTATGAGACGGATGGACAATTGCCTCAATGATTTCGCGACGGGAGAATCGTTTTGCCAATGTAGACAACTCGGGGCCGAAACTGCTTCCACCCGATCCCATCGAATGGCAAGACGCACACTGAACTTGAGTATAAATTTGTTGGCCCGATTCTAAATCAACTTCCAGCAGTTTCAACTGCTTTTGAATCTCTTCAATCGTCCACTTACTAGTCTCTGATTCATTGGGCAACGTCGCTGGCAATTGATCCGGATATCGACCGGCATACCACTGTTGCCAGGCACCTATCATGTTGCCAGGAGATTCAGAACTAACCGACTGCTGCGTCCATTTTTGCAATAGATTAGCTGCTGCGGATGCCGCATTTGGATACTTCACACCCAGCAAGATTACCTGTCGAATATGATCGGGATGACTGGAAGTTCGATCGACATTCGCCATACTACTTAGGACATCTGCTGCAGAATTCCCCGACAAAATAGGTAAACTGCCAATCAGATACGTCCAGTGCTGTTCGGCATACTTTTCGACGCTCTGAATCGACTTAGAATCCAGTGGCGGGCTGGGTTGCAACTCTTGGGCAGGCTTGCCGATTTTTTGACTAGCCAATAACAACGCCGCACTGGTACTACTGGAATCGGTTGCAGTGTCGCTAGTAGGAACGTCGGATTGATCCGCCCCGACTTGGAACTTCGCTGGCGGACACTGAGCTAATGCCAACGCGACAAATTCGCGGCGGTTGGGATCATTCTTCCAAATTTCGATTAATTGATCCGCAACGCTGGGATTATCGTTCAAAGCTTCACCCAGCACGGCAACCAGACCAATCTTCAATTCGCGACTTGCCACGTCCGACTTGGTTGCCAATTTTTGTTCCAAGACTTGGAGCATATCCAGAGTTTGAGATTGAATCGGCTTTTGCAATTGGGACAGCATCATCAGCGCGGCGTTTGGCATTTGGTCACCCGCTGCAACAATCACAGTCGCTTGATCACTTGGGATACTTTTGGAAAGATCCCTCGACGCCTGAATCAAATAGTGTTCGTACGAACCGCCGCCTGGCTTCGTCCTGGCTTGTTCCAAGAATTGCAGGAAGTGGTTCCGAGTCTGCGCATCTAATTGCGTTCCAATTTGCTGCATGTGAATCGCCAAATGGAAACGGTCAACGTACGGGACGTTGTCGTCTTTCAAGTAGTCGACATAACGCTGAGCAAAGTCCGTCGACTTCAGGTAAGTTAAAACGTAAACCAATTCTCGATTAATCTGACTATTGTTTGTTGGGAAATCGTCCGCAATGCGTTTTCTGAACGCTGGGATTTTGTCCCACTCGACATTGCCTTGCCGTAGTGCTAATTGTGTCACCCGCATCAACGACAAGTATTCATCTTCGGACAACTCTTGGTCAAGATGACTGTTAACACCTACTAGAACGTCATAGGCATTCTTTAAGTTTGGCTGAGCGATCATCAATGCGATTGATAGTTGAACAAAGACGCGTGGGTCCTGGGTGGTGCTAATGAGGCTTCGCCATTGTTGCACCGGCTGATTTTCCAATAATCGCCGAGCAGCGAATGATACGTTTCGATCGTCTGAAGCGAGTAGAGGCAAAATCTGCTGCGGTTCAATCTTGGCCATTGTTCGGACCAAGCCTTCGCAAGCAAGTCTTTGAATCAGCGGTTCGGGATCCGACAGCATCTTCTGCAAGATGATTTGGCAAATCGGTTCGCGGCGAGTGCCCAAAACGGTCGCCACCTTGGCGCGAACCACAACGGACTTCCCGACGGACAGATCACTCAATATTCCCGTGTCCGGCGATGGACCAAACCACTGCATCACGTCCAATGCTCGGATTCGATACGAATCAACATTGTTTTCGTTGGTCGCAATGGAACGTAGGGTCGTGTCCCAACTTCCATCCAGTTTCAGCCGAAGTGTTGCAATTCGTTGTCGCGCAGCGGCGGAATAGAAATGTGGCGTTCGAATTACTTCGTCCCAAAGGCTTCCGTAGCTGATTAGCTGCGGGGCAACATCACCGACCCAGCGAACCCGGTAGATGCCACCAGAACTGTCGCGTCCGCCTAAAGCGATGTAAAGTCCGCCATCTTCGGGGCCCACCGCAAGGTCCGTCACATTCAATGGGCGACCTTCCATAAAGGTTTCCACGGTTGTTTCGTAACTAGCACCCTTACGCTTGGGATTCACCGCCAACACTCGACCGTTGGTCCAATCGCCCAAGAAAATCGAACCACGATACTGTTCGGGGAATCGCACATGATCGTAAATGACGCTGCCACTGGGTGATCCGCGACCCGTTTTCGCAATCGGTGCAACGGTATCTGGATAATAGCTTGGCCACTTACCCCAACCGCTTCGCCAACCAAAATCTGCTCCGCCTACCACGTGAAATAACTGAGTCGGTCGGTACCAGCTGGTGCCTTCATCCGATTCCATATCACTGTCATGCAGAAAGATTTCACCTTCGCTATTGAATGCAAAATCATAAGCATTTCGAATACCGCTGGCCACAATTTCCTTGCGACTTCCGTCCAGTGTCATACGGATCAATGTACCACCTGGCGATTTAATCCCAACGGCATGTCCGCCCGGATCTTCATAACGGTCAACCGTATCGCCTTCGTAAAAATGTTTAACCATACTGTTTGGTGCTAACTGACCTTCCACTTGAGTGTGATTGCCTAGCAACACATACAGCATACGATCGGCGCCCAGATTTAAAGCGTGTGGGCCATGTTCTCCTGGTGACCCGCTAAAGCCGCAAATCTTGGTGGCTTGTTCATAAAAGAAGTCGCCCTCCTTGTCCTCCAGCAAGTAAACGCCCAAACCTTGGTCGCCTAAGCCGGTGACGTAGATCGAACCATTAAGAGGCAAGATACCCTGGATCGCTTTGACCAAATTGCAGACCTCGGTGACCCGTGCCGGATCGCCCAACGGCACCGTCAAGTCCACGCGAATCAAGCCGCCCGCTTCCTTGGAAGCCAGAATGCGACCGAATTCATCAAATTCAATCGCGATCAATGAACCTATGGAGGAAGAGGCAATCGGTTCCACCACAAAATTCTCTGGCACTTTCAGCTGGATATCAGTGCCAGACGGACTGACGGGTGAACCAGGAAGTGAACCAGTGCCAGGCACCGTTGGTGAATCAAGCGTTGTCTGCTGATTTTCGATTGTTGACTGTGAATTGGCGGAGGCGCTAGAATCGGCATCCTGATTCGAAACGGCCGAACCACCGTGATTCGCCGCGATGCCCGCTTGCGAACCCTCTTGGTTGATCGACGGATCGATGGAACCCTCCGTTACGCTAGACATCCCTGCGCTGGATGTCCCTGCATCGACATCGGCGACATCGGCTTTGGCGACTTCCGTCCCGGATATTAACAAGATGTCGGCAGATTGGGATGCAGTCGAATCTGCAGCCGCAGAGTCAAACGAAGCCAATGCTGTTTCTAACTTGGGAACATTTTCGTTGGATTCAACTTTCGCATCGACGGCATCGGGTTGCGTCGTGTCAGCGGTGGCAACCAATTGCGATGCCGTTTCCGCCTTGCGACTGGACTCGATCGCTGGGCTTGAGTTACTTTGCATCGACTTGCCAATGGACGCCGTCGATGAGGAATCGCCGATCTTTCGCACCCTCGCGTCGCTTGCATTGCCTAGATCAGGTCCCACAGACACGGGGACCGCTGACTGGTTGCCGCCCCCAAATTGACGCGGCGCGGTCGCAAGTGAAGAACCTTGGCTTGCTGCACTCTTGGCCAATGCACTGGGGGTCGCTTCGACCACAGGCAGCGTCGAAGGTGGTAAACCACCCGAAACTGAACCCTTTGATCCGCTGGCGGTTGAAACGACAGTCGCTTCGTTCCAGTTTCGATCCGAATACAGATGAGTCTTCCACATCGGCAACGCGCGCTGGGCAACGACCCAAGTCGAATCCGTCTCAATGGTTTGTTTTGTTAGCGCGGTGTGGTATTGAAATCGAATCCCCACACCTGGTGACTCGGCGGTAACCCTTTGGGAGCGAACGGCAATCACGTTGTCACCATTTCGTAAAGCATTGGTGACGTCCACGGTGTTGTTACCAGGACCTGCGTTGCCACTGGCCATTTGACGACCATTGCAAAACAGTTCAAATGGGCAATCACCTTCGATTTGAACGGTGCCGGAAATTGGCGAATCGATTCGAATCAACTTTCGCAACAAGATCGTCTTCGCCCACGAACCATCCTCGCCGCGCATCCACACCTTGGTTGGCAAATTGGCAATCGCTCTTTGATTGGCCAAATTTGAACTGACTTGATTCTCTGGATATGCAAAACCAGAATGCGCCGAGGAATTTTGCTGCAAGTAATAGGGAACCCCCGCCGACGATGAACTTGCCGATGACATTGCACTGACTGCTTGATTCAGCGCAGGCAACGCGGTGTTGCCGTTCATTGCAAATTCCTGCACGACGATAGGCGGATCGTTGACAGCTGCGGGAATCTTGGGCGGCAGGCGACTCCAGCGGTTCCCTCTAGGAGCTTGTTGCAACGAAGGAAGAGTGGTTAGTACCCTAGGGTCCGCCGACTCGACTTGATTTTGGCTTTGATTCTGAAGTTGCGTCATGCCAAAATTTTGTGGGCCAGGTTGAATTGTATTCACCTGAGTCGAACGAAGTGCAGAACTGGATTGAATACTGGATTTCGCATAGGGACGCGGAGAAGACTGAACTTGCCCGAATCCCAAGGACGGCCCAGTGATCAGAACCGCCGTCATGGTCATCGCAATTAACAACCGTTTGCGCCATCGTAAAGCGATTGACAATGGCCGCCAGAATGATGAGTTTGGAAACTTCTGTATCGATAGCGATCGACCGTTTCTTCTTGGATTCGATCCGACGCTGCTTGGGCTAAGGTTGCCCGAATTGTAACTGCAACAACTTTTTGGTTTGATCATCCGTGAAATCCGCTTATCTAGAACTGCACCACAAGACTAAGAATTCGGAACGCCCATTAGATGAACGGCAAACCGAATTGCGGCGCGATCATAGCGAACTAGTAAAAATGAAGCGATGTCGATTTTTGTCGCTAAAAGCCAGCACTAAAAATTGACACCGCATTCACGTGCCAACCGCGTGATAACGCTAGTGCCCGTGAATTGATGCCCGTGAATTGATGCCAGCAGATGGGCGGCGTAGGACTCGACTGGTCGATATTTCAGGTCGACTCATGCCTTACGGGAAGTGCTAGCCATCGCAAAGCAGGCACGGTCCGCTACGGGAACTATTCACAGAACTTTCCCCACCACTATCGCCCGATACTGATTTGGGGTGCCCGTTGGTTCGTCCCATATGCGACGATTCAATACCGCCAGGCACTAAGATTCTCGCTAGAAAGAAGCCGAATCAGGCGGCGTCTTTGATAAAGCTTCGGTACGCTTGCATCACATCGTGCAGGTCAAGCGAGACAGAAATTTCGTCGTCCGCGAAGTCTCGCAACCAAGCACGGTCGCGACCAACAGCATCGATTAGCAATGGGAACACATCCCCCAATTTGACTCGAACTTCGTCGGCGCCGGCCATGCCCTTGAAGCTGGAACCTCCCGCATTCGCGGCGCTGTGCTGGGCGGCTTGCTTGGAATGGAGGCCGGCAAATTTTCTAAAAGATAGGGAATTCGGTCGATCTTCAGCAGATTCTTTCCCCATGCTTCACTCCCAATTCGTATGCAGGCTCAACCAGTGCAGGCGTAAAGCCTGCCACCCTAGCTATTGATAAATAGTCAACCAGACCAACAATAGGATCGGCAAATCTTGCCGATTGTATGAACCAAAAACTTAAAGCCAACCCATTTCGCTGAGGTTGGCTTCATGATTGGGGAATTCAAAATACTTTCACCAACAGAAGATCAAAAGTCCGTTTCTGCCTTTACTAAATCCAATTCCTTAATCCAGATGTTGCGATAGCGAACATCGTGACCTTCAGCTTGCAGTTTCAGACCACCAGGTGTATCGGTGATGCCTTTACCTTGTTCATCATTGTCGCCGTTGATTCCTGAGTTAGGCCCGCCCCAGACACGATTGATCGCGACATTGTCGTGCACTTTTTTACCATTGAAATAAATCGTGACCCGTGCCTTTTCTATTCGCTGCTGACCTTCAAACCGAGCGGCTCGGAACACGATATCGTAAGCATTCCATTTTCCGACGCCATTGTAAACTTCGTAAGGGGCAGCCGCTTCATTGATAACCGCGGCCATTCCGTGCGTCGTGCGGTCACCGTCCAAGACTTGGATTTCGTAGCGGTTTTGCAAATAGACGCCGCTATTTCCACCCTCTTTGACAATCAAGAATTCTACATGCAAACGAAAGTCGCGATACTTTTTCTTGGTCACAATATCAGCCGCACCATACTTACCACCCACAGCTGCTGGGTCATCGGTCATGATCGCGTTTCCACCGTCTACCGGATCGTTCACCACCTTCCATTTGATAGGCAACTGGCTACCCAATCGTGGACCTTCCCAATAGGTCCATTTTTCATCCAGCATTTTCCGCGAGCCATCCAAAATCAATTCCGCACCTTCGATCGGCTTGACACTCACACCCGTCTGCGCAACCAAATCATTGGGTACCGCAACAGCGAACGCGGCAATCGTCGCGGCAGCGGCCCAAACCATTCTGATTGACCATCCAGAAGACATAACCATCGATATACGTTCCTTTTACCGTTACGAGAATGCAGAATCAAGCGACGCGCCCGAGTGTAGAGAATAACAGTTTTCACTGCCGTCCGCATGGAATGCTATTTGCCAACGGGGACCTGAAACATTCCGCCACCGAATCCACCGCCGCCCATACCGCCGCCCATACCGCCACCGGGAAAATTGGTGTCTTGCCATTGATTGTCTTCGCCGTGATGGATCGCACGCAGACAATCCACAATTTTACTATGTATTTCGCGAGTATGAGTGATGACCAATGTTGACTGAGGAACGACAAAAGCGGAATCAGAAAGTTGATCTTCGTCCGTCAGCAACTTGGGCGCAGAGGTCAATTGCAAAACGGTACCTGCTTTGAGTCCGGTCTCTGGCTCCGAGGCTTCGATGTTTTCCTGCCAGTGTTTGGCACCCACCAGTGTCGCAAGATTTTCTTTCACTGAATTTGCCATCTCAGTGGGCATGCAATAATAGACCGTCAGAATATCTTGATCGTTGGGTAGATCATCGGTGCGCGGTTTAGAACTTTTCAATGCGACGCGATAATTGTTCAACATGTTCAAAGCAATGTCCAGATTCGATTCGGTTTCGCGGACAACAACGACGCCTGCTTTCGCAAAGTAGATAGCTCCCAGATTCATTTGTTCCTTAAATGCGTCCTGCAAGCTAAGGGTTTCGTCCTGGTCACGACAAAGGTCGCGCACATCGAATACAGCGGTTACCGCTTGTTGCATCGCCAGGTCTTCGGACGTGATGATAATTTGATCATTCTTGATGATGGCCGCCAGTTTCAAGGGAGTCAACAGAAACTGAAGGGTTTGCCGCGCAGAGCGATCCTGAACATTAAGACTGACCGGATGATTCGAACGAATCCGCTGAGATTCCAGCGAATCCTTGTCCAAAGCGATTGGAGTATCCAGTTGTGTACTGATATCTGCAATCGCCTTATCTAACGCAAGGGAAGCGAATGAAACACTAACGTTCTTGGTTAGCAACTGCCTCAACTGTTGGTTCTTAGCCGATTGCATCAACATGACTCGTTGTGCCGGTAGTTCCAACGCCTTCAATAGCGCCTTCACTCGTAGTTGAATCGTCATGTTTTGACGAACGAAAAGTACGTCACCTAACCGAATCAGGCTCCCATCTTTCCCTTCCCAGTTCCCACCGATCGAATTCCTAACTAGCAGCTCTAAGTTACTGGCGTCAAATTTTTCATCTAGCAATTTGCCAATGTTATGGGCCACGGTCATGAGGTGGGCGTCTGCTTCGTCAAGGTCAGTCAGATGTAAAACATTGCCGTCCAAGTACCAGCCAATCTTGAATTTAGCCAATTGTTCCAACAGCGCATATCCCGTTTCGAATGGACCGATCAGCGAGACCGGATCGCTGGGCAGGACATCGCGTTTCTGCAACGCCACTTCATCCAACAACACCGTCAATTTTAGTTCTTGCCGCAAGATATCCAACACTTCGGATAGCGGAAGATTTCGGGAATCGATTTCTAATGGCTGTCCAAGGACGGCAGGAACAATATCTTTTGGTGGAATGTGATCAGGCGTTGTCGCGATTTCTACAAGCGACGGCAACGCAGGTTTTTGTTCCGGTGTCTGAGCTACGATCAACGGCGCGCCGAAGGTCGAAAGAGAAAGAGCGACAGCCAAAGCATATCGGTAGCACAAAGCAAGGAAACGATCTGAATTTAAAAGAACTCGCATGACGATTCTCCAAGAGATTGCCCCCAAAACTTGCAATGGCTGTGCTGGGCGGTTAAAGAATGGTTTAAAGGATACTACTAATCGCTCGGCTTAATTGTAATCTCTCAGAGTTCCACTAGCAAAGAGTCAATCCCAGGAAAAAAAACCGGAATTTCTGGTCACGATCGCTTTCGCATTTTCGTGTTTTTCGCGGCTGAATCAAACCCATTCACGACCGACCACCGGCGCGCCGACCTCGCACCCAAACCGCTCCAACACGTTCATGGTTCGCACTACGAAAGACCAAACCGTTGCCGCAGCGGAAGATTTTTGGCGAGCCTACCCGCGTTCCATTGAGCATCGAAATTACGCGACCTGGATTCAACATTGTCGCCCCATCGTGAAAGCGAAATCTGGAAAGCAAAAAGAAAAACATCGTAAAACTAGAGCAAATAAACACAATCCCATGCCACTGGGCGTCTATATTAGCCGCTAACGTTGGGCACAATACTGGAATCCACCATCCAGCGAATACCGGGCAGGAAACCCCGCGAGTAAAAGATGTCAAGACAAAAGAAATCGCGGACTACTTGTCGTGCTTCTACGAAATTTTGACGCCGAACTTCGGATCGCGAAGTCGTCGCGGTTCTAAATTGGTTCCATCATCGAACCTGATCCAATGGGCGTTCCGAAGCGAACAGCCGTGGCACGATAATCTATAAACCAAGCAATCTATAAACCAAGCAATCTATAAACCAAGCAATCTATAAACCAAGCAATCTATAAACCAAGCAATCTATAAACCAAGCAAACCAAGCAAACCAACCCGAACTGGTAAGTCTTGAACTGTCGAACTTTAAGGAACTGACGTGACTTTTACTCGCCCGCAATTTCTAACCGTCCTGTGCTTCGCCATGCTGCATCTGCTACTTGTTGGCGAAGGTGTTTTGGGGCAAGACAAGTCGATTCCCGATTTCACTCGGGGCGGCGTGATTCCTCAGGGCCATACGCACATTTGGAACCTGGGTCCCACCGGTGCTCGAGGGTGGATCTACAGCAATCGATTGGAAACTACGCAGGCTCGGCAGATTCTTATCACTCAGGTTGCTGCTGGTTCTCCCGCGGATGGTGTGTTGCAAGCGAACGATGTACTGCTGGGTGTTGCCGGTGAAGATTTCCAACTGGATCCGCGCACCGAACTGGGTCAAGCGATCACTCTGGCGGAAGCCCAGTCGGGCCAATTGATGGTGTCACGATGGCGCGGCGGCGAGATCGAAAATGTCACGATGGCCTTGAAGGTTCTGGGCAGCTATGCGAAAACCTCGCCTTTTGAATGTCGCAAGTCGGCTGCGATCTTCCGCCAAGGATGTGATGAACTTGCCAAACGGATGACCAAGAATCCCAAGGCCGGCAACGGAATTGTTCAGGCTTACAACACTCTGGCTTTGCTGGCCAGCGGACGCGACGAGTTCTTACCTATCGTTCAACAGCAGGTGCAACAAGCGGCTGCTTATTCGGACGTTCAAGGCCGAGCACTATGCTGTTGGTTCTATGGACCGACGAATTTGCTGTTGGCCGAGTACACATTGGCGACGGGAGATCGCACGTATCTTCCTGACCTGGAACGGATCACGATGGAGATTGTCGACGGTCAAAGTCATGTCGGTTCGTGGGGCCATCGCTTTGCCCGAACTGACGGCAGACTCAACGGTTATGGCATGATGAACGCCCCCGGTTTGCCGCTGACCCTTTCGTTGATTCTGGCTCGAAAGGCGGGCGTCTCGAATCCTCGGTTGGACGAAGCCATTGAAAAGAGTGTGCGGCTGATGCGATTCTATGTCGGCAAGGGCTGCGTGCCTTACGGCGATCATGCACCCTGGATGGACACCCATGACGACAACGGCAAGAACGGAATTGCTGCCGTGATGTTTAACGTGTTGCAAGACCAACCTGCGGCCGAATACTTTTCACGAATGAGTGTCGCGTCCCACGGAGCCGAACGGGAAATGGGGCACACTGGCAATTTCTTTAATATGTTGTGGGCAATGCCGGGCGTCGCTCTTTCGGGATCAAACGCCGCTGGACAATGGATGGACGAATTCGGTTGGTACTACGATTTAGCTCGCCAGTGGGACGGAACTTATCAACACCAAGGACCTGCTGAACCAGCGACGGACAGTTACAACAACTGGGATGCGACCGGAGCGTATCTATTGGCTTACGCGCAACCTTTGCGAAAACTTTATATCACTGGAAAGCAAACTGGCTTCGTGGCGCAGCTGGATGTTTCTGGCGCTCAGGCATTAATCCAAGACGGCCAAGGCTACAGTCATCGCCTGAAAAATGAGATCTATGCCGATCTGAATTCTGACGAATTGTTTAAGCGGCTTGCCAGCTGGTCGCCCGTGGTTCGTGAACGCTCCGCTACGGCCTTGGCTAAACGTGAAGGCGACTTTACGCCCGAATTGATCAAGATGTTGCAACAAGATCTTGACTCGCGATTGGGAAGTTGCCTGGCGTTGGCTCGTTTGGGAAATCGCGTCAGTGACGCTGTACCTGCGCTTCGCCGCACGTTGCAAGCCGAAGATTTGTGGCTGCGAATCAAAGCCGCCGAAGCCTTGGCTGCGATTGGGGAACCGGCTCAAGTTGCCATCCCCGATTTGCTAACGATGTTGCAACAGGTCGATCGAACATCGGATCCCCGCGCGATGCAACAACGTTTCCTATGTTCGGCATTGTTTAATGCGAGAAACGGAATGCTTCGCGGGTCACTTGATGGCGTTGACAAAGACGCCTTGTATCAAGCGGTGACCGCAGGACTGCAGAACGAAGACGGTCGAGCACGGTCCGAGATAGCCTCGGTTTACAAACAGCTGTCCTACGAACAGATCGAACCACTGCTGCCAGTGATTTATCGGTCCGTCATTGAACCGGCTCCCAGCGGAATCATGTTCGCGGACGGTATTCGTTTGGCAGGGCTACAAATATTGGCAAAACACCGTATCCAGGAAGCGTTGCCGTTATGCCTGACGGTGATGGAAACCGATCGTTGGGGTGCGGCTCGCAGGATGCCCGATTGCCTAAAGGCCTTACAGGAATTTGGTAGCGCCGCCAAAGACACCTTACCTGAATTAAGATCCCTTCTAAAGAAGATTGAAAGTAAAAAGAAACTGAGCGATCAGGACACAAAGCAAATCGAATTATTCAAAAAGACCATCGGCAAAATCGAAGCGGATTCCACTCCCATCCAATTGCGGCCATTGGAATCCAACCGCCGTTAAGCCGACAAATGAGGTGCCTTACCCAGTTTGCGGAAAACGATAGACGGAGGCGCCGCTGTAGCCTGGCCTGGCACTTTCGATTTACCGTCAACGACGGCGAAGCGACTTGCTGTAAAACATGGAGGCAAAAAAGGTGCCAGGCATCCAAAAAGCGAAATACCCTTCGGTTCCGGAGAAGGGAAGTCTTTCAAAATACGGTACTTTTGATTAAGGAACAGGCTTCATCGCGTCCTTGAAAAGTATCCCTTGAAATCCATTGGAACAGACCGCTTTGAAGATCTGTGCGCGTCGTCGACATTTGACTTACCCATAATTGACGTTCCAAAAATGCGGCGTCAGTGATGCGACCTCGGACTTGTTTTTCCAGCATACTTTCGACGACCTGTCGCACGTTTGCCGGAATCGACAGCTGCTAGGAGATGGTATACTATAAGTCACTATTGCTTGAAGAACGCCTAATACCGCGGCTCAGCAAAGCGCTCGGTCGTCCCCAAAGTGTTGTTGTGCCCCGCATGTCAAATAGCGAACCCGTCAGCCACTGGATTAACCTGGTCAAACATGTTCAAACATGGTGACAGCGTGGCTGCAAATCAGATTTGGCAACACTACTTCGACCGACTGGTGCGTGCGGTTCGCCACAAATTGCATGGGCAGAGTCGAGCCGTTTCGGATGAAGAAGATATTGTTCTCAGCGTGTTCGATAGCTTCTACATCGCGGTTGCAAAGGGTCGTTTTCCCGACCTGTCCGATCCAGACGATCTTTGGCGACTTCTACTTGGAATGTCAGCTAGAAAAGTTGTCGATAAACGGCGGCATGATCTGCGGTAGCGACGCGGTGGTAACGTCGAAATCCGTTCCTTGGATCAAGCTAACGACAACGAAAACTTCATTGAAGTGATGGGAAACGAGCCCACACCTGAAATGGTATTAATGCTGCAGGAATCTGTCTAGCAATTTTTTTTTTTTCGCACTTAGGTGTTGGGCAACTCAGAGATTTAGCGAGTGATAAGCTAGAGGGGTATTCAAACGCAGAACTCGCGACGCGTTTTGACTGCTCGGAACGGACGATTGAACGCCGTCTGCACTTAATCCGAGAGAAATGTCAACAGGAATTGGTCGAACACCATGAACATCAGCCAGAGAAAACTATCGATCCCGGCCTTAGAACGGATTGACGACCTGTGCGCCGAGTTTGAACGGCAATGGCGGACCAACCAGACGCCTTCCATCGAATCGGTTCTCGGTGACGATATGTCTCCCATCGAAAGAGAGGCTCTGCTGGCGGAACTGATTGTTCTGGACATCGACTACCGGCGACGGCGAGGCGAAACACCAACCCAGCAGGAATACATCGATCGGTTTCCCAAAGATGCAACAGTGATTGTCGACGCTCTGAAAGTAGTTGACAAACGGAGTGCGGTGTTCGAACCACCAACGATTGCCCGACTGACAAAACTGTTCCCTGGTCTGGAAATCATCGAGTTCATTGGCGCCGGAGGTATGGGAGCCGTCTACAAGGCGCGCCAAGAGGGACTCGACCGAGTTGTCGCACTCAAGATTCTCCCGGAGGAGTTTGGCCATGACATCAAGTTCGCGTTGCGGTTCACGCGTGAAGCTCGCACACTGGCGAAATTGAGTCACCCTAACATCGTGTCGGTGTTCGAGTTCGGCAATGTCGACGACACACATTACTTCCTGATGGAGTTTGTCGATGGTTCGACTCTTCGCGACGTGGTCGCGGGACGTCAGCTAGAGCCCGCGCACGCGTGGGCGATTGTGCCGCATCTTTGCGATGCGTTGCAATACGCTCACGACAAGGGTGTTGTTCATCGTGATATCAAGCCCGAAAATATTCTGATGGGAGCAGACGGTTCGGTGAAAATCACAGACTTTGGACTCTCGCGAATTCTGGAAAACGAGAGCCAGCAGGATCTACTCACCGGCACGCGGGCACCGTGAGGGACAGTTGCCGCTGGCGGGCCTATGCGAACGGTTGTTTCCCTTGGTTCTTCAAGCCGGTTCAGGCCGCGGTTGCGTGTGCTTCAGCGGGCGTTGGGCTAGCAAGCGGTTGGGCTGGCTTGGTTTGGCGAATTGCAGCTGAGAAGCGATTACTGAACAAATGGCCACTGCTGGCCGAGACTCTGGGCTAGGCTGGGCGAATTGCTAGAGATTACGGACTTTTGGCGGTCAGGGGCGACGCGAATGCCACATTCCCGGGCCTTTTGTAGCGATTAAGTGATTTAGATTGACCTTTTACGGGAATTTGTCTACATTGGAAGTGGCTGTTTCGCCGCTAATACAGAATTTTAGGGGCGGGACCGGTTGTGCGATTCCCACCTTAACTGTCGCACGCTGGACTTTGCTACGGTCGCAGGACTTTCCCGGCATACGTTTATCCAAGGGCACGTTTACCCGGGGGCACGTTTATCCAAGGGCACGTTTACCCGGGGGCACGTTTACCCGGGGGCACGTTTACCCGGGGGCACGTTGCCACGGATCAACCGTGACTTGTAAGCGTCGATCGTTCGATAGGACTATTTCTGGACCGAAGTAAATCATTCAGCCGCCACATTCGACACTGCTTATTCATTGATCGCACGCCCATTGCTTGCTTTGGAGTAGGAAGGATCTTCTGCTTGGATACATCTCTATTGGATCTGTATCTTTTGCAACGGGACGATTCCTCCGGTTCGTGCCTGGAATTTATTTTCAGTGTTTCCCACCCACCCGACACTTTACTTGAATGCGAAACGTCGATCGTTCAACTTCCCAATGCCCTCGGCAGCGGGGCAGCGAATTAGATTGGCGAACGCGGTGTCGCCGACATTGGCATAACTATGATCATTGGCAAACCCACTGCCCCTGACTTGATGTTGACTGCTTCGCAACTGCGCGAAATACGGACTCGGTTGCAAAGTGACGAACATTTAGATGATTTAGCGATCGATTTTGGATTCGCTGACCAATCTGAATTGTTGCATGCGGTGGCGTTGTCGTTAGGGCTTTCATTTATCCCGGCAGGCAAGCTTTCTTCTGACGGTCAGGGCCTGGAACAGGTTTCTGCCAAACTGGTTCACCGCTACGGGGTCTTCCCGCTCAGCGTCGACGGCAATTCGGTGCAACTGGCTGTTAGCAATCCTTTCAATGTTGCTGCGATTGACGCTATCTCAGCCGCCACCGGGCGGGGTGTTTCTCCGGTTGTGTGCCTGCCCGACGAACTAAACCGTTTGATCAAATCGCACTTGGGAGTCGGTGCCGAAACGATCGATGGCTTGTTGGCCCAACAATCCGAAGAAGAAGGCGCGGTTGAATTATTCGACGACCTGTCGTTTGATGGCAGTGAAGATTCCGAAGCCGCTCAGCAAGCGTCGGTTGTTCGTCTGGTGAACGAGATTTTGGTCGAAGCGATCGACGCCAGGGCCAGCGATGTTCACATCGAATCTCAGGAACGCGGATTGAAGATTCGCTACCGTATCGATGGTGTCCTGCAGAAGCAGGCCGCACCTTCGGAGATGAATCGTTTTCGGAACGCGATCGTAAGCCGCTTGAAGATCATGGCGAAATTGAACATCGCCGAAAAACGAGTGCCTCAAGACGGACGCATCAAGTTGCGAATCGCCCGCCGCGAAGTTGACATTCGCGTGTCGATTATCCCAATGTTGCACGGCGAAAGCATCGTCATGCGAATCCTGGATAAGAACAATCTGAGTTTTTCCTTGCGTGACATTGGCATGCCTGAACATATCTACGATACGTTCAGCCGCATGATTCGCATGCCGCACGGAATCGTTCTGGTGACGGGTCCAACGGGTTCGGGCAAAACCACGACATTGTACAGCGCCCTGAATGAAATCAAGAGCGAAGACACCAAGATCATTACCACCGAAGATCCGATTGAATATCAGTTGGAGGGAATTAATCAGATCCAGGTACATGCAAAAGTCGGTTTGACGTTTGCCGCCAGTCTTCGCAGTATCTTACGTCACGACCCAGACGTGTGCTTGGTGGGCGAAATTCGCGATCTAGAAACCGCCATCAATGCCACGCAAGCATCGCTGACCGGTCACTTGGTCTTTAGCACATTGCACACCAACGATTCGGCCGGTGCGTTTATGCGACTGTGTGACATGGGCGTTGAACCCTTTTTGGTCAGCAGCACACTCGAAGGCGTCATGGCGCAGCGACTGGTTCGCCGACTGTGCAAGGAATGCCGCCAAGAATACACTCCTGAAAAGTCGAACTTACCGGAAGATTTTCCCTATCGAAAATTTGAAGCAAAGGGCGAAAAATTGTATCGTCCGGTGGGCTGCCAAAAATGCCGCGGGAATGGATACGTGGGTCGACTTGGCATTTATGAATTACTTTCCAGCAATGATGAAATCCGGCGTCTGGCCAGCGTACGAGCCCCGGGAAATGAAATCAAGAAGGCGGCTCGTAAGTCTGGCATGACCACCTTGCGAGACGATGCCTGGAACAAGGCTCTGAATGGAATCACTTCGCTGGAAGAAGTCCTACGAGCGACCAAAGAGGACTAAGTTGAGCGGGCCGCATGCTATCCAGTGGGCTCTATGCAGAGAGGTTCTGCGGGGGCCTTAATCACAGCCCGCACTGGCCCAATTCGACTCACAACCACTTTATTTCACACCACTTCGCCATTTAGATCCAACCCAGTTCAAGCCGGCCCGATCTCATGCCTCAATTCACTTACATTGCAAGAACGACCGATGGCCAAATGGCAAACGGCGTCATCCAAGCCGATGATCGCCGCGAAGCGTTGTTGTCGCTGGCGGGACAGGCGTTGACGCCGGTCAAGGTGCAATTGAAAACTGGGTTCGATTTTGCAAATTGGAAATTGCCGCTTCGCCAGAGCGTTAGTGGCGAAATCATGGCGGGCACTTTGTCTCAAATTTCTGAACTAATGGACAACGGAGTCCCCCTACTGGAATCCCTTGAAATCCTGGCCACACAGGCCACCAATCCTGTGATGAAAATTGTATTGACAGCGATTCGTGACGATGTCGCGCAGGGTGTCAATATCGACAAGGCCATGGCCAAGCACTCGATTTTTGATGAACTAACGCTATCAATGGTCCGAGCCGGGACCGAGGGGGCGTTCCTAGAAGATGCGCTCAAACGGACCGCAATGTTTCTAGAACGTCGCGAAGAATTGAAAGGTAAAGTCACCGGTGCGTTGGCTTACCCAGCGTTTCTTTTGGTGGCAGGCATCATCGTGACCGTTGTGTTGATTGTCGTTTTTGTACCCAAGTTCGAAAGTCTATTCGAGCGTCTGGAAAAGTCAGGGCAAGGCTTGCCTGGCCCCACAATTGTCTTGCTGGGAACCAGCGACTTTCTAATGGCGTATGGATGGCTGCTATTGATCGCAATCGCAGGCATGGGCTTTGCGTTTGTGCAATGGGCAAAAACCCAATCAGGGCGTTGGATATTGGACGGCGTTCGCTTGAAAATCCCGGTTTTTGGGGCAATTCTGCACAATTCAGCCGTTTCAAGATTCTGCCGAGTCTTGGGAACCTTGTTGGCGAACGGGGTTCCGATCGTCAAGGCACTGCAAATTAGCAGCACTTCCACGGGAAATAAACGCCTGGAACAGGCAATTAACAAATCGTGTGACAATATTCAATCAGGTGAAACGTTGTCCGGTCCGCTTTCGGTCAGTGGATTGGTCCCTCCTTCGGTCATGGCAATGATCAATGTTGCCGAACGATCGAATTCACTTGATACCGTTTTGATTCGAATTGCGGATCAGACTGAGAAAAAGATCGAACAACAATTAGGTACAATGGTTCGACTGATCGAACCACTAACCTTAGTCGTGATTGGTGGCCTGGTGCTGTTTGTGCTGGTCGGTTTACTGCTTCCAATCTTTGACATGAGTGCTGCAATTTGATCCAGTTTTCTGGAACCGACTTGCCGCCTTTGTCCCTAACATACCATTCCCGTTGTATTCCAAAACCTGCAATTGATCCTACCTGCCAGGAGTCCCTCCATGAAAACCCGAAAATCTAACCTTACTTCTACCCACTTGATCAATCGTTCTGGTTTCAGCTTGGTGGAATTGATGATCGTACTGGCGATCTTGGTTCTACTGGCTGGTCTAGTGTTGCCTCGACTGTTGGGCTCGCAGAAAAAAGCAGACATTCAAACAACCATGACTCAGATTGCGAACTTCAAGCAAACCTTGGAAATGTACTCGGTAGACAACCGGTCATTCCCGAAGACAGAAGAGGGCCTGAAGGCCTTGGTATCCAAGCCTGAAGATGAAAATCGTTCTCGAAATTGGGACGGACCTTACATGGACGAATTGCCGATCGATCCGTGGGGAAGTACCTACAATTATGAATACCCACCCACGAACGGCAGTAAAGATTTCCCGAACATTTGGTCCAATGGACCTGACGGTGAAAATGGCACCGATGATGACATTAAGAACTGGTCGAGCGATTCGCAAAGCGACGAGGAAAGCAGATCTAGCGGTGGCGACGAACTGACGATCTAGGAAGATCGCTGGGACCACGGCGTTCAAATCACCGTGTCCAAGTCACGGTGTCCAAATCACTGCAAGTGTTTCAAATCGCGTTTTTTCAGGTGAAGCAGGTTTTTTGCCGCTACAAGGATGTAACGTTAAAAAAAATGAATGACTAATGCTTTGAAGCAATTACACTTAGTTAAAGGCGTCAAGAATGTTCCACTTCCCCCAACCAACATGCGATCGGGGAATTTCAGGTGGATGCCTTTGCCACCTGGCCGACGGCGCCCAGGTGGCCAGCCCAGCATTTGAAAAATCACTTAGGCCGAAACCAGTGGCTTGGCTTAAGTCGAACGAAAGCCGACCTGTTTGCAGGTCGGCTTTCTCTTTGGTTGAATTGATGATTGTCTTGGCTATCTTGGTCACCATCACTGCCATTGCCGTTCCCAACCTGCGGCGTTCGTTCCAAAAAAACAGCATCCAAGACGCGGCCCGACAACTGCAAGAGGAACTGGGGAAACTTCGCATCCAAGCCATCGAATCGGGAACCCCGATCTTTGTACAATTGGGTTGGGGGTCTTCGCAAATCCGAGTCTTCCGTGTTCCCAAATTAGAAATCAACCGAGACTCGCAAACACCTCAAAACCAACCGTCGTTGACCGGCGGTCAAAATTCTAACCAATCTCTGTTGGCGACTCTGAATTCTATCCAAAACCTATCAAGCGAAGACACGACCGAAGAATGGTTAATTGAAATCGTCACTTTGCCTTTTAATGCGACACTTGAAGAAAAAAGCGTCGCGCAGACTCTGCCTACTTCTGGTCCAGCAGAAACAAATCTAGAGAGTGTTATCGATACAGGCAACAGTCAATTTCAGACGCAACGGTTCGACAACACCGGAAACAATTCACTGCCATCGTCAACTTCATCGGACGAATCAATCAGTGCTCGGTGGTCAACGATGATCGCTTTTTTACCCAATGGTAGTGCGCAGGAAATTGATTTCTGGCTACAACTGGATCAACGTTGGCAGTGCCCTGCCCTCCTTCGATCGGCGTCGGGACAATTGCAGATTGGCCCCATTAGGCAAGTGGATCAAACAACCGCCTCGATGTCTGGTGAAAATCTTCAAACGACTGACGCGATCAAAGCGTTTGACCAAGGAACCGCCAACCAATGAATACTAGACTTCGGCAACGGCACCTACGATCTGGACTTTCGCTTTTGGAAATGATTATTGCCACGGCCATCTTGATGGCGGCCGCGATCACAATGGCACAGCTGTCGTTTGTGACCAGTAAAAATGCGAAGCGAGCCGAGGATCGTACGATCGCTCAGCAGATTGCCGCCCATCAAATGCAACAAATTGTTGCCGGCCTGATCCCTGCGACGAATTCGCCTCCGCAAGCGATTTTCGAGACTACGATGACTGCGGTCGATACCACGGCAAGTCAACCACACCTGTGGGACAACTGGCAGTATTCAATCACAAGTCAGCCTGGAAAAGTGCCAGGCACCCTTCAAGTTCAAGTCAACGTATTTCGCATGCCAAGTGATCAAACAGGAAATGACAACTTGGCTGCGAATGCGTCCAGCGGGAACACCTCGATCGCTTCAAATCAAAACAACGCGGCCAACTCAAATACTGCCTCTCTTGGTGCGCAAAGCAATCTGAACTCGGCTAACCAAGTACCAGACGCCTTATTCCAGTATTCACTAAGCCGACTTGTCTACTTGGGCGATTCCAGTGGCAGTCCGATATCGCAAACCCGCCCCAATGACTTGTTCGACGTCAACTTTTGACCCCTGTCTGAAGAACCATCCATGACTTGGATCCAACCCATTCCGACGCAACACTCCAGCCAGCCCGATTGGTCAGTGGTTCGACGCGCAAATGGGTGGGTGTCTCACCGACCGTCGTGTGACAATCGCTTGCACGATCGAAACAATCCCGGCTACACACTAGTCGAGGTTATCATTGCGTCGATGCTGCTTTCGGTCCTGATGATTGGTATTTGGAGCATGTACCGAATGCAGCAACGTACCTTGGAACAAGGTAAACGCATCAGTCGTGAAGGGCGAGCGATTCGGTCGGCGTGGTCTTTTTTCCAAGACGATCTCAGCCGGGCAGTACTTAGCTATCGACCAATCCAAATCCAACCTCCGATCAACTCGACCAACAGTGAACCGGATTCGGAAATCCCCACAGGTGATAGCGTTGATTTTGGCAACTCCAGTTTCAACTTGAGTTCAAACCGTCCCGTTTTCCAAACGGAATTCCAATTCCAAGGGGGTTCCGATTGGCTGTTGATCGATGTCCACCGCGACAGTTATCAGCTTCCGGCATTTTCGACATCGCTGCAAAACGATGCAACCGGCGCCCCTACCGGGCAAGTGAACTCTGACTTTGCCAGCGATTCGTCGCTCAGCGACCTCACTGGCAACGGTTACCTATCCACCCAAACGACCGCTCCGACGCCGTTTGAACGCATCATGTACGCTTGGCTTAGCGAACAGGAGATTCAAGAGTTGAGCGGAATCCAATTCGGAAATTCAGAACTGACGCCCCAAGGAAGCAGCGAATCGTCGGGAAACCCACCAATGGACCCCACCAATTCCCGGCGTTCAGAATTTCAGTTCCCTGACTCTTCGGATTCAGTCAATGCCAAACGCTGGCTGGTGCGAATTGTTTGCGATTGGACTTGGCCACGCGAAACCGATAATCAACCACAGGGCAGCGATACTTCCGACGCATCAACCGATAGCACTACCGACCGACGGAACCAGTGGCTGGCAAAAATACTGGGACGAAAAGATTCATCTTACTTTCGGTTCCACGAAAATGCCGGCTCCGCTCGATCTTCTGCGGCATCGGATCTGGACATTGTCCAATCGCCTGACGAAGATCAACTACCGATCAACGAAAATTCAAGTCAATCACAGGTTCGCCTGTTGACCAATGACAGACAGCCCACGGTTGATTGGTTACCCGAAGTGGTGGATGGAAAACTTGAATATCTGGTGGATGGCAATTGGCAGGACACCTTCTCCGCCACGGGCGAACGCTTTCAACCCGATGCGGTAAGATTCCAGTACAACGTTGATCCACGGCATTGCCCCGTGGTCGGAGGTTTTGCCGACAGTCAAGCGACCCAGTCCACTGAAAATCAACTGGAATCGTTAAACGATGCCTTGGATGATTTGGGACCGCTGGCCCAAGATTGGGAGCAGGCGACCGGGCAAATGGGAATGGAACCATTGGAATTCAACTACGTCGCGATGTACGTTTTCCAATCGAACGTTCAATCAACAAGCCTTGATTTTGATAACTCCGATTCGGTTGCGCCTGATAATGCGATCGAAGGTGATGCATTGGGCAATCAACTTTCGCTTCGCAGTGCCGTGCCTGCAGGAAGTCAGCGTCCATGACCCGACCTCAAATGCCTGAATGCCGCCCCGCAACTTGGCCCGACTTTCGCTTTGCGCGTCGCAGTGACTGCGTCGATTCGATGCCCAATTCGATGCCCCACCTGCGATCGGGTATCGCTTTGATTTTGGTGGTAATCGTGGTTGCCTTGCTAACCACGGCTGGGCTTTCGTTCGCTTTGTTAATGCAGCAAAGTAACCATTCATCCAAAGCGATTGCCGAACAATACCAAGGCAAACTGGCCAATGAATCAGGCGTCGCAGTCGCTTTAAGCATCGCAGCATTAACGCCCACCCAACAAAATGCCCTGGGTGGTCTTCAAAACAACCCCGCGATCTTTATCCAAAGTTTAGACGCATTGGATGCCACTTCGGCGACGTCAAACGCGATTGCTTCCCCTGGTATGTCGACTTCGCTTAGTAGCGACTTTCCTTCGACAACAGACGGGCCTTCGACAACAGACGGGCCTTCGACAACAGACGGGTTTGATGGAGGGCAAGCTACTGATGCTTTGGGTTCGGAATCAACATCACTAACGGATTTTGACCTACAGTCGCCAGGCTTCGCATTGTTTGAATTCATAGCAACTTCCGACCTTGATTCGCAAGGTCAAGATGTCTACGCGGGCTCAGCTGCGACAAACACTTTTTCGAATGCCACTTCCGACCAGAGATATCCAATCAGATTTGGGCTTACCAATGAATCCAGTAAATTGCATTTAGGGATTCTATTGCGATGGGAAGCCCAAGGCCAACCGGCCAGTCCGATCTTGCAAAAACTCTGTGGAGTGTCCCCACAATTAGCCGATCGAATCTTAGATTGGATTGATTCTGATCAGATCACTCGTCCATTTGGAGCCGAGGCAAACGATTACCAACAGCTTGGGCTTCCCTATGCACCACCGAATCGAGTGCCTTCATTCTTGGACGAACTGCTACTGGTGCCTGGCATTACCCCACAAGTATTTTATGGCCAACATTTTGTAATGAGCCTGCCTAAAGTTCAAAGCAGCGACGGAGAGCGAACTTCTCTGCAAGCGTTGTCAAAAACGCAACTCGACGACATCACGCAATCAATCGACCCTCTTTCGCAAGAGACACAAGATTCGTCCAATTTGCAGAACACCGCATTGGGCCTGTGGCAAAACTTGACGGTCTGTTCGGTCGCAAGAAACGTCGACAAAAATGGACAACCACGGATCGTAGTTAACTTGGAAACGCTGCAGAATTTGCAGTCCAAATTGACTCAAACACTTGGTCCAAACATTGCCAATTACATTTGCCTGGCTCGGCAATACGGCGTTTCCGATGGGATCGTCGCCCAATCCAGTATAGAACGCCCCTTGCAGAGTATCGAAAACATTACCGTTGATCTATCCACCGCCGCTGGCACACCACTGAAGTCGATCATTGACTTGGTCGATTCGCACATTGAAATCCCCCAAGATGAAAAGACGACATTGATTGTCAATTCGCCCTTGGACTCCAACACTCAACAGAACGAATTTGCAGAACAAGTCCAAAACTTACTCGATCGCATTACAACCGTAGCCCAGCCAAAGATTATTGGCCAATTGCATTGGCCAACGGCGGATAAACTGCTCGTAAGCTCCCTACCAGGATTGACCGAAGAAACCGCAAGGCTGCTTGGTGGTCGGTCTAGTGAAAACAGTAGCCCGGACAGTGTTTTTCCCATGGACCTAGAGGCATCGACCGAAGTTGCCAACTTCACAACAGCGACGATGACAAACACATTTGCCCGCTGGTACCAGCAGCAAAAGCTGTCTAAATCGCAATGGAAACTCTTGCAGCCGCAACTAACCGAAACCGGCAATGCCGTTTCAGCGTGCATTTTTTCGCATTCTGGAAATTTTCGCACACCACAAGTCAGCAGAATCATTGTTGATGGTTCCGATTCCCAGGCTCGGCAACTATACTATCGAAAGATGTTGTTGCCTCGCCCTGTGATGCAAGCAATCGTTGATCGCTTGGCTGAAACCGCGTCCAACGGTACGGGATCCAGCACCCCCAGCGATCAAGCCTTGGGAGCGTTTTGAAATCGATGAAGTGGTCGCTTTGCACTCACTTCAATTTGCACTTGCTTCAATTCGTGCCTGACTCCGTAACGCCGATCGTGATAACCCCTACCCCTCCTTACCACCTGATTGGAACGTCAACCTGTTCCTTCAGCCCTTACCCCGCAGTTAGTAACGGTTGACGGCCCAGTGGAGATTTTTTGCAGCGCAAGACATTGCACTGAAAATCCAATGAGGTTCAGAAGCAATGATGGCCCAAGAGGGCCGCAACGATAGGGCCGCGACACCGATTGCGCCTGGTGAACTGCCCGACGACTTTCCTGCTCAACCTGTGCTCCTAGGCCCACCTCCTGCCCACAAGCGTTTGAACGTTAATCATGTTTGGTTTTACCTCCCGTACAAAAAAAAATCCGTATCGCACCACAGCATTGAAGCCAATGCCTGCGGTGGTCGTGCAGTTAAGCGACACCGGTTTTGATTACCTTTTAGCAAAACCCGTTGGCCAACAATGGGCATTGGAACATTGCGGAAGCGTTTCGCGTGAAATCGCTGACAACGATGCTGCCGATTCTTCAAGTTCCAATTTAGGACCCTCATCTTGGTCGTGGGTTTTGAGTGATGGATTGGCAAGTCTCAGGGCCGAATCCATTCGTTTAGCGGGACGCCGATTAGTCCTTTGCGTTAATCGTCCGGAAGTTGAATTTTGTGCGTTGCGATTGCCCAAGATCGAAGGTGTCGAATTTTCTGAAGCGGTGCAAAACCAACTATCGATTGATGAAAAGATTGAACCGACTGCGTTTTCAATCGATTTCGCATCCATACCCGCTGACGATGACCAATTGACCTACGTAGCCTGGTTGGATGTCGATGAAATTGGACGATGGAATCAGGCAGCAAGTCAACAACAATTGCGTCTGGAAAATATTTCGGTTCGGCCTTTAGCAACCATAGAACTAATCTCGACCCTATCACAACAACAGTTGCAGGGCACTTGTTTGCTAATTGCGGTTTACGGTCGGCAGGCTGATTTGATTTTGCTGCACGATCGGCAACCCCATTTCATTCGCAGCTTGAACCTACAGCATCCCGAAGTGGCAGACGAAGTTGCTAAACAATTGATGTCCGAAATCCGACTGTCGATTGGGACTTATGATTTGGATGATTTGGATGAAACGCTAACTAACGCTATTGTGATTGCCAATCAAGCGATCGCAACGCAAACGATAATCCAGCTAAAACTGGATTTGGATATCGACGCAGTTCGAATGGATCCCTTCGAAATGGAGGCTTTTGATTTCCGTGATTTTTGGCAACAAGATCAAGACCCGGCATCGAAAGAACCACACCCCGAAGGTAACAACTGCATCACGCCGATGCTTGGGACTTTATTACTACATGTTCAATCACCCACTGCAGCGGTATTGGACCTGCTTAACCCTAAGACTCCAGTGCAGCCAGCCAGCATGCTTCGTCGCATTGCTTTGGTGACTGCGGTGATATTATTTGCCGTCGGCTATTTCGGGTATTCGAAGTATCATCAGTATTCGGTCAACTACACTTCAATGACGAAGATCGTTTCCGATGCGAAGAAAAAGAAAGAATTACTCGACCGAACGGCTCCCAAGGCTGCCGTGGTTGATTTCGTCCAGCAGTGGGAAAAACAGCGGGTACACTGGTTGCAGCAATTACAGTCGTTAACGGAAAAACTTCCTTCTGGCGACCAAGCCGTCATTCGGCAGTTTAATGGGACCAAAACCGCGGCAGGCGCCAGCATTTCGATGCAAATCCATGTTCGCGACCTTCAAGTCGTCCAGCAGATCGATGACACCATCCGAGACAGTGAACTAAAGTTGCAAATCCGACGCCTATTCGAGACCCAAGATCGAGATTTCCCGATTCGCCTAGAAACCGTTCTACTGGCTCCCGGTGGAGTGGCGGAAGCATTGACCGAGGCGCCAACTGAAGCTAAAGCAAAAAGTGCAGCCCCCCAAAGCGACTCTGCCCAAACCCCTACCTTGAAAACTTCAGCGTCACCCAAAGAAAAACTCCCCGCACCCTCCAAACCGTAGACCCATTCGAATCATGGATGCCGACGGTTTCGCCCGACACTATTTCACTCGAGTTCTTAAATCATGGATCGCAAACCAATACTGCTGGGCCTATTGCTACTTACAGGACTAGGTTTTGGCGGCGATGCACTTTATCGCCAGTGGGTTGAAGCACCCTTTGCCAAACAAGCCGAAACCAAAGCCTCGCTGGAAAAGCAAAGATCCGAGATTCAAACCCAACTGCTTAAAGCCAAGAAATCGGTTCAAAATCTTGCCGAAATCGAAGATCGTAGCCTACCCGCCAAAACGGACTTCGCCAGACAAGGTTATCAATCTTGGTGGTGGCAACTGGTCACGAAGCACCGAATCATCAACCCTTCGGTGGACGTTAGCCAGGCTAAGGCTCGCTTCCTTTCCAAAAAACCCGAGAAAAATTCGCCGCCCGATATCCATGAATTCGTGGTTACCGTCCGAGGCAACGCTACCCTTAATCAAACCACCCAACTACTAAGCGAATTCTATTCGACTGACCTACTGCATCAAATCGAATCCATAAATTTGACCCCCATCAATGGAGGACAAGCGGTTAACTTCTCGATTACGGCAGTGGCGATGTCGCTTCGCTCAGCAACCGAACTGGAAAACTTGCCTGGGCAAATCTTGGCAAACGATCACTTATTGGTAAGTGCTTCTGCCCAAACCCAAACTAATCCAGCTGATTCCCCCATGCCACCGCCAGTCAATGCCCTGCTTGACCCAACAATCGCAGCAGCAGAAAACACTAAAGTTCTGGAAAGCGGTGCCGACGATGCTTTAACAAAGGTCCAGACCGTTGATTTAGCCTCAGAAACTCAACCAGCACCAAACGATCCAGTCAATCCAGTGGCAGATCCCCAAACTAGTGAGGCTAACACAGACGCTTCACCGGCTAACGTTACCTTGCCGACTGCCGCAGTGAACGAAAAACCATGGGACCAAATTGTAAAACGGAATGTGTTTGCCGCAGGCGGCGGAATGAAGATCGCGGCCGGGATTACTTTATCCGCCATCACTCAAGATTCAACCGGTACCAAGCAAGCTTGGTTTCGCGTCGCAAACCCAGCAAGAACGCAAATCATTGACCAAGGCCAGACTTTCCAGCAAGGCGTTTTGGCGGCCAAAGTACTGCGACTGGAAGACGATCTTGCCATTATTCAAATCGAAGGTAGCAACTGCCGAGTGCGAATTGGACAGTCACTGGCAGACGGAATCGCCCTGATTGAATAAGCAGGCTGAAATCCGGATGTCCAAACCAAGTACATACGAAAACCAAATAGATGCCCAACGCATTAGCAGAGGGTACGATTGGCCGATGATGATCGGCACCAGATAGGATCAAGAACGGCCAAGCCAACGACGTCGTTGGCAATCAATTCCGGAAGTTCCGTCCCTAGCTTACGCGTTTTGAAGTTGCGATTGCGATAGTTCGCCTGATCTGCCACCTATTCCAATTCTTTCCTTCGGTCAACGCTACACGCTATTGAGTACAAGCGACGTTAAACGGCGTTGGGTGGCGATTGCAGGCGTGTCTGGTTATTGGTATTAAGCGTAGGTGTTGGAACTTTTCGATTCGTCGCGAAAGCGATAGCCGACACCGCGAACTGTCTGAATCAGATCGGCAGCTTCACCCAACTTTTTGCGTAGTGCACGCACATGGACGTCAATCGTGCGTTCTAACACTAACGTGTCAGCACCTAACGCCGAATCAATTAGTTCCGACCGATCGAACGCTCGTCCGGGTTGCCGCATCAACGTTTCTAACAGACGAAATTCACTTGGGGTTAAATCCATTGGCTGACTGTTCAGCGTCACGTTATGCTTCATTCGATCGATTACGATTCCGTTGCTACTGATCACTTCACTGCTAACGCCCTGACGATCTCGACGACGGATTAACGCCCGCACACGTTCCAACAGCACTTTTACGCTATAGGGCTTGACTACGTAATCGTCGGCACCAACAGAAAACCCAACCAAATGATCGGTCTCCTCGCCTTTGGCGGTCAACATCAGCACCAACACGTCTTTGGTCTGTTGGCTGGAACGTAGGCGACGGCAAACTTCCAGTCCGTCCATCACCGGCAGCATCACATCTAACACAATCAAATCGGGCAATTGTAACTGGGCCTGGGTCAGTCCATCCTGCCCGTCATACGCCCAAAAAACTTCATAGCCCGCCTGCTGCAAGTTATAGCGGACCACATCTGCCAAGGAACGATCATCTTCTACCACTAAGATCTTGTGTCGTGACATATCGTGTTGCCTCTTGTCAATGATCAAACTTAAACGTGTTGATGGCGAATAATTTCGCCTTCGACCAAATAAATAACATCCTCGGCGATATTCGCTGCGTGATCACCAATCCGTTCCAAATGTTTGGAAACAGAAAAACAATTCAACGAAGCTTCCACTGCCGCCGAATCTTCTTTCATCCGACTAACCAATTCAGCAATAATTTGTCGACAAAGTTCGTCTACCTGCAGATCTGCTTCAATGACCTCACGAGCCATCTTGGTATCCAAGTTCACGAACGAATCCAAACTCTTCGCCACTAAACTAATGCCCATTTCAGCCATCATCGGCAACCGCACGGGCGCTTGATAAGGCGCACAGTCCCGGATCGCTAACGCTCGCTCGGCGATATTGCATGCCAGGTCCGCAATGCGTTCCAATTCGCCATTGATTTTCATCATGGTCGTCAACCGCCGAAGTTCGACGGCCACCGGCTGATACAAAGCCAAAGTCTTCAAGCAGTTCTCTTCGATCAACACTTCGGATTGATCCACATTAGAATCTTGTTCAACGACGTCACCGGCCAATTCGAATCGTCGTTCACAAAAAGAGCTGACCGAATCATTGACCATTTTTTCTACGACACCAAACAGTTCCAACAACTGTTGATGAATCAAATTAAAATCACGAATAAAGTGTTTCGACATGGACGTCAGTTTTCCTATTAGCCGTATTTACCGGTCACGTAATCTTCGGTTTGTTTATTTTTGGGGCGAGTAAACAGTTCCTTTGTGGCGTTGGTTTCGACAACCTGCCCTTGATAAAAGAACATGGTGTAATCACTGCAACGAGATGCCTGTTGCATGTTGTGAGTCACGATCACGATCGTGTATTGCTGGCGAAGTTCATAAATCAGATCTTCGATCTTCGCGGTACTTCCAGGGTCTAAAGCGGAACAAGGTTCGTCCATCAACAAGACTTCGGGTCCAACTGCGATCGCCCTTGCGATACAAAGACGTTGTTGCTGGCCACCGCTGAGCCCTAATGCCGACTTTCGCAATCGATCCTTAACTTCGTTCCACAACGCCGCTTTTCGCAACGACCACTCCACCAATTCATCCATCTCTGAATTCGAGATTTTAAAGTGCAACCTGGGCCCGAACGCCACGTTATCGTAAATCGATTTGGGAAATGGATTAGGCTTTTGAAAGACAATCCCGATCTTTCGTCGCAACGACACCACGTCGGTATTAGGCGACAGAACATCCAAGTCGCCCATCTTTAGAACACCGGTCGCCCTGGCGCCTGGCACAATATCATTCATCCGATTGATCCATTTCAGCAGCGTGCTTTTCCCGCATCCGCTTGGACCAATAAACGAGGTTACCTGATTTCGTTTGATTTCAATATTAATGTCATTTAGGGCTTGAAAATCGCTGTACCACGCGTCCAAACCCGCTACCTGGATACAAGAGTCCGAACCCAAATTATTGCCAGAATCCTCTGTTGCCACTTGAATCTTTCCCTCTTGGGTCCTCGCCTCTTTGGCCACAATCGAACGTCCAGCAACGTCGACAGAGTCGACGACTGTGGACTCGCTTTGGTTTTCATCGTCCGTCTGAGACACGGTAGTTTCTTTCTTAGACTCGGTATTCATGACATCCAAACCAACGGCCCGCTATGACTAGCCAAACCTGCCCATTCCTTGCCCCACAATCGGCAGGTTCAACCTCATAACAACAACTAAGCATTACCCACTCAGTTGATTCATTCGCTGCCGTAGATAAACGGCCACTGAATTCATCAGCAATAAAATGACCAACAGTACAATGATGGCACCTGCCGCCAATTCCCGATAACTTTCCACCGGGTTTTCGGCCCAGCCAAAAATCAGGATCGGCATCGTTACACAACTGTCCATCAAGTGTTCGGGGCCCGTCCGCTTGCCAATGTTTCCACCCAACACAACAAAAATCGGTGCCGCTTCCCCGATCGCTCGCCCCATCGCCAAAATCGCACCCGTCATCACGCCTGGCAATGCCGCAGGCAACGTAACGCCTCGCACGGTTTGCCACTGAGTCGACCCCAACCCCAATGCTGCTTCGCGCAACGACGGAGGTACCGCTCGCAACGCCTCTTGGGACGAAATCACAATGATCGGCAAGATGACCAAGGCCAGCGTTAGGCCGGCAGCCAAGAAGCTAGAACCAAAAGGAAGGCGGAAGTAATACCAGGAATATATTTCCAACAGACCGCCACTCGCATTTTCACGAACCGTCCTGGACAGAACTTCGGGATCCGTCGGCTTCGCTTCTCCACGGCGCCAGACCTGAATCTGAATCGGCTGTTCCTTCCCATTAAACCCAGCAATCGACTGGGTAACCTTATAGGTGGTTTGCTTGGAATCAACCATTGGGACCAGCACCGTCGAAGATTGATCCAAGCTTAACAACTGGTAGTAACGCCGCACGCCCCAAAAGTCGACACCTGAAACCGCGTTCTGTTCCAATTTGCCAAACACCTGGAACATGTAGACAAATAACGTCAGTCCCAGGAGTCCGTAAACGATCGACGGAACACCCGCCAGATTCGAAATGTTCAACTGCACAAAGCCGTGCATTAATTTCAGATAACGATTGGTTGGCTTAAATTCTTCTAAGAAGATCGCACTGCCAATGCCAACCGGCAAAGCCGTCAAAGCACACAAAACGCATACCAAGACCGACCCGATAATCGCAGGAGACATGCCCGCTTTTGATGGATCCTCGGGGTCGTGCGAAGCAGTCAGGAACGTCGCGTCAATGCTGCCCAGCCCCTGGTACCCAATCGACACCAACAGTAACACCAGCACCACAACACTTAATGAAGCAATCGAAAGGCACAGCAAGTTGAACCACCAACTGTAGCCATGTCTCCGCTTAGCCAAACTCAATTCTGCATTGACATCGATGTTGGCAATCGCCTTTGGCAGTTCGCTCATTGGTACGACTCCTGATAGCGACGTCGCACGTACTGCCCCATCAAAGTCATGACAAACGTAATCGCAAACAACGTTATTGCCACGCCGAACAAACTGTAATACTGGACGGTGCCGTATTCCAATTCACTCTTCAACATTTCCACAATAAACCCCGTCATCGTTTGCGACTGCTGACGCGGATCAAACGAAAAATTTGCCAACGTTCCCGCCGCCAACGCAACCACCATCGTTTCACCAATCGCTCGCGAGAACGCTAACAAAAAGGCGGAAACGATTCCCGACATCGCCGCCGGGACCACCACCTTCAACGATGTATCCAAACGAGTCCCACCCAGTCCATAAACGCCTTCGCGTAGAGACCGAGGCACCGCGGATAACGCATCCTCGGACAAGGAACACACCATCGGCAAGCAAAGAATCCCAACCGCAATACCCGCACTGGTCGCGTTGAAGGTATCGAAACTGGGAGAAATCAATTGTAAAGAAGGACTAATCAACAAGATTGCAAAGTAGCCGAAAACCACGGTGGGCACGCCCGCCAATATTTCTAAAACAGGCTTCAAAACAGCCCGCACCGGACGCGATGCGTATTCGCTGAGATAAATAGCCGTCATCAGTCCCAAAGGCAACGCAATCAGCATCGCAATGGCGGTGACTCGGATCGTCCCTGACAGCAAAGGCCAAATCCCAAACTCGACCCGTTCAATGTCCGTGACCTGCAACGGCGTCCATCGAGTGCCAAAAAAGAAATCAGAAAATTTGACATAGTCGCTAGAAAAGAAATTCCAGCTTTCACTGACAAGCATGAAAACGATCGCAGCAGAAATCGCGATCGTCAAAAAAGCAAAACCACCCAAGAGCGCGACCATCAATCGTTCAGAAAGCCGACTTGTGGAAGTCGACTTGAATCGCTTATCAGTCAATGCCGTCGGCAAGGTTATCCGTTCGTTCACAGATGAAACTCTACTGCTTAGCAGTACTTAAATGGTCACAGAAAGAGACTGTGCTTTGGGGAAGAACGGCAAGCCTGGTTACCACCATACTTGCCGCCACATAACGAAACAACTGAAGGTTACTTGATGCGATTTGCATCATTGAAAAGTTCGTCCAACCTGCCCTTGCGACTGTTGCCTTGGGCGTCAACAAAGCAAGTTCCTGCAGACGCTTCTGGATCATCCAATAAAATTTGAGCACGTTCCATGATCGAATCTGGCAACTTGACATAGCCCACGTTTTCAACCAAACCGGAAACCTCTTCGATGTAGAAGCTTACAAACGCCTGCATTTCACTTCGCTTCAGCGATTCGGTGCTAACGTAGACAAACAACGGGCGACTAAACGGAGCGTAATTATTATTTTCAATGTTCTCTTTTTCGGGCAAAAAGGCCTTCTCTAACTCAGGGTTAAAGATCGGCACGGCCTGCAATTTTTCACGATTTTCATTGAAATAAGCGACGCCAAAGAACCCAATGGAGTACTTGTTTCCAGCAACGCCAACCACCAACGCGTTGTCGTCTTCATTGAAGCTCATGTCTTCGCGAATATCTTCGCCGACCACTTCCTTAAAGTAATCGTAAGTACCAGATCCGGTGCCAGGGGCAAACAATTTAATCTGTTCTTCAGGCCAATTTGCATCCACATCTTTCCAAGTGGTGGCGTTGTCTGCCTTTAAGAAAATTTGCTTCAGCTGATCGATGGTTAGTTGCTGAACCCAGTCGTTTTCTGGATGAATCACAATCGTAAGACCATCATAAGCAACCGGTAACTCCAAAAACGAAATACCAGCCGCCTTCAACTTTTCTAGTTCACTTGGCTTTACCGGACGTGATGCCTCGGAAATGTCGGTTTCTTTGTTTTCGAAAAGCTTGAAACCATTTCCAGTGCCACGGCCACCGACATCAACCGACACTCCAGGATGCAGTTTATTGAACCGATTAGCGACCGCCTCACCGATCGGCTTGACGGTACTACTGCCATCAATCAGAATCTTCCCCTTAAGATCCGAACCCGCCACCGGTGTTGTGACCGCAGACTTGTCTTGACAACCGGTAATGAAAAACAAACCAAGAGCCAAAAGCCCAAAAGTGACTGAAAAACGTTGCATATGGGAATCACACTCCGAAATTTAGTTGACCGCAAACGGACCAAAGTGGGTCTCATCTACTGGAACACTTTCACAAATCTAACGCCAATAGAACAGAAAGATAACTAGACAAAATGAAGAAAAGGTTAAGAAAAGGTTAAGAACGACCCTTTAGTTTAAGTTTAAGTGAAATTTCGGCTAATCCCGGCTTTGCAGGGGCAATCTAACCCGAAAAAGCGACCCTTTGCCTAGCTCACTCTTCAGCTCGACACCCCCTCCAAAGGACTGTGTCAAGTGCTTAACAATCGATAATCCAAGCCCGGTTCCACCCACATCCCGGGACCGAGCCTTGTCCGCTCGGTAGAACCGCTCGAAAACCCGCTCGGTGTGCTCGGCGGCAATCCCAATGCCTGTATCCTGAACTTCAATAATCACCCACCCAGGCTGTGACATGCATCGCAAAGTAACATTCCCATCAGCTTGCGTGTAACGAATGGCGTTGGCCAGCAGGTTATCGACAATGGTTCGAACACCTTCGGCATCTGCTTTGGCCAGCAATGCCGATTCCGTAATTTCCAATGACACACGGACCGTTCGTTGCTCGGCTTCGTCTTTCAACAAGTCGGCGCTGTCGGTACAGATTTTACAGACGTCCACATCCATGATTTCAAACGCTGTTTCGCCGGCTTCCACTTGAGCCAATCGGATCAGATCCAGAATCAATTGGTGCAAGCGTTCCGACTGAGTCTCGATTTGCTCGATAAAGCTGATGCAATTCTCCGGGTCGTTAACCGCACCCAGACGCAGTGTCTCGGCATACGCTTTGATAGCCGTCAACGGAGTCTTCAATTCATGAGACACGTTCGCCACAAAGTCTCGCCGAAGATTCTCCAAGTGCCGAAGTTCCGTGACATCTTCCAGCACGATCGTCAAACCTTCTGCAAAATCCGCAGGCAAGGGCGTCGCCCTAAGACTTAAGACTCGACGCGGAGTTCGCGAAGTCGTAAATTCGCTTTGCACGGTACCTTGCTTCAAGATCGCCAACGCTACCGCTTGATTCAATTCGGGAATCCGCACCAATTCTCGCAGCGAACGACCAATCACGTCCACCTGAGTCACTGCCAACATTCTCTTGGCTTCGCGATTGAAGAGGATGATTTTTTCTTCGCCATCAACGGCCAAGACACCTTCGATCATGCTACTAAGCACGCTCTCCATTCGCTGATTCGTATCTCGCAGCCGACCTTCGCGGTTGCGGAGCGACACTCGCATTGAATCAAATTCTTCCGCCAATCCGTTCCACGGCATTCCAAATCCATGAACACCCAACAAACTGGTATAGTCGCCCGCGGCTACCCGATTGACCATCGATTGAAATCGGCTCAATGGATAAAACAACGACTCACACATTCGGTGAAGCGAAAACGTCAACACCATGCATGCCAATAGCCAGAAAGTCCACTGCCACGCATTGGCGTTCCAACCCAGTAGGATCGCACCGGTGAAAAACACGGCGCTTCCAATAACTAGAAACCAACGCGACATTCTTGGTGGCATGGTCGCTAGAATCCTTTTCCTGAAAACAACACGAATCTAGACCTCGCCTGGAATAAGGCAACGTTCACAAATGGCGACCGGCCTTACGTTCCGTTCTGCGAATCTATCGCAAGATTCGACTTGCGCGCAATCGAAAGTTCAAGCCCGCACTTGAGAATTGACGCCGCGGTACGCGGGGAAATCTTGGTAAATTCAACCGCAATCACACCCTGGGATTGGATTCGTGAAGTTTTAATCACAATTCCAATTGTCGATCGATTTTATTTTTACAGCATTCAACTGCCGTGGGCCAACGATTTTGAAAACCTTACCCAGCAGCCATTCCAACTGGACAATCTGGGCCCGTTAACCCACAGTTACCCCACAAAGGTGGCCAATTTTTCGATACCGCAGTCGGAGCATAACCAGCACAGTGCCCAACCAAACGGCTATACTAAGAGGCCACCACGTGTTTCTCCAGCTCTATGTAGAGAATCTAAGGAATTTCCAATATGAAACTATCCAAATTGTTCCCCGCCATACTGGTTGCTGGCTGCAGCCTAGGGCATTTGTCCACCACGTCCGTTGCGGCGACCTGGCTGCAAGAGGCTGACGCAACCACGCAGGAAGCGACTGAGATCACATCCAAGACGGTCGGCGACTTGATCACCGCCAACGAATTGGACAAGGCAGCTGCGGCTCTAGAATCCGCAGCAGCAAAAGACCCCAGCACGAAATGGCTGGCCAGCCGACGATCTCTCTTAGCATCGGAGTTTATCCGAAAAGGCAGTTATGATGACGCCCTAAAATTGTTGCAACAAAACTATCAACATTTCGCCGATAACCCAACGCTTGCCGGTTCGTTTGCGATGCGATACTCGGCCGCCATGCAAATCGATAGTCTGGCGCGCCGCACCGGACAACCCGAGCTTGGCCCACCTTTGATGGCCGACCTGACCGCTGCGTTGAAGATCGATCAAGATTCTTGCGACAAGATCAATTCCAACACGACCTTGTACATGAATGTGCTTTCAGCAAACGCTCGAAACCTAAGTGCCGAAGCAGCCGCAGAATCAATCCAAGCCGAATTTAATCGTGTTGAAAAACTATACCTAGCAGACGCCGAAAATAATCTTGCAACCGCCGCTTATGTCAACGCGATGCAAACGATGGCGTTCCCGGTATACACTGGCGGAAAGCCTAACGATGACATGGTGGCCAAGTTGGTCAGCTTCGTCACGTTGGATTTGGAAAATAATCTAGGCTCCACGCAATCTGCTTCATCGTACGCTTCGACGATGTCCAGAATTGCAAGCATTAGCCTTCGAGAAAAGCCCGCAGACGCCAAAATCATGGTCGACCAAGCGATTGAGTTACTAGAAAAATCTAAGGCCGAAATGACTCAGTCGGGTGAGGCCGACGTAAAGTCTGTAGAAAACGGAATGCGAAGTCTTCAATCCTTGAAGCCACGCATCGAATCCGCCCTGAAGCTGACACAGTTGATCGGGCAACCTGCACCCGTGTTTGATGCTGCCGCTTGGGTCAATGGCGATGCCGTCACATTGGATGACCTGAAGGGCAAAGTGGTTCTGCTTGATTTCTGGGCGGTCTGGTGCGGGCCATGCATCGCAACCTTCCCTCACTTAAAGGAATGGAACGAAGACTACGGCGAAAAAGGCTTGGTCATTTTAGGTGTGACCAGTCAATACAATTACACCTGGGACGACGAAGCGACCCGAGCCTCCAGGTCCAAAGAAGATATTTCGATGGAAGATGAATTGGTAATGCTAGAAAAATTCTTAGCACACCATGAACTGAAGCACAGAAGCATGGTCAACCCAAAACTATCAGAAATGAAACCGGGATACGGCGTCAGCGGAATTCCGCAGGCTGTCTTGATTGACAAGGCTGGTAAAGTGCGAATGATCAAAGTTGGAAGCGGTCAAGCCAACGCAGACGCACTTCATGAAATGATCGAAACATTGCTGGACGAATAAAAGAATTGAGCAGGCTGCGTTCATCTGCGCAAGAAGCAAGAAAGCAAAAAGCCTTCGACTTGAACATCAGGTCGAAGGCTTTCTTTTTTTCAATGTTAATGCATCTAGACATCGTCATTGTTTACTGACCTAAATCGGCCAAGCTAAATTCGCTGGACCCAATACACTATTTGAATGCTTCACGAACCTGTTGGATCAGGCGTTCCATTTCGGCCCGTTGCTTAGGCGATTCAATCAAGCCTAACGCTTTGTTCTCGCTTAACAGAGCCGCACGCTGTTTGTCTTGTTCACGTAAGAAAACTGCTTTGTGGATCAGTGCTTTGGCTCGTAGATCTGCGGGAAAGCGTTCGTTGGCAGCATACTGTTCCAAGATCTTAATCGCGTTCTCAACCTCTCCAGTTCCATGCAAAGCGTCCGCCTTTGCTTCCATCAGTTCACAATACAAATCGGGCTGATCAATCGATAAGGCAGAACCCTGATCGAAGGCCAGCATCGCCTTTTCGACTTCCCCTTGCTTTTCGAACCAATCACCTCGAGCCAAAAACAATCGGGGAGCCTTTGGACGCTGGTCAATCGCAGCGTCGATCATCAAAATCGCCTCGGTCTCATCCCGATGAGAAAGCATTAGATAAAATTTTCGCACCAGCGTCCGCTGCCAAGCATCGTCATCACTTGAATAAAGTTCAGCCAGTCGATCCAACGTAACCAATGCCGCATCGACATCGCCACCATTTTTCTCCAGGTCCACGCGAATCTGAAGCAACGTCGCT
>JBDNHU010000053.1:0-5305 GCA_041688615.1 Mariniblastus sp. | reverse complement strand
GCGATTCGTTGTCGATCGATGCGGACATTTATGGCGACTGTCCTCGGTGCGGCCAGAAGGTCATCGCTGGTAAGCAGACGCTTGGATGTTCGGCGTGGCGAAAGGGCTGTTCGTTCGTCTTGCCGCCAAACTATCGCGAGATTACGTTGACGATGACGAACCTTCGGCAGTTACTGCAACTGGGTGTGATTCGTGAACCGATCACGATCGATGGCGGGCACCCGTTTGTGTTGACGATGACTGGGTCAGGCAAATTGGTCGAGGTTCCTTTGCCGTTGGGCAATGAGCAAGACACCGGTCACCGGGAAGCCAAGCGATCTAAACCAGCCAATCGATCGTCAGGTCAGGCCACGCGGTCGTCGTCGGGTCGGGCCAAATCACCTTCGGGTTCGTCGCCGGGTTCGTCGCCGGGTTCATCACCGGGTTCATCGTCGGGTCAAGCCAAAGTGTCCAAGGATGCTGATGGTAACCTGGGCCCTTGCCCGCTTTGCGGCCATGCGGTGATTGAAACGCCCAAGTCTTACAGCTGCAGTCAATGGCAAGAGGGATGTGGACTGACCATTTGGAAAACGATCTCCGGCAGAAAGATCTCGGCCACCAATGCAAAGAAGCTGATCAAGAAGGGCGAAACCTCGATCGTGAAGGGTTTTCGATCCAAAGCGGGCAAAAAATTTGATGCGAAATTGAAGCTGGTCGACGGCAAGGTGCAGTTTGATTTCTGAGCATTAATCTTTGGTGAGGGGGTGAAGCAGCGCATCCACCAATCCGGCTGATTCCATGGGGTGATTGGCGTAGTGTATGACAATTGCTGCCACCCTCCGGGGAATTGGTACCATTCCTGGCCAACCTTCATTTGCCCGCTTTGGGTTCGAGGGTGGCACGAATGGCACAGTCGTAGAAAAGAGACGGAATCCGCCGCAAAGACCCTCGCAGCCTACGAGCCAAGCGGAGGTCAGGGGGCCGACTCGCGATACTGAGCCATGCCGTACCGGTTTCGACTACCGGAGAGTGTTCGTGAATCGCTCCGTTTGTTACAATTCGACTTAACTTATTCACTGCTTGAGACTTAGGATGTGTAGCTGCCATTTGTAGAGTGGTTTGCAAATCAGACGTTGTCTTTCGCTGTGAGAGTCTCGCGTTAGGGCACGTACGATGGCAAAACAAGTAGCGACCCCAAAACAAGTTGGCGGTGGCGGATACACATTTGAAGACAAAGTGTCGGCATCGTTCCTTTTGAAAATGCTTGGCGCCGCTTACCCGCTCACCGCGGAAGACGGGCAGATTGATGCCGTTCGCTTTCAAAAACGTGTGGATGGCTGGTTTCTTGACGATGTAGTCCTCATGCTCCGGAGGCCAGACGAAAGCACTGGTGCGCTTGCAGTCTCCGTAAAGAGCAATACACAGATCACCGCGTCGGGTTTCCCGGCAGATTTTAGAGACGCAATTTGGGAACAACGGCTTCATGTAGGAACACAGCAGTTTGATGTCAATTCGGATTATCTTTCGCTCGCAACGGCAACGGTTGATTTAGAAGTTAAGACCGGATGGGACGGATTGCTCACAAAAGCTAACGATGCTGACACCTCAGACTTTGCAACGCGACTCGGAACGCCAAACTATTCAAACGACATCGAGCGAGCCCTGTTTGCAAGCCTTCATTGTCCACCGGCGATTGATGTGTCGAAGACTCCTGCAGACACCACAGAATTGCTGAAGCGACTACGACACTTCCAATTCGATTTCGTCAGCAAGCCTTCGGAAGACGAAAACCGGCGCATTTCTCGGTGTGCAGAATTGCTTCGAGATGGAGGACAAAAACAGGCCATTGACTTATGGACTCAACTGAAGCAGATTTCCAGAGAGTTCGCCACGTCCGGCGGGGACTTGACACGAGCAGCGTTGGCCGAGCGACTACGCGCCCGATTTTCTCTAAAAGAGTTTCCAAACTATGTTGCTGATTGGGCCAAGATTTCCGCCGATTTCACCGTTCGCATAGAGCGGGTTAGAGACCAACTCGCTGGTAGCCTTCGACTGGCCCGAGATGAGAAAGACCTCCCGAAATGTGGCCAGCCGATCACTGCGTTTCTCGGCGCGAGTGGTTCTGGGAAGACGGTTCTGGCAAAACAAATAGCGATGAGTTCCACATCTGGTGGTCACGCAGTCTGGCTTACCCCCGCTGACCTCAACATCAAATCGCTTTCAGTGCAGTTTGCTGATCTTGGCCTCGGCTATCCGTTTCCAGAACTTGTTGCCCAGTCGATCGGACAAACTGGCGTCATAGTCGTTGACGGACTCGAACGCCTCAGCCAAGAAGGACTGTCGAACTTGGCTGTCCTACTCAAACGGGCGCGAGCCAACACGAATTCGTCTGCATGGTCTATCGTTTTCACATGTCTCATCGAGTCTTGGGAGCGGACGCTACTTGCTCTTCAGCGAGAGTCCGGAGAAGTGCTTACGGTTGCCGTGGAAACGGTTGAGTTTCAATTCAATCGGCATCGTGATCAAATAGTTGCTGCGTTTCCAACGATTTCACAGATGCTTCTACGGCCGCAACTGGCCACTGTATTCTCAAACCTGAAGATGCTCGACCTTGTGTTGTCGAACACTCGCAATGAAACGGAGTCAACTTCGTGGGTGGGTGAGACTGATATTCTTGAGTGGTATTGGATGCAACACATTCAAGGCGGTCCTGAGGGGTTGGCACGATCGCGTTTCATGCAGAAGTTGGCATGTACTGAAGCAAACGACTTCTTGGTAGCGGTTCCAGTTGGCGAATTCGACAACGCGGAATGTCAGCTTGCGCACGGTTTGATTTCCGATCAGGTCATTTGGAACCGCGACGAGAGATTCGGATTTGAACACGACCTTTTGGGTGATTGGGCGCGAACTCGATTCTTGTTGAGTCGACAACAGGACATAGCCGATCTTTCGCGAGAGTATTCACTAAATCCTCGTTGGCATCGTGCTATTCGCCTTTTCGGGTTACGGTTGCTCGAAGGCAATTCGGATGTCGAGCAATGGGAACAACTCATTTTGCAGTTGGCCCCGGACGGCCAACACAAAGTCGAGAGCGACTTGGTCTTAGAGTCCGTCGCATTTGCAGGAAATGCCGAATCCTTGCTCCGAATTGTTTGGCCAAGACTTGTCGTAGATGACGGAAAGCTGCTGAATCGTCTTCTTAGTAGATTTCTGCATACCGCCACTTTGCCCGATCCCTTGTTCGCAAGCGATGTGAACCTTGCTGCGATCAAACGAATTCCGTTTTGGCCACTTTGGCTACCGATGTTGCGTGTAATCGCTGAGAAACGTGCTGAAGCAATACCGGTTGCGACCGAAAAGGTGACTCAATTAGCTGACCTATGGCTGAAGTACTCACGAGAGAACTGGCCGCTTCGGAGTGAGACGGGACGAATACTGCTTGATGCAACTCAGTTCATCATTGCGGAGATCAGGTCGCAGGACTGGAGGGCGGATAGGGATTTGTGCAAAAGCGTATTTTCACGGTTATTGACCGCCGCCTCTGTTTACCCGGATGAGGTCTCCGAAGTTGCGATCTCACTGGCTGAGCGACGTGACAAATCGCCATTCTCCGTCGATGAAGTCGAAGCAGAAGCAGACGAAGAAGACCCGGATGAATCAGAAGACGAAAACGGAGTCGCTGCCCTCTTAAGACCACGAGGCCCACTGTCCGATCCATGGCCTGACGGACCGCTTCGTCGCGTAAATCATAACGTGCATGAAGGATTTCTCGCAGGTGACGATCCGTTGCAACACTTGTTCGCCGTGCGCCCGGAGATTGGCAAAGAAGTGTTGCTCGCCCTATTGATTAGGGAGCCGCTGCCACAACATCGCGATTCGTTTGGCAGCATGCTTGATGAGTTTCTTCACGTTGAAACGGAACGCGATTGGTCGCCACCAATGTACTTTCGTGGTCCATTCTTGACGTTCCTCCGCACTGACTGGGAGAAAGGTATCGCAACAATCGTCGAATTGGTCAACTTTGTTACCGATCGATGGATCGACAACCGAGACGACCCACCTCCAGCGATCGGTGTTTCAAACAGTCGCGGAGAAGAGGTCGAATGCTTTGGCAGCAGCGAGGCGTACTACTGGTATCGTGATTCGGTACGTTCTCCAAACGTGGTCGTACCTGCGCTAATGGCCTTGGAGCATTGGCTTTACCTCCATCTTGACCAGGAAGAACCAATCACACCAGTCATCCAACAGGTTTTGGACACTTCACGAAGCACTGCGTTGCTGGGTGTATTGGCCGCACTTGGACGGCGTGCGCCAAAGCTATTCAACGATGAATTACGCGCATTGGTTCCCGTATGGCAACTTCAGGTTTGGGAGGAGAACTACCGATTGCAGCAGCTAGAGTCTTTGCTCGGCATGACCATGATGCAATGGTCACGATGGGGGGAGTCAGTTTGGAACACGGTTCACAAATGGCACACTCTCGAACATCGAAAAACAACAATCGGTGACGTCCTCTTTCAACAGTTCCTAACTGATTCAGATTCTCGTTCCATTCTGAACGAGGTACAAAGCGAGTGGTCCAATGAACTTCAGGATATGGAAGGTTTGGAGGACGCTGGGTTTCTTGAAAAGATTACGCTGCGATTCGATGAAAGCAAGTGGCAGATGCGTGAAGTCGAGAACGGAATTGAGTTGGACTTCGTGGAGCCCGAAGAACGTACCCTGAGGCTCACACAAGTCCGTGAAAGCAATGAGAAACACATGGCGGTTCTCACGTTTCCGGTGACCTGTCGAAAAATGATTGACGAGCGAAACTCACTTGAACCGGCGCAGTTGGATGATTTCTGGGCACGCCTTCAAGGCATCGCCGATGATGCGGAACAGGCTCGCAGTCGTGGGGACAGGCCGGAAGATGCAATTGTCGGTGGAATCGCAGCATTGACGATCCTTAATCGAGATTGGATCGATGCTGACACGGAGCGTGAGCAGTGGTGCGTCGAACAATTTGCCGAAGTGCTCAAGAGCCCTCCTCCGCATCCTCAATTCCACATCGCTGAATCCACAAGCAATTACCACTGGGACAACTTTGCCGCGATGATGCTACCGCAGATGCTTGCCGACAGTCCCGCGCACCAAGGAATCAGAAGCTTGTGTGCAGAATTTGCCTTGGCATTCAATTATTGCGTCACTCAAGACCTAATGAATTTTGCATTTGAGCAACGTGAGTCTCTTTGCGATGACTTCCTCCGTCTCCAACGACTGATTCTCGTTGCGTCAGGAATGCGCAACGTTAAGTCTGTCACACACGGTGGAAATAGCATCTGGG
>JBDNHU010000052.1:0-39300 GCA_041688615.1 Mariniblastus sp. | reverse complement strand
TGATTGTTTTTTGATGGGGTACAGCTATCCTTTCGAGGGCAACGCCTATCATAACGTTGGGCTGGTTGGCCCGATTACTCATTCATTTTCAACCTCTTTGATCAATTTGCCGGTCGAAGATGTTTACGCAGTCTTTGCCGGTTGGCAAGTCAAGCATCCGGATATCTACGCCGTTGGCATGGACGACCTTAGTCCTCATCAAATTGGCACCGTTGCCCGTCTTAAACGACGGATGACCGACGAATCCTTGACGGTCTTGGACGACCGATTGCTTGGGCATTGTGTGGGGCATTGGGCCTTGGTCTGCCGCGTGGAAAAGGAAGATCGCGAAGGTTGGGCCGTAGCCGACCAAGAGCAATGCATCTTCTTGCCAAACGACAGCGGGTTTGCTCAATTTGATGCCTCACTTGCCTGGTACTTGTTTCTTGGCCGCCAGTTATTGTTGAACTTTAATCAGTGATTTATCCCGTTTACTTGAAGAAAAAGGCTCGCGACGCTTGGGGAGTAGCGTCGACGAGCTGAGGCCCGCGGTTGGGCTTGATTATTAAGTCAAAATCAAAACCACGAGTCGGGAAACGTTCTATTTGTTGCGGAATCGCCGTGCGACCAAAGTGCGGTATCGGAATTGACTATCAATAATAAATCTTCGCCAATCGAATTTATGATTCAGATTGGCGAAGATTTTCTGACCGTACAAGGCAAGCTAAATTCGCTTCGTATTGGATACAACAACTTGCTATCGTCGGTTGGGAATTATCTCCATTTCAGGACTGAAAAAAGGCCCTGCCCTGTTCGCACTTTCTTGGGCAAGCTGGTGATTTTGTCTCGGTAGATGCTCAGCAATGCCGAAACACTGAAGAAGACACCGCCACCGATCATCATGACCACCGAGGCACTTTGAAGTTGCTGTGGCCAACGGACAAGGATTGCTAGTGATAGAATGTAGATCCCTAGCAAGACGCTACCACAGATGGTGGTCCAACGGATCTTGCATATCATTCCCGTGCCAAGAAGAAGTAAAGCTGCGACAAGGGTTCCGATTTCGTGGAACAAACGCCAGCTAAATTGTGCCTCACTTCCTTCTAAGCGGTAGCCAACAAGTCCGATTGCCAGGGGAGTGACCACTAATAAACTTCCTAGTGCTAAGCCAAGGCTGGCCATGTCGTCTTGTTTTTCTGTTTCGCGTGACCAAGCGATGTGGCTAAGGCCAAGCAGGACGCTACCCAGAAAGAGGCTAAGCAGTTCGATGCGTTGAACACCATTTAGTTGGCTTAGGTTGTAGGCAACGGTAGCCAGTGCGATCAGGGTTCCAACGGTAATCGCTCGGAACATTAGTCGCCAATCGTCTTGGCGTTCAAAGTACCCTAATTTCCCTGTGGCTACCAATTGGATTCCAAGGGCTGCTAATAGGCTTGGGCTAGGTTCGGATCCCAGAATTCGATTCAAAGTCACAAGGATTCCGCAAACACTGGCGACTAGTACCAGCAAGTGTCCTAGGCGTTTTTGAGCGACAGTGGGATTATCCTTCGGCAATGTTGCCATGCGGAATCCGTCCACCAGGCACATCAGGATTCCTACTACCGTCGGGGCCAGGATTAGCGACACGCTAAATTCTAGGTCGGTTACTAGGAACATTTGCCACATAGCAATGGTGGCAGCCAGGTAACCGATGTAGGTGTTGTAGCGAACGTCAGAACCAATCGACAACGCGAAGAACATGGCCGCTACGAAAGTTGAAATAACCAGGCCCGCCAAGTGCCCATCCGCTGTGGGTAGGATTTCCATCGCTGTAAAGGCGAACAGGCAACCCAGGCTGGTGAGCATTCCCAGGGATCCCAAGGCCTGGAAGCTTTGGCGAAGGTGTCTGTCCCGACCGGTTAACGCAGCGATTGCCATTGAGATCGGAATCACCGTACCCAGAATTGCAAAGGTTGCGAAGGTTTTGTCCAACAGCAAGCCCACGGTCCAAAGACCCATGGTAAGTACGATACCGCTTAGCGCCATCAAGCTGCTGTTAACCATCGGGTTGAAGGCACTGGTGTTGCGATGATTGCAGTTTAAGTGATGGCAAGTGGCGGTTGATTGGATCGCCAATGCTGCCCCAATCATTTGAACGGCGGAAATCCAACGGGTGGTTGTTGAAAACCAACTTCCCAGCGGAAAAACGAATTGGGCCAAGAATTGACCAATCGCAGCGGTCGTTAGGATCACGATTCCAAACAAACTCAATGCGCGAACGGTATTTGCGAAATTCCAACCGCGGCGATCGTTTTCTTCCAGAGATGACCCATCAACGACCGTGGCTGCGTTACGCAATCGGTAAGCGGTGAAGCCGTTGATCACAATAATCGCCAAGGACAATACGATTGTTAGATGAATGACATCGGGGCGAAGTGAGAAAAAGTCCAAGACTGAGAACAAAGTCCAGACTGAAAGTAAGATTGCGGCGACCACTGTTGAACGACTGTGTTGAATTGCCGCCTGGGCGATAAAGCCAAGACAGGAACCTGTCAACAAACCAATCGCCCACGCTTTTTGCATGGGGTCAACGACGATGCCTGGCATTTGCACCTGCCAGAGCCAGGTATTGATCAGGGTCGAAAGTTGCCCGCCCAGTAGCAGCATGAGCCCACTGCTAAGGACAACCGCACCTGAACGCCAAAACGCTTTACCGAATTTCTGTTGAGAAAACTCTCCGTCGCTTGGCGAAAAGAAGCGTTCGGAAAAAATGCAGATCCAACCGGTAACGATCAAGAAGGTTGTTGGCGGTAGCAGCATCCAGAAGTGATTCACATTTTGATCGGCCAACAGGAGCATCCCGGTCATCACCACGCCGCCGACGAAGGTGTAGACGAACGTCGAGTCTCGAAGAACCTTGGCAACTGCCGCATAGATACCGCAACAAAGTGCGGCTGGAATCCAGAGGTGACCACCGTTGGCAAGTGTCATCAGTCCCTGAGAATCATAAAACCATAAGTTCAAAGGTAAAGCTAGAGCCGCCAGCAATGTGATGCCTCGACCCGCCAATTGGTATTGGGTCCGTTTCACCAAGCCTATGCCTAAACTAAGCATCGCCAATGTGCCGGTGCCAATTCCTGCGGCCATGCTCATTGGATTTTCAAAAATTCCGATCGACCATAACCAAACCACAAAGCCCAACACCAAAAGGCCACCGCCGCAGGCCATCATGCGTTGCAACGACTGCGGGCTCAGTAGACGCTCTACCCAATTGGACTTCTCCGGGAGTGGAAGGTTGACCGCTGCGGATTCATTCGGGTCCGCCACCGCAGCAGCGATAGGTAATTCGGAGTCGGCCGAATATTGACTTTGGTGAATAGCTTCATGAAATGTTTGGTCATCCCGCTCGGCCTTCTCGGAAGCGTCTCGAGGGTCGTTGGTGAGGTTCAAATTTGCGTCTTGCATGTGTTATTTCTCCCCAGAAAGAACAGGTTGATGAAGTTTCCCGTCCCTCACTAAAGCATGACACGTGCCAGTGGCAGTCTTTGAACCACAATTTCACCGCCGATCACCGCCAGAATGCGATTTTTGCCCGCTTCGCCAATCGCCCGAATTGCTTCTGGTGCACATTTTAAGTACTGGATCTGACGTTACATGTTGGCTGGTGTACATTTTTTGCTAGGCTTGGGTTTAGTATGAAACGACTGCGTGATCGTGAGTTACAGCAATTGGGATTGCTGTCGGAGTTGGCCTACTGCAACCCATTTTTTCTAGAGCGATTCACCTTGGAAAGGCAGGTGCTGGGGAAGCAATTTGATGATGAAGATACGAGTGCCTGGAGTTTTCGCAGCACGTTGGATTCGGGGCGACCGGTCGACCCTCGGCATCGCCCGAATGTGGTTCGCCTAGCGACATTGGCGACCGATTTGGTCGAGCGATTTTTATGGCAGGTTCAGGGCGGTGAAAATTTTCAGGAAAAACAGCTAAGTCAATATTGGGATGTTGTCACCTATGCACTGATGTATCGCTACTTTGTCAACGTCGATTTAGATTCACTTTTTGAATCCGCAACAACCGCCAGTTTGTGGCAGGAATTCTTGGTCGACTATCAACGGTTGACGAATTTTTCCGCCATTAGGAAAGTTCAGATCCAAGCGCCGGCGCACTTGTTTTCCTGTTTGTGCCAGGTGCGTCGCGCGTTTTACAATATCTATTCGTTTATTTTGGGCGAATCGTTCCCTTCGGTAGCCTTGCGGGGCGCGGTATGGCAGTCGATCTTTACCATTGATCTGCGTCGTTATCGCCGCAGTTTGTTTAATCGGATGAGTGAATTTCCGTCGCTGATCACTGGCCCATCAGGTACGGGCAAAGAACTGGTTGCCCGTGCGATCGGACTTTCTCAGTACATTCCTTTCGATGAACAGAAGCTTCAATTTGCGGAAACCTCGCAAGCCCATTTTTTCCCTCTGAACCTATCTGCGATGTCGGCGTCGTTGATTGAATCCGAATTGTTTGGGCATCGCAAGGGCGCGTTTACGGCTGCGATAAGTGACCGTCAAGGTTGGCTTGAATTGTGTCCGCCACACGGCGCGATTTTCTTGGATGAAATCGGCGAACTTGATTCCACGTTGCAAGTCAAGTTGCTACGAGTGGTTCAACAAAGAACGTATTCGCGATTGGGGGAATCGACCGAGTCCCGTTTTTACGGAAAGATCATCGGAGCGACTAATCGTGAAATGGATCTGGAAATTGCCGCCGGGCGTTTCCGAGAAGATCTGTACTATCGGTTGTGCGCTGATCGAATTCAAACGCCCAGTCTGCGCCAACAGTTAGACGATCGCCCGGATGATTTAATGTCGCTAACGATGGCATTATCATCGCGTTTGGTGGGTGATCGAACGGATGAATTCTGTGACCAGGCGATGAATTGGATTGTCGCTAATTTGGGGCCTACTTACCCTTGGCCCGGAAACATTCGTGAACTGGAACAGTGTCTTTGCAGTTTATTGATACGCGGGGTTTACGTTCCATCGGGAAGTTCGAATCGTGGTGATTTGCAACCCAAAATACCCTTGTCGGCATCGGCAACTGTCGCTCATGCCATGCCCGCAAGTTTCCCCAGTTGGCTGGGGAAAGTTGTTGGTGGCACTTTAACGGTCGAACAGTTGCTGCAGCATTATTGTGCTTGGGTGTACCAACAATCGGGTAGCTATGACTCTGCCGCGAAGCGACTGAAAATCGATCGAAGAACGGTGAAAAGCCGCGTCGAGGCCAATGCCCCGTTGGAATAGAAGCTTTGCCCCTAACACAAAGCGATGCCTTGGGGAACGGTCTTTGGTCCCAAGCGATTTAATACTCTTTATTCGTTAGTCGCAAGCGTTTGTTCAGGTAGATGCCAGAGATTGGGGGTGGCCAGTTCGATACTATTGTTGGCTGGGTCGCGGAAATAGATGGAACGACCGTTGGACGGCCAGAGGATCTCGGATTCAATGGGAAGGTTGAATTCATTACAACGCTTGCGCCAAAAAGGCAGCGATGCTTCGCTAACAGCAAACGCAACGTGGCCTGCCCCGATTGTCCCATGCGGTGGTACAGGTGATCCACCGCTGAAACTGTTTTGATTGACGGTTGCCTCGGGGTTGAAGATTAGCACTGTCGAATGCCTGCACTTGAAGAATGCGAAGCGATCGGGTTGGTAGCTAAAAAGTTCTAATTCAAGAAATTCTTCATAGAACCACAAGACCTTGCTAAGATCATTGGCGTAGATCACCGTTTCTAGGACCCGGTCAATCGCATGGTTGGTATTCATGGCTTTGCTTGTTGATCGAATGAGGGCCAATTGTCTAAAAATGCGAAATTCGATTCGCTGGAGTCGTCTGTGGTCTTGCCTCAGCCACACCTGAAGTTGCAGCATTGGCTACCGTCTGTGTCCGATTGTAGCGATTGGCCCGGCCTGCATTCGACTGCAGTCGCCGCCAGAGTGGTCTGTGCGGGTTAATCAGAGGTTCTTAACCAAGAAACCACACGCTTGCCCTCTAATTTCGACCTATCTTAAAAGATTACAGTGTGAATGCGAACCGGGTATGTGCGTTGGAATTGAGTATCTGCAGCGGCTATGTCAGTTGATCTGCGAGAGGGTGCCAATACCAATTTTTTGCCTGCGTCTTGCATGGGACCAAAATCTGAATGCGCCTCGATGGCGTGTGGTACTTTTTGTATTGTCGAGATCTAATTGATGTCCAATCTGCATAGCCTGCCGGCTGTCCTTGATCCATCGGTAACGGTTGCGGTACGCTCCCCGTCTCATGCGGCGCTTCCTCGGATGTCGCTACGTCAGATCGGTACCAAGATTATTTGCACGCTTGGGCCGGCGACCAGTAGTGTGGAAGCGATATCGGAATTGATCCAGGCTGGCGCCACTATTTTTCGTTTGAATTTTTCGCACGGAACACATCAAGCCCATAGTGACGTTCTGAAGAACGTTCGAACCGCTGCGCAACAGGTAGGCATGCCGGTCGCCATTCTTCAGGATTTGTGCGGACCGAAAATTCGAATCAGTCATGTGGCAGGCAATCAGCCTGTTACTCTGGTTGCTGGGCAAGTGGTCTGCTTGACCACCTCGGCGATCTTTAAGAAGTCTGATGGCCAGTTGCCGCAAATGCAATTGGCGACCAATTATGCAGCGATCTTAGATGACGTCCAAGTGGGTGAACCGATCTTAATTAACGATGGTAAAGTTCGCCTGCAAGTGACCAAGCGGTATCGTGACTATTTGCAAACCCAGGTTGTCCAAGGTGGGCAAGTATCATTGGGCAAAGGGATAAACTTACCGCAAGCCAAGTTGTCAACTCCAAGTGTGACGGAGAAAGATTGGAAAGATTTGGCTTGGGGCTTGGCCAATGGCGTCGACTTTGTGGCGCTTTCGTTTGTGCGAACGGCAAATGATTTGATCCAAGTCCGTGATCATCTTGATCGTGCTGGAAGTGTTGCTCAGTTAATCGCAAAGATTGAACGACCCGAAGCCTTAGAAAATATTGAATCCATACTTGAGTGGTGTGATGGCATCATGATTGCGCGGGGTGATCTTGCTTTGGAAACCGATTTCTCGCAAGTCCCTTTGGTACAGAAAGAATTGATTCGATCGTGTCGCCAACGCAACAAGCCAGTGATCACGGCAACTCAGATGTTGGATTCTATGGTCGACAATGCAATGCCGACTCGCGCCGAAGTTTCTGACATCGCCAATGCTGTTTTGGATGGAACTGATGCCGTGATGTTATCCAATGAATCGGCGGTTGGGCAGTATCCTACTCTGGCTGTGCAGACGTTAGCAAAAGTGAGTCATTCGACCGAAGGACTTTCGACAAAACGATTCGCAGAGGATGAATTGCCTGCATCCAGTCGGACCGCGGCCATGGCTCAGTCGGCATCGGTTCTGGCCCAGCGGTGCGGCGCGGTTGCGGTAGCCGTTTATACCCAGTCTGGATTTGCGGCGAGGCATCTTAGCAGTCTTCGTATGGCTTGCCCCGTGATTGCGTGTACTAACGTCGAACAGACACAGCGTCAATTGAATTTGTCCTATGGTGTGAATAGTCTCTTGTTGGATCAATTCATGAGTCGGACCCAGTTTGTGCAGTATCTGACTTTGGCTGGATTGAAAAATAAATGGTGGAAAGCGGGTGACCAATTTGTGGTTGTCTGTTCGAGTGACGGCAGCAGTGGAGACATGAACACGCTGCAGATTGTGACCGTCGAATCGCATTTCTAGTCTGCTGGAACCAATGCAACTTCTGCGGCCCCAGGCACAGCAAAATTTGCGGGCTGTCGACTATGCTTTGCCCAAAGTGTCGTGCGACTGCTACCGTCATTCTTAAGGCAGTGTTAACGGTCCCCAAATTCTGATTATTAGAGCGGGATCGGGTTGGGGCTCTTTGATGTTCCAATTCGGGTGCGGCAAAGGCACCGTGATCCCCTTTAGGGCCGCCAAAACCCTTCTAATGGGTGGATCGTCTCGGGCAAGGGGCAAGGGCAAGCATTAAAGTCGATTTGCCTTGACTGACTTACCGGTTCGGAATCGCTCGAATTCTGACCACCCTGATCGGGTTTTATTCTAGAATTGCGGCCAATAGCGTTCTAACGTCCGACGTTCTGGACGATTATGATCATCGGGTGAAGATTTCATACAAAACCGCAGTCTGATGGTTGTCTGTGGTTTGACATGGGTTCAACCGGGCATTGGAACCTGTTTGAGGTGGCGGTCATCCGATTGATGCGGCGACCGCTGGATCAAGGGACTTTGTGAAACGAGTGTTCAGGTCGGCATCGGTTGGGTTGCTGGGCGGTTCTGGGGTCCAGAACTTGTCAGACGAGAACTTGCAACATCTTCGTGCCCGGAAATGTTATGGAACCAGTGGATACCTCAACGTCCGTTTGACTGACTAGAGTCGATTTCAAACGTACCCTCACGGGACCCAAGTGGCGATACCAAATCGGGCCACAGCAAAAAAGACTTAGGTGATCAATGCCTGACTTACGACATGATCCGATCAACGACCTGTGGATCTCCATCGCGGAGAATCGCATCGGTCGTCCGTGCGAATTCGAACCGTCGGCCCGTCCGATGCCCTTGCAATTGTGTCCCTTCTGTCTTGGGAACGAAGAGGATACACCGCAAGAGATTGCGACCTATTTTGCGGACGCGACCTTTGGGTTAAGGCATGCCGATTCCCGTGCCATGCAAGACTCCAAGTCGGCCGCGAGATCTTCAGTTGCTGCGGAGCATTATCGACAAACAACAACTAAATCACTTCGTTCAAGTTCAGAAGTTTCAGCACTTCAGACGGTGTCCAAGCTAAGCAAGTCGTTGAGCTATCAGGTTAAGGATCGCTCCGTTTCGGAAGCAAGAGCCGTATCGCACGAACTCAACGCGAATCACTTGCATGGCAGTGGTCAGCAGGGCAGTGGTCAGCATGGCAATGGTCAGCATGGCAATGGTCAGCATGGCCATGGTCGAACGTTTTTCGGGAATGGCATCAATGGCTTGCAGCATTCCGAAAAAGCGGGTGCGGGAAGTAAAGGCAAACCTTGGGTGACTCGAGTCATTCCCAATCGTTTTCCGGCGTTTGGCATCGACGCGCCAAGCATGGATTCTAATTTGGCAAAAGCGGTTAAGAGCTCGCCTTATTTGGCTTCAAGTTCCAATTCTAGTTATCAAGAGTTGATTTTAGAATCATGCCGACATGTTGAAGGCTTTGCTGAACTTAACAAACAGGAGTTGCGATTCGCCTTTTTGGTTTATCGTGACCGGTTGAATGCAATGCGAAGAGATCGGCATTTGAAGCATGCGATGCTGTTTAAAAATTGTCGTTATGAAGCGGGTGCTTCGCTTTCTCATGTTCATTCGCAATTGGTTGCAACCGATTTCCTGCCCTCCACGATTCAAGCGAAAGCCAAACGCATGGGGCGACAGCAGCAGGGCCAAGACGCTTTGTTGCAGCAAGTGGTGGAATTTGAAAGAGGTGCCAAGCAGCGTATCGTCTTGGAGACAGAAAATTGGGTGGCGTTCTGCCCGTTTGCCAGTCGCTTCGCGTTTCAAACATGGATCGTTTCTAAGACGAATCCCAAGCCTTATTGGGGGCAGACCGACGAAGCTTTGAGTGAACTTGCGTCGCTGGTCCAGCGTGTGATTGTTGCGATGGAATCCGCCGTGGAATTTCCTGCGTACAATGTGTTGTTTCATAACCCACCACTAGACCAAACCAACAGTGCCTGGCAAAGTTACGTTGAAGTGTTTGCCAGGGTCAGTAATCCGGCCGGTTTTGAATGGGGCACGGACTGTTGGATCAATCCTATTTCTCCGGAAACCGCAGCCGATCGTTTGCGAAATGGCATCCACGCCTAAATTTCTTTTGGTGTTGGAATGCCATTGTCTTGGACTGGGTCACTACTTGGGCACTGGGCACTGGGCACTGGGCACTGGGCACTGGGTACTGGGTACTGGGTACTGGGTACTACTGGGGCAGGCGAGTAAGTCTGCGACTCCGTGAATCTCTTGCTGTCGGTCGTGTTCGCTTTACTCTTCTTTTCAATTTACCTGGCGTTATCCAATGGCTAAATTTGCCGATGGCTTCAGGCGTGTAGGTGCAATGCAGTTGATAATTGCTTGCTGGCTTCTAATTCCTGGCCGACAGTTCGGTGAACTGGGTCGTACTTTGCTGGTGAGTTTCCGCCAATAGTTTGTCTTTGGCTTTCGCCGTTGAATCTGCCTGCGACGATCAGGGCTATCGCTAATTCTTCGTCAGCAACTTAAATTGGAAACGCGTTCGTGGTAATGGAATTGCGACATTTTTAGCACAGCACATTGGGAATTTGATTGATGAGATTGGTAAGTCTGAACTGCAATGGAATTCGTGCGGCTTTCAAGAAGGGTTTAGCCGAGTTCTTGGAGCAGACGCAGGCAGATGTGGTTTGTTTGCAAGAGGTGCGAGCCAAAGAGGCTCAGATTCCGACCATGTTTCTTCGTGGCGAACATCATTGGCTGGAGGCCGAAAAAGGTGGCTACAGTGGTGTGGGGGTTGTCAGCGAACTTCCGATCTTGAACGTCAGGCATGGGATCGGTGATCCCCTCTTTGATACCGAAGGTCGCGTTCAGAAGATTGAGTTTGAAAAATTCACGGTCGTCAATGTTTACATTCCTTCGGGGACGACGGGTGATGTACGGCAAGCCGAAAAGTACCGTTTCTTAGATTTGTTTTACGATTATGTTTCCGACGTAATTCGAAAACAGCCTCGGACGATTATTTGTGGCGATTTCAATATTGCGCATCACGAGATCGATTTGAAAAACTGGAAAACTAATAAGAACACAAGTGGCTTTTTGGAAGACGAGCGATCGTGGTTGACTAAATTTTCGACACTGGGTCTGACCGACGTGGTTCGGCAACTGGCTGGACCGGAACAGTCGGTGTATTCGTGGTGGAGTCAACGGGCGGGAGCCAGGGATCGGGATGTGGGCTGGCGTTTAGATTATCAATGGGCCACCCAACCATTGGCAAGTAAGTGCACGGCCTTTGAAATACCACGAATTCCGGTTTTCTCAGATCATGCGCCAGTCATTGTGGACTTTACGTTATAGATTCGTCGCAGCCATCGCGAGTGAAATATTGTCATTACCGTGAAGTACTCGGCAAGGTGTTGGTTCGGTATGCCAGGAGTCTGGGTTGGCGCGTCTAATTTAGCAGAGTTGCTTGGGTTTGTTTCTGACTTGCCGACCCGGATGTTTGTGATTTAGCGTGCTTGGTTGGTTATGTAGGGTTTGGGTTAGGATCGCATTTTGCTGCGAATTAGGGTGTCACCATCATGACCAGGGCGAACAGCGATTTTGACTTTGGAATTATCGGTTCGGGGTTTGCCGCTTCCGTTTTGGCGATGATCTTGCAGCGACTTGGTAGGCGATGTGTCATGATTGACTCCGCCAGTCACCCGCGATTTGCCATTGGCGAATCCTCGACGCCAATCGCCGATCAAATACTGCTGGATTTGTCGCAGGATTTTGACTTGCCTGAACTTCGAGAATTGGCTAGGTGGCAAACAGCAAGGCGAATCCCCTCGGTAGTTGTCGGTTGCAAGCAGGGATTCAGTTACTTCTTCCACGACCAAAGGTGTCAGCCATCTGCGGGCGCAGTTTCTAAAACCCAAGGCCAGGAATTCGCGGCTAAGGATCGGATCGGATCTGAGTTCCAGCAAGCGCAGGATGTATCATCTTCGGCTGTACCTTACCTGGTGGTTCCCGCCAGTCCCGATCAGGAAAATGCCGACAGCCACTGGTTGCGAAGTACGGTAGATCAATTCCTTGCCAAATCGGCGCAGCAGTGCGGTGCCGTTTTATGGGAGCGCACAACGGTCGTGAGTGTTGACCGAGTGGGTACTGGGTGGCGACTTGGAGTAGACCGGTATTCAGCAGGACAGCAAGTGCCGAACCAGCAAGTGCCGAACCTTGAAGAGACGGAGCTTCAAGTTGACTTTTTAGTGGACGCATCAGGAGCAGCAAATGTTGTCGGCCGGGCGTTAGGGATTCCCAGTGCTACGACTTCGATGCTTACGCAAACCGCTTGTGTTTACGGTCACTTTCACTTACCAGTCCATTGGGAATCGGTGTGGCAGAAATGGGCGATTGATTCCAGTCGGTTTAGCTTTCCTGCTCAGAATGCCGCCATGCATCATGTTACCAACGATGGTTGGTTGTGGCATTTGGGATTCGACAACGATCAAGTAAGCCTGGGTTGGGTATTAAATCAAAACTCGGGTTGCGTGTTGCCCAAGAGTGACGATAGGCAGCACCTTGCCCCGTGGTGGGATAAGCGGCTTGCAGCGTATCCTCTTTTGCAAGGCTTGTACCAGAACGCGGAACCTGTGGACGTTCACAGAACACTTAGATACATTCCCAAGGTGCAACGCATGGTCAGTCAAGCCGCAGGTGAAGGTTGGTTGGCTTTGCCCAGTACAGCCGGGTTTGTGGACCCTTTGCACAGTTCGGGGATTTCGCACTCTCTGAGTGCGGTGCAGAAGATTGCAATGCACTTGGCCCGATGTGATCATTTGAGCACGGAATTCTGTCGTGATTATGATCGCAGGTTGAGGCAAGAGTTTTGGTTACTGGATCGGATTGTTTCGTTGGCGTATGCAAGCCTCCCAGATGCGAAGAAATGGGAAGCAGCGACCATGGTCTATTTCACTGCCGCGATTGCTTTTGAGGAGGAACGTAATCGGCGCCGCGCGATACCAGACCGCCAAGCGATTCCCATTCCTGACTTTTTGCTTGCGGATCAACCTGATTGGTTAGAACAAGTAATTCGCGCTATGGGATTAGTAAATCGCAAGAAGCCGCCCAAAGAGGGCTGGTTGGTGGCGATGAGTGATATTCTTGGGTCCAGAAATACAGCCGGGCTGTGCGACTTTAATTGTAAAGGTGTTTACCAATATACATCGGCGAAGAAATAGTGTAGCCGTTGACGGCCTTTAGCCTTGAACGGTTCATCTTCAGCTTCATCGTATCGGTCTTGGATCGAAAATGAATGGCCTTCATCGCATGCCCAGTGACGTTCGGGAAACGATTCGTTGCTTACTTAGCCTATCTTGTGTACTGGCATCGTTCTCTTGGACCGCTGCAGACCTCGCAGCAACGTTCGACGCCTGGCTCTTGTTGGCCGCAGCGGACACGATCTCTAGAAACTGATTGCCAGGGTATGTCATCCAACCCAGAAAGCTAACTTGGGCCATCGTGACGCGCCGGTGCCACGCGCCGGTGCCACGCAGAGAACGGTCGTCGAGTTGGCTCTAGTAACTGCTTGGATCAGCCAGAGGGATTACGCCTCAATCTCCGGCTAATGATTTACGATCCCCTTCTTGATGAAATATAGAACTCTGGCTCCATCGCGAAGCCTGCTGGCTTTACAACCTCAAGGGATTTCTGGCGCGGTTGACAGGCAACTGCAGATTCTTAAAACTCGACCATCAGTGATGACCGAACTGCGAATGGTTTGTGTGATTCGCAAACAAAAAAAACGCTTTGCCAATATTCAGGGCAAAGCGTTCTGGTGTTGTCAATTTTTTTGGTGCGATGTTTTGGCAGTAGGCTTCCATCGCAAATTAACTAATTATTCGTAAGAGCTCCGGAAACGGTTTGAGCTTGCAGCACCGGTGGTGGCAAATTCTCTTGAAACTGACGGGTGATCGACTCGGCGTAACTGCCCCGTCCGGTGACTGGGAAATTCTTGGTGACCGCTAACTGGATACCTGCCGAACGGCCGAATTCGTACTGAACGTAATCAAGTACCGCAGTCATTCGATTGGAGGCCGCGAATTCCGAACTGCTTTGATGCACATAAATCATTTTGCGATGGCTTGGGGCGGCTTGCACCACTTGGGCTACTTTAGCGGCACCCAGGTTGTTTAGCTTGCCTGTGGTGGCATCAAAACAAGCGTCCGATAGCGTATGTTCGATTTCCCAACCACGGTCAAAGCACGGTTGAAACATTGCACGATAAGTCTGCCGATCCACCGTGTTGAAAGGTGCCGGCCAAGCAGCGTTTCGGTTGTAGTCCAGGTTCGCTCGGTTACGGAACGCCTGCCAATCTGACTTTGCATTTCCACTGGCATGCGAGTGGCCACCGGCAACGGACGTTGGGTCGCAAGTGGAACAGGATTGTGCTGTTGCAAACGATCCAAACGAACAGGCAACAGCAAACAGTAAGGCAATGGATGCAATTGTTTTCAACATCGACAGGCTCCGGCAACACCACGAAAAATCAGTGACAAACACGTCTAGCCGTTGATTTATCGGGAGAATCCCCTGGAATCTGTCGCTTTCTTCTAGTTGAATCGAAAATACCGCCAACGAAATTAGTTCACCGTTAGCATTTTGTCGACAATGTTGATTGCGGCGGGCCCGACAAGTACTACGAAAATGCCGGGGAAGATGAATAGGACAAGTGGGAAGAGTAGTTGGACTGCGGTCTTTGAGGCTTTTTCTTCCGCACGTTGCCGGCGGCGAATCCGCAACGCGTCGCTTTGAACCCTCAATGCGTCGGCAATGCTGGTACCGAATCGGTCGGCTTGGATCAGCATTTGCGTCAATGAGGTAAGATCCTCGACCCCATTTCGATCGGACAGATCCTTCAGCGCATCTTCACGGGTTCGTCCTAATTGCAAATGACCGTTGGTGGTCGAGATCTCTTTGGAGAGAATCGGTGAGGAGCCTCGCATTTCTTCGGACACTTTAATCATCGCCTGATCTAGGCCTAAACCAGCCTCTACACAAACCACTAGCAGATCCAAAGCATCGGGCATCGACAGAACAATGGTCTCTTGTCGTTTCTTGATCTTCATCCCCAAGATAAAATCTGGCATGAAGAACATAATCAAACCAAAGCCGGCACCCATTGCCCAGTTCAACGCAGAACCATCGCCAAAGAAGAACGCGCCTGACAAGCCAAGGAATGTTCCTACCGCCAAAAAGACAATCTTCAAAGATAAGTAAATTGACTGTGCGTTTTCAGATCGTTGCCCTGCCTTCGAAAGACGTTCCTTTAGAACATTGGCCTCTTTCTCGGTTTTCGGAGCAATGGAATCTGCCAGAACGGGTGTCGCGCGTTTGATAAGTCGGCCCAACCCTGACTGACCGGTTTCCGTTTCTGAAATCGTAGCCAAACCCACTTCTTTGCGGATGCGATTAAGCCGAGTGTTGGCTTTCTGAGTGTCCTTGACAAAGAGGTCACTTACGGCCCATACACCAATCGATACGGCAATAAAAACAAAGGCCGGAAGCAACCATGGTGAATTCAGTAGTTCGTTCATTATCGTTGGACCCCATTGTGAGTCGGATTCAATTTGGAAAGCAGTAAATATTCGGTTGCGACTTGGGTAGTTGATAACCTTGCCAGGCACCTAAACCTTGATGTTGATGATCTTCTTGATCCAGAAGAATCCCATCAATTGCATAAAGCCGGCACACACTAACAGTTTTTGGCCGAGTGGGTGAGTGAACAGTAGCATGATGTATTCGGCATTTAAAAAGAACATCGTCACCATCAAAACTGGTGGCAGCGAAAGTAGCACCACGCCTGACAAACGGCCTTCACCGGTCAACGCTTTAATCATTCCATGAATTTGAAAGCGTTCGCGAATCAGGCGTGCGATCTTGTCTAAAATTTCGGAAAGGTCACCACCGGTTTGACGTTGCAAGGTGACTGCCGTGGCAAAGAACTTAAGATCCACATTGGGTGCCCGCTTGGCCATCTCTTCCAAGGCTTGTTCTAGCGGAATGCCCAGGTTCTGTTCATCATAGCATCGGGCAAATTCCGGACCCAAGGGGGCAGGAGTTTGATCGGCTACCAGTCGGAAAGTCGCAGGCAAGCTTTGTCCCGCGCGAAGAGCATTGGACATCATGGACAAAGCATCGGGCAAGTAATGCGAGTATTTTTCTAATCGCCGATTTCGCAGGAATATGACAATCAAAAATGGAAGCGACATCGCCAATAAGGCAGTTAGAATTGAAAGGAATTTCAGCGGGGCAAACAGCAAGTGCAATGTCAAGCCAGCAATAAAGCAACCGATCGACGCGAGTGCAAAATTCGAAACCGAAAGGTTCAGCCCAGACTGTTCCAATGCTGAGGGCAGGTTGGGGAATCCACTCAGCAATTGATCCAGGATCCCGTCTCCGTCCCCTGCACTGGAACGCAGATAATCGTTTTCCGGTGCGTTCTTATTATTGCCGTTTCGATTGGGTAAAATATGGTCCAACCGATCCTGCGAAATTGAACTGTCTGGCCCCAGCACCATGGTGGCGCCAAAGTAGACAAGGGTAGCGATGAAACCGAAGACACAAACAATTAAGGCAATTTCAATCATGACCCAACTCGATCAAGCAAGAGATTTGTAATTAGTTTACTAAACGCGAAGCGGAGGGAGATCGTTAGCAGGTCGACGTCATTTTCACCGCCAAAGCGTAAGCCTTTGTCGCTATTCGTCGACCATCATGACGCGTTCACGGAAGATGCCGTTTGGCAAGCGGATACCGACCTCTTCCAATCGGTCAATGCATTTTGGGCGAATGCCTGTGGCAATGAATCGTCCTTTGGCTTTGCCGTTGGCGTTGACACCATCTTGCACGTATTTGAAGATATCTTGCGTCAAAATAATGTCATTTTCCATGTTAAGCACTTCGGTAATGTGTGTCACGCGACGCTTACCACCCTGCAAACGACTGGCTTGAATTATCAAGTCAACAGCGCCAGAAATTTGTTGCCGCATGGCTTTGATTGGCAAGTCAAAGCCTGACATCATGATCATCGTTTCCATACGCGCTAAACAGTCACGCGGCGTATTCGCGTGGGCGGTTGTTAGGGAACCGTCGTGACCGGTATTCATCGCTTGCAACATGTCCAGGGTCTCTGCACCCCGGCATTCGCCAATGATGATCCGCTCAGGCCGCATCCGCAAAGCATTCTTGACAAGGTCCGTTGCCGTTATCGCACCTCGGCCTTCGATGTTGGCCGCACGAGTTTCCAGGCGTACGACGTGTTCCTGTTGAATTTGAAGTTCGGCCGCGTCTTCGATCGTCACAATCCGGTCACCGTTGCCGATGAAACTGGTCAACGTGTTCAGAAGGGTGGTCTTGCCCGAACCGGTACCCCCCGAAATCACGCAATTCAGGCGGGCCTTCATCGCACCCTCCAGTAACATTACCATTTCAGGCGTAAACGCTTTGAAGCGTAGAAGATCTTCCAGCTTAAGCGGGTTCGAACCAAAGCGACGAATGGAAACTGCGGCTCCATCCAAAGCCAGGGGTGGAATGATCGCATTGAAACGCGAACCATCGGACATCCGAGCATCAACCATGGGCATGGTTTCATCGACTCGGCGACCGACTTTGGACACAATCCGATCAACAATTTGTAGCAGGTGTTCGCCGTCGCGAAAGACAACCGCCGTGCGCTCCATTACGCCTTGACGTTCGACGTAAACGTGTTTGGGGCCGTTGATCAGAATATCATTGACCGTCGGGTCTTTTAGCAAGGTCTCCAGCGGACCCAGGCCGAGTGTTTCGTCTAAAACTTCGTCCAATAATCGCTCTTTTTCCGAGCGATTGAGCATCATGTTTTCGGCGTCGTAAAGCTTCTCGATAATCCCACGCAACTCTTGACGGAAATTATCTGATTGAGAATTCGAAACCCGCCCCATATCCAGTTTGTCCACCAATTTTTGGTGGATGCGTCGCTTCAGTAAATCGAATTGATTTTCTTTTTCGTTAATATCCGTCGAAGGTTTCGTGCTCATCAATTTCGTCCATGCCGCAGAAAATAGTTCCAAGCATTCGGCTCTTTTATCCGTCAAAGAGTTTCATGCCAGTGAAGGAAGGTAATCGTCTGAACGTTCGTGATTAGGAAGTGGAGCGATGGTTTTAGAAGTTAAGGCTGGGTGCAGACCAAGAGCCCATTAAGAATGTCGACTGTGAGTCTTGGGTCACATCGTTTTTTTGTCCAGAATGCATGCACTGACGATTTTTCAGATTGATGGGGCAGGTCTGAAATCAGTTCGCTACACGCTTGCGACTGGCGAACGCTGAGCTTAGGTGGGTACGCGGCTCAAGTCCTGGCAATGTTATTGGCCGCAATTACTTTTGAGCTTTGAGCTTTGAGCAAAGGTTTGGGTGGGCGGCCTAACGCATGAATATTCTGTGGGAACCGAACAAGAATAAGTGCAACGGGGGTGTCGCTTTGGTAGGATATTTCGATAATTCAAGCGGTGGCCAATATGACAATATTACGATCTTTAGGGAGCAATCCTTTGAACAGAATCCATGGCGAAGCAAGTTCCAACATTTCTAGCCGCCCGACTTGTGGGTGGTTGGCAGCGGTTATCCTGATCTGTGTATCGCTTGGTTGCCAAGAATCGACGACGCCTACACAGAAAGAAGCAGGTTTGACTAAGGTTCGTCTGCAACTCAACTGGGTGCCAGAAGCCGAACATGGCGGTTTCTATGCGGCTAACGTTTATGGCTTTTACAAGCAAGCGGGCATCGAAGTTGAAATCATTCCCGGTGGCGTTTCGGCCCCGGTCCTGCAGCAAGTGGCAATGGACCGGGTTGAATTTGGCGTGATCAATAGTGATTGGATCATCCTTGGCCGAAATGATGGAGTCAAAGTGCAGGCGCTAATGGCTCCGATTCAAAACAGTCCTCGGTGCATTTTGGTTCGTCCCGAGGTTGGCGCGAAGACATTTGCAGATTTAAAAAACTTGACCCTAGCGGCTTCACCCAACAACGCCTTCTTGGCATTTATGCAGAAAAAATTGCCGTTAGAAAATGTGCAGCAGGTGCCTTATCAGTCAATGCAGGCGTTTTTTGCGAATCCTAAGTATGCTCAGCAGGGCTATTCGTTCAGCGAACCGTATTTGGCTCGGCAGCAGAATATCGACCCTACCGTTTTGATGCTGTCAGATTTAGGATTCAATCCATACACCAGTTGTCTGGTCGCGGGCGAATCGCTGATCCAAAAGGACCCAGCGCTAGTCCGTCGTTTTGTTCAGGCTAGCATTCGGGGTTGGGAGCGGTACTTATCGGACCCAGTCGAAACAAATGCCAAAATTGCCAAGCTGAACCCAGATCAAACGCCCGAGAGCTTAGATTTTGCGATTCAAGAGATTCGCAAGTTGTGTCAGTGGGAAGAGTCAGTGGGGAGAACGAAAGCGCCGGTCGGTCTAATGACCGTTGAACGTTTTCGGGAAATGGGGCAAGTTTTAACGGAAATCAGTTTCCTAAAGTCCGGCGATTCAAGCGTTTACGAAGATAGCTTTACCCAAGAGTTCTTGCCTGAATTGGCTCAATAGAGGCCTGTAGGGCTGCATTTTTTAGGGGACTGTCTGCGATTTTAGATCAAAACCGGCATTAGTCAACTTATGCTTTAGATGCAGTAATTTGCAATGTTTTGGGAAATTTTGCGATACTCGAGCCTAAGCAACGGGTTTCACTAACCATCAATGGCCAGGGTTTAACGGGCTTGGTCGGTTCTTTGAGCAGGTTCATCGCGAACCAGTTGCTTCGCGGTCCTATCGTTAGTCAATGTGTCGACCCACTGAGGTTCGGCTTTTTTCAGGTACCCCTTGCCTGAGGAGATTCAAAATGATTCGGAAATTTGGTTTGTTGGTGGCTTTGGCCCTTGTTTTTGGTATGACTGCGGCCGACTCAGCGATGGCTCAACGCGGCGGTTTTGGTGGCGGACGCGGCGGTTTCGGCGGGGGTAGTTCGGCGATGATGCTGGCTAATCCAGCGATTCGCGACGCATTGGAATTGACAGACGAACAAGTTAAACGTCTGGACGAAATGCAGCAGGAGATGCGAGCCGAGATGGGCGAAATGTTCCAAGGCATGCGAGACATGTCGCCGGAAGAACGCACCGAGAAAATGTCGACCATGCGTGAAGACATGTCCAAAGTGACTCAGAGAATGGAGAAGGAATTGGACGGTGTTCTTCAGGAGCATCAACGCGAACAGTTGTCTGGCATGTTTGCAAAGTCCATGACTCAGCGTGGTGGTGGCATTAGCGGATTGTTCAACAATCCTCAGATCGCCAAGCAGTTGGGTCTTTCCGAGAAGGAAATGGAAAAGCTGAAGGAAAAAGCCGAAGAAATGCAAACCAAGCAAGACGAAGAAATCACGAAGATTCGTGAAAAATACAATGACAAATTGATTGCGTTGTTGCCAAAAGATGCTCAAGACAAAGTTAAGGCTTGGATGGAAACCGAATTGCCAGAAATGGGCGACCGCGGTGGACGTGGTGGCCAGCCAAGTGCTCCTCAGCAACGTGGTGGTCGTCCAACCCGCCCTCAAGATTTCTAAATAGCAGACTCTGTGCGGCCCATCGCCACTCGGTTTGCCGCTTGATTGTTGGCTTAGCAGGCGTTCAAGCCACCATTAGAACTTGCCTGAGCAATCCAAGCAATCGTTAGAAATGACAGGGTTGTAAAGACAGGGTTGTAAAGACAGGGTTGTAAAGACAGGGTTGTAAAGACAGGGTTGTGAAGACAGGGTTGTGAAGGGTGGGACGGTTGGAAATGATTTTCGCTTTCCAACGGTGAAGAGAATCCAAGGGGAGTCCTCTTTGTTCAACTACGGTAGACGGTAGTTGGAACGAAGAGGGCTCCCCTTTTTTCGTGCTTGTTTTGCGGGGTTTTTAGGCCAGCGGTTTCCGGAAATCCGCTTAGAATACCTAAATTCGCATCTTGATAGGTGATTGGTTCGAAACTTTCGGCTGTTGGGATGGGTTTAGTTAGAATCATCTTAAAGACAGTCAACGTCGGAAACGCTTTGGAAGAACTTTCATGAATGCAGTCAATATTTTGCTGGACCAAGGGCTGATTCAGCATAACGATGTCATGCAACTTAAGGGCGAAGCAGCCGACAGTGGAAACTGGCGGAAGCTAGTTGAACAAGGAGTGTTGACCGAAACCGAAGCATTGACGGCGATCGGAAAACGCGTTGGCATGGACTTTGTGGATGTGTTGCACTGCGATTTGGATCTAAGCCTGCTTAAGGAAGTGCCTCAAAAACTGATGCACAAGCACGTCCTGTTCCCCATCAGACGTGAGGGTGACACGCTGTTTGTCGCGACCAGCGATCCGTTCGATTTGTATTCAATCGACGCGATCAGTGCTGTGACAGGATTGGTGGTGGAACCTGTTCTGGCCGAGCGGATAGAAATCGCCAAACTGATCAAGACTCACTTGGGTGTGGGTAGTGAGACAATTGATTCACTGGTCGAGTTGAAAAAGAACGACGACATTGAATTATTGGAAGACATTGAAACCGATGGTTCAGAATTGTCGGAGATGGTCCAAGAGGCCTCGGTGGTTCGTCTGGTAAATGAAATTCTGTTGGAAGCAGTCGAGATTAAGGCCAGTGACGTTCACATCGAAAGTCAAGCGCATGGACTGGAAGTGCGCTATCGCGTTGACGGCATTTTGCACACTCAACCGTTACCGCCCGAGATTCATCAATTTCAGTCGGCAATCATCAGTCGCTTGAAAATTATGGCTCATTTGAATATTGCAGAGAAACGACTGCCGCAAGATGGTCGGATCAAGCTAAAGGTCAAGGGTCGTGAAATTGATGTTCGTCTTTCGGTGATCCCCATGATTCACGGCGAAGGCCTGGTTATGCGGATTCTAGACAAGGGGAGTATGGTCTTTGATCTTCAAAAGATCGGGATGGATCCAGAAATTTACGACGTGTTCAAACAATTGATCCGTTTGCCGCACGGTATTCTTCTTGTCACCGGTCCCACCGGTTCGGGTAAGACCACCACGTTGTACAGTTCGCTGATGGAGATCAATCAGCCTGACGTTAAGATCATTACCACCGAAGATCCGGTGGAGTATCAATTGGCGGGGATCAATCAGATTCAGGTGCATACCAAAATCGGTCTAACGTTTGCTAATTCGTTGCGAAGTATCTTGCGTCATGATCCGGACGTTGTTCTGGTCGGTGAAATTCGCGACTTTGAAACTGCCGAAAATGCGATTCAAGCATCGCTGACCGGTCACTTGGTGTTTAGTACATTGCACACCAACGACGCATCGGGCGCGTTTACTCGGATGACTGATATGGGTGTCGAACCCTTCTTGGTGGCCAGTACCGTCGAGGCGGTCATGGCGCAACGTCTTGTACGCCGCCTATGTCCTGAATGTAAAGTTGCCGTCGATCCCAAATCTTTGGACGTTCCCGCAGACTTTCCTTGGAAACTGTTGGAGGGTCGACCGATGTACGTCCACAAAGGGTGCCGACTATGCCGCGGCATGGGCTACAAAGGACGGATGGGTATCTACGAATTGCTGGTCACAACTGATTCGGTTCGTGAACTGGCGACTTACAAGGCCAGTAGTTGGGAAATTAAGAAGGCCGCTTTGGCGGAAGGTATGCGGACCTTGCGAGACGATGCCTGGAAGAAGGCGATGCGTGGCGACACGACCATTGATGAAGTCATGCGAGTGACCAAGAGTGACAAGCTTAGCGGTTAGCGACAGAGGCGTAAATCGAATTCGCCGGACGTTAGAAATAGGCCGCCGGCTTTAAGTGGTCGTACATTGAATTTGTAAGTGAACGCAAGAATCGGGTTCCGTAGAAATGCCAGAATTTGAATACATAGCCAGAACGATGACCGGTGAACAAGTCATCGGGGTGACGACGGCCGCATCGCAGCGTGATGCGATCAACAATCTTAGCGGGCGGCAGTTGTTTCCCATTACGGTCAAGGCCCAGAAGGTCAAGGGTGCGGCGTTTTCGTTTGGTGGTGGCATTAATTCGCAGGTGATGGGAACGTTTTACAACCAGCTTTCGAGTTTGATTCGTGGCGGTGTGCCGTTGTTGCGTTCGATTGCCATTTTGCGCGAACAGACTTCAAGTTCCAAGTTAAAGGAAGTCCTGGAAGATGTGAACCGGCGAATTGAAGACGGCGAAAGTTTGGGTGATGCCTTTTCCCGCCATCCATCGGTCTTCTCCGACATCGGTATCAATATGACCAAGGCCGGCGGAGAGGGAGGTTTCCTTGACGACGCCTTAAGTCGCGTCGGAAAGTTCACTGAAGAACAAGCGGACTTGAAATCAAGAACCATCGGCGCGTTAGCCTATCCAGTGATGTTGGGGGCAATCGGAACGATCGTGATCACGGTGCTGTTGGTCTTCTTCGTTCCGATGTTTGGCCAGATGTTCGAAATGTTGCGGGCCAAGGGTGGGATGCCTTGGGCAACCGAAGCATTGTTGACGTTCAGCGGTTGGCTGCGATCGTATTTCTTCTACATGGTTGCGGTCTTGGTGGGGGTGGTGGTTGGAATGAGGGTTTACTTTGGGACCGCGGAAGGCAAGCGGACCATGGACGTGATCAAATTTAAAGTTCCTTTGTTCGGTTCAATTAACAAGAATTTGGCAGTTGCTCGATTTTGCCGAGTCCTAGGAACGTTGCTGGCTAACGGTGTTCCCATTGTGAAGTCGCTGCAAATTAGCAGCCAGTCTGCTGGTAACATTGTGCTGTCCGAAGCGATTCTGGGCGCAACTGAGAATATCAAGTCGGGTGAATCATTGGCTCCGCCCTTGGTGAAGAGCGGGCACTTTCCCAAAACCGTTACGGAGATGATTGCGGTCGCCGAGGAGTCGAACAGCTTGGATACGGTTCTGGTGGATATTGCGGAGAACCTAGAGAAGCGGACCAGTCAACGATTGGACTTGGCCGTCAAGATGATCGAACCAATGATGTTGCTGACAATGGCCGGAATCATTCTTTTTGTTGTGGTCGCCTTGCTGCTGCCAATTATGAACATGAGTCGCGCTCTGTAAGTCCGCGTGTCCGGTACAACAGCGTGTCCGGTACAATTGGGTGGAAGTTGGAATCGCCGATTACGGGTAGGTTTAGACGGGTGCTGTTGTGTCAACATTGGCCGCCCATTTTGCTACCGTGATTTTGTGCTTGGCTTTAGTGCGATACAAGTCCTAGCCTTGCGATTCTTTGTAGGCCTGCGCGAGTTTCACGTAATGGCTAGCTGCGTGTTGGATTCTTTGCGTGTCTTTCGGAGTCACTTGGCGACGAACCGTGGCGGGTGATCCCATAACGACACTGCCGGGAGGAATGATCGTACCTTCGGTAACTAGGCTACCCGCGGCAATCAGGCTTCCTTTGCCAATTTGTACGTGATTCAGCAAAGTGGCGCGCATGCCTATCATGCAATCGTCTCCTATGATGGCACCATGCACGATCGCAGCGTGGCCGACCGTGACGTTTTTTCCTAGGCGACAGATGACGCCCGAATCCGCGTGCAAAAGAGAGAGATCTTGCACGTTTGAGCCTTCACCAATTACGATCGATTCGGTATCTCCGCGAATCACCGCTCCAAACCAGACGCTGGCATTTTCGGCGATCGTGACATCACCAACGATTTTTGCATTGTCAGCAATGAATGCCGATGGTTGAATTTGTTGGGGGCGGAAGGTCGTGCTAAACGCCGGCATTTTTCTTTCCATTTTCGATTGCGGGCAATGTGTGAGTTTGTTGGACGGTCGGCGAAGACGTGATTAATCGAGCCGAACGGTTTCGCGTGACATAATTCCACCCCCATTGTAGGAAGACCAGAAGCCGATTTTCCATCAGGCTAATTTGTAAAATGTGAACAACGGCCCAGACCAGCCAAGCAAAGTATCCTGAAAATTTGTACCGGCCCAGTTCCGCAACTGCCGCGCTGCGACCAATGGTGGCCAGGTTTCCAGGGCTACTGTAGATAAATGGTTTTCTGTCGCCGCCGGGAATATTTTTCCTGATCATATTTGCCAGGTATTTTCCCTGTTGAATTGCAACCGGTGCCACGCCGGGTAAGGGTTTTCCCGCTTTATCAACGGCGTGCGCAATGTCGCCAATCGCGAAAAGATTAGTGTAGACGCCTAGGGAAAGGTCTTGATTCACCATCAACCGCCCTGCCTTATCGGTTTGAGTTTCACTTTGTTCGGAAATGACTTTCGCCAGTCCGACAGCGCCGACGCCGGCCGCCCACAAAATCGTATTGGCTTGGATCGTCGATTGGGGTTGGTCCGCGATATGCAGGTTAACCCCGCGTTGGGTGATGTCGACCACTTTGGCATCGACTTGGACTTCCACTTTCAATTTCTGAAGTGCCAGGCAGGCCTTCTTTGAAAGAGATGGGTCAAACGCCGCCAGAATTCTGGGCCCGGCGTCAAGTAAGATGATTTTCGCGTCACTTGGATCAATCGACCGGAAGTCCCCTTGTAACGTTTGGTTGGCCAATCCACTGATAGCGCCAGCTAATTCAACGCCTGTTGGGCCTCCGCCGACAATGACGAACGTCATTAGGAACTTGCGTTGTTGCGGGTCAGTTTCTTTTTCGGCCAATTCAAACGCATTGAGGACTCGACCTCGGATTTCTGTCGCGTCTTCGATCGATTTTAGGCTTGGTGCGAATTTCTCCCAGGAATCGTTTCCGAAGTAGCTACTCTTAGCACCTGCGGCGATCACCGCGAAGTCATAGTCGTAGCATTGCTGACCCACAAAAATTCGATTCTGTTTGGGATCAATGTTGCTGACTTCACCCAAGACGACTTGTACATTCTTCGATCGCCGCAACAGCCCGCGTAGGGGGGCCGCGATATTTGCAGGCGACAGCCCACCGGTGGCAACCTGGTACAACAGTGGCTGAAACAGGTGGAAGTTTCTGCGATCAATTAGAGTGATATCCGCATCACATTTGCGAAGCCCGTATGCTACGTTCAATCCACCAAAGCCACCGCCAACAATTACAATTTTCTGCCGAGTCATCTGACGTTGCCTTTGGCAAACGAACAAAAGTGTTTAGCGTATCTCGAATTCCGCCTCTGGTCATTCTTGCGCAGCCAAGTTGTTTTGGATAGGTGCTCCTAGATCTATTGTTATTGGTCGCAGACGATTTCCGAATTCACCGGCCAGCGGGTAACCTCCAGACATTGCCATATTAATTTGCCATGTTAATTTGCCATGTTAATTTGACAGGTTCATTTGACAGGTTCATTTGGCATGTTCATTTGGCATGTTAAAGCGTCTACCCACAATCTTGATCGTCGATAACGGTCAAACAGTTGGTTAGAAATTGTTCGGCCTCCATCGTGATTTCATCGGCGGAACTTTCTCGAGGGCCCGCAACATTTAGCACTCGTATGTTCTGTTTAATCAGCCAATCTCGCACGATTTGATAGTGATGCACTTTTGCTAGGTCAACCAAAAGTGTTGGCCGGTGGTGTCGCCTGGTCAGTTTAACCGTCAAGGCAGTGCCACCCTTGAGACGGTTTCGATAAAGGATCAGCGTGGCATCGCTATCAACGACATTTTGTTCGGTGCGCACCGCGTAGTCAGATTCAAGCGTTTCCTTTAGCTGGTAAATTTCAGGAATGGTGCCATCTTCGGCACGTCGTCCACGCGGGCACCAACCACCATGCGGGATTTCCAAAAAAATGGCAGTGGCCAACGCGGCTCGATCGACTCCCGTTTGGCCACCGGAGACGATTTTTTGGATAGGGCATTCAGGAAACAGCACGTTCGTCATGGGACTAGTAGAAGTTAGCGTAAAAGCGGTGAAACGGCGGATTCAGGCGTGAGTATTCAATCCAAGACTCAGCCCAATCTTCGGCCAGTGTCTGGCAACGACCCGATTCTAAAGTGTGGGCAAAACAAATAGAATGGACGGCTATCGATTTGTTTCAACTTATTTCAAGGGTATTTTCAAAATGCAGGTTCATATTGTTGACCACCCAGTCGTTCGACACCATATGACTCAACTGCGAGATCGGCACACGCCACCAGAACTTTTTCGCGTCTTGATTGGGCGACTGACCAGTTTGCTTGTGTTCCGGGCGACCGAAGCCTTGGAACTTCAGCCACATCAAGTTCAGACACCGTTGACGTCGTTTGACGGACACCGATTGCGGCAGACGATTGGGCTAGTCCCGATTCTACGGGCCGGTCTGGGCATGATCGACCCAGTGCTTAGTCTGCTGCCGACTGCTCAGGTTTGGCATCTGGGACTGTATCGCGATGAAGAAACGGCCTTGCCCGTCGAATACTACAGCAAGCTGCCCGATGGTCGACCTGTGGATATGGCGATGGTGTTGGATCCCATGTTGGCGACAGGTGGGTCAGCGATCATGGCCTACAATACCTTGAAACAATGGGGCGTGGACAAGGTGACTTTGCTGTCGATTATCGCGGCACCCGAAGGGATTGAGCGATTGAAGAATGAATGCCCCGATTTAGAGGTTTACGTTTGTTCGGTTGATGATCATTTGAACGATCAGAAATTCATTGTGCCCGGGTTGGGTGACGCGGGTGACCGAATCTTTAACACCACCGCTTTCTAGACCAAGGTTGCGAATCCATTCGATCTGAAATTGCTTTGGGATCGAATTTCGTAGCGTTTCTAGAATTCCGAGTAATGACCAAAGGAAGGGTTCAAAGATGAGTCAGGCGCAGCCAGAAGCTCACCTTCATCGATTCGGCCTGCAGTCCTTTCGTCCGGGTCAGCAAGCGGTGATTGAATCCGTTTTTGCCGGGCGTGATTGTTTGTGTATCATGCCAACGGGCGGGGGCAAGAGTCTGTGTTATCAACTGCCTTCAGTGGGCAGACCAGGCGTCACCATTGTGGTGTCGCCATTGATTGCATTGATGAAAGACCAGGTTGATGGATTATTGAAGCGAGAAATTTCTGCAACGTTCATCAATAGTTCCATGACGCTTTCCGAACAAAACAGCCGAATGGCAGAAATGACTGCGGGGCGTTTTGATTTGGTCTATGTTGCACCTGAACGATTACGCAACGAAAAATTTATGGAAGCGATTGCTTCAGTTCAAGTTCAAATGTTAGCGATCGATGAAGCCCATTGCATCAGTCAGTGGGGACATGATTTTCGACCTGACTATCAACGATTGGGCCGTTTTCGTCAGCGACTGGGCAATCCGCAAACGATCGCATTAACGGCGACGGCGACGCAAATTGTGCAAGAAGATATTGCGAAATGTTTGCAACTAAACGACCCCGCGATTTTCGTTACGGGATTTTCACGTGACAACTTAAGCTTGTTTGTCGAATCACCTTATGGTTCGGGTGCGAAAGATCGCCGACTGTTGGAATTCTTGGAAAAGACGCCCGGTTGCGGTATTGTTTACGCTGCGACTCGAAAGAATTGTGAAAAGATTTCAGAACTGCTGAAGGAAAATCTGAAACGCCCAGTGGCGTTGTATCATGGCGGTTTGGATTCGAACGAACGACGACACATTCAAGATCAATTTATGTCGGGTGCAGTCCCGATCATTATTGCCACAAACGCGTTCGGTATGGGAGTTGATAAGGCGGACTTGAGGTTCGTGGTGCACTATCAATTGCCAGGATCGCTAGAAGCTTACTATCAAGAGGTCGGACGGGCCGGTCGCGATGGAAAGCAAAGCAAGTGCTTGCTGCTGTTCAGTCATCAGGATCGCTTCATCCAAGAATTCTTTATCGAGAATGCGTACCCGTCGCGGGAAACCGTAAAGCAGGTGTACGAATTTCTGCGTCAACAGGATGCCGATCCGATTGAACTTACGCTACTAGAAGTCAAGGAAGCTTTGCAAACAAGTGTCGGGACCGAAGGAATCGCAACCTGCCAGCGTTTGTTGGAACAGGCGGGCGTTATTGAACGCATGGACACTCGGCAGAACCTTGCCAGTGTGCGAATTGATTCCAACCAAGAGTCATTCCAAAATGCGGTCGGACGTGATTCGAAAAATAAGCGAAAAGTCCTGGCTGCGATTGAAAGCATTGTGGGCGACCGGCGATTTGAACGCGTCTACTTCAATATGTCTACTTTGGTCGATCGTTCGGGGCTAAAGCAAGATGCGGTCAATCGAAGTCTTCGTGAACTGAGTTCGCTGAATTTTTTGGACTACGTGCCGCCTTTTCGCGGTCGCGCGGTTCATTTTCGCCGCCGCGACTTGAAGTTTTCCGAGCTGGTGATTGACTTTGAGGAATTGGATCGACGTCGCAAGGCTGAGTATGATCGGTTGGACTTGGTGATGTCCTACTGTCGGTCGAATCGCTGTCGACAACTGGAAATTTTGGAATACTTTGGTGACAGTGACCGCAGGCGCTGTGGTAAGTGTGATAACTGTCGCGGCGTCAGTTGGGAACAAGTATTCTTTGATGACTCGCCAGAACTGTTAACCGATGCGATGGTTGCTTCGGGCGCCAAGGATGCTTCTAAGCGTGATTCTTGCATGACTGATGCGTTTTTGACAACGGTTCAAATTGCTTTGAGTGGCGCCGCCAGGACTCATGGGCGAATCGGCAAGGGTCTACTTTGCCAGATGCTTTGGGGGTCGGAAGCCAAGAAACTGCAGACCTTAAGGCTGCATCGCATTCGGACGTTTGGTGCTTTGAAATGGATGCGTCAAAAAGATGTCAATGCGTTAGTCGATGCCATGATTCAAGCTCGTTTGCTGGATCAATTGGAACTGAATAAATTTCGACCCACGATCGAGATTTCCCCTTTGGGTATCGAGGTCATGTATGGACGTGTGGTGCCTAGGGAACTGAGTCTGCCATCTCGATTGGTGAAGCAAATCGACAAGTCGGCGCCATTGCGCGAGCCTCAACGCGAAATGGTCGAACCTGATTCGGATCAAGTCACCATCACTTTGGTTTCCGATGTGCCGGCCTATAAAGAGCTTTTGAAAAATCAAGCCTCAGAGCCGACCCAAGTGTCTGGTGACGAAGTAAAGGATCTGGTCGCCGTGGACGTGGAGAGATTGCTTGAACCAGATTCGGTTGCCGGTAAAAGTGATTTCTTTGGTCAAGAAGACCAAGGCGATTCTCCCGACGAATTCTCGGAAGACGCACGGTCCGAACGAGTGTTCAAGGTGGAATCGGATTCGTCAACGGATTCGTCAACGGAATCGACCGAAGATGTCCAAGATGAAAACTCTGCCTCAGAACATCGGGTCGCCTCCAGCGAACGCCTTGTTTCGGATAGCGAACGGCCGGTATTGGGAAATGGAGCCGGGCAGTGGAAGGCAGAAGTTGATGTTACTCGGTCCGGGCGGACTGTGCACGACCCAGAAGTCCAGTCTAGCGACCAAGAGGAAGTGGATTTTGGTTCGGACTTCGAACCCGCGGCCATGCCTGCCTACTATTGGACCTGGCGGATGTTTGTCGAAGGGTTTTCAATGGCTGAAACCGCTTCGATACGAAGGATGAATCGAAATGAAATCCTGGCGGACTTACAAGCCGCATCCAGCAATGGGCTGTTGGTTAACGATTCGTGGTTCCGGTGAATACCTTAATCGGCGTGTTACTAAAGGTGGCGGGTGACCAGAAATTTCACCGTTTCTATCATGTCCTTGCTTCAATCAGATCGTCGCCGGCTTATATTTTGATGAACATCTTCTTGCGGTACATCCAAAACAGAATCAACCACAATAAGAGTAATGTGACGGCGCGGTTTAGGGTTTCGGAATAGGCCGATCCCAGCACTTCGAAGAATCCATGCCCAAGATGTCGATACAATGCTTGGTGAATGAAGCCCGCCAAGGTCCATTCCATTACATAACTTGTAATGGAATTGGCACCGATCACCAAGAACGGAAACGCCCATTTTCGGAATCGTCCAAGGTCGCAAATCACATGCAAGATTAGCAAGAACAGGAAGCACCAACCGCCGCTCCAAAGAGCGAAGGTGGGTGTCCATAGGCGTTTGACTAACGGGCAGTAGCCGGCTTCTGCAATGCCCCATCCTGCCAAGAAGCAAAACGCAATCGCGAGTGAAAAGCGAGCAATTCTAGGGGCGACGTCAGGAATGTTTTTCAGCCATCCACCCGCTAATAAACCCATTAGCATGGTGGCTAGGGTCGGAATAAAACTTAATGTGCAATACCCACCGCCGCTAAACAAAAAAGGTTCGGGACGGTGGAACAGGTTCATGAACCAAGTATCAAAAGCCCAGGCCAGGTTGCTGTTTTTGTTCCAGTGAGCCTGGAAACCTTCATGGAAGTGGCCCCAGTCCGATCCGACGCCAACCGCTGCATAGTCGAAAGTTTCAACGATCGGATACATGGAGAATGCCGCCCAATAGCCAAGCAGAATCGCTGCGATTGAAAAGTAACTGATCCAGCGATGTCCCAGTCCAATCAGGAATAGGAAAAAGTAACCCAGGCCGATTTGAGTTAAGGTATCATCAAAAGTAAAGTTGGTGTAATCGTATTTCAAGCTGCGCAGAAATATGCCTAATCCAATCAACAGAAGGCTGCGCCAAGCAGCATGAACACACATCAGGCGGACCGATTGCCCCTTGTTTTGCCGGCTGGCAATCGAAAAGGGCAACGCCGCACCTACTAAGAAAGAAAAACCGGGCTGAATTAGGTCGTGTAAAGAACATCCAACCCAAGGCACATGAGTCGTGTGAAACTTTAACCATTGGAACGCAACGACGGTCGGAAAGGCATCGGCCAAACCGCTAAGGTGAAGCATTTCGGCCAACATCAAGAACATGACCATGCCGCGATAAACGTCGATGCTGGTCAGGCGATTGGGAGCTTGCGATTCACTTACTTTCAGTGCGTCTGCCGTTCCGTCCGAAGCAATCGTAGCCATAAATCTGCCACCCGTTAAACATTGACTAAGTCGAATTTTCGGAACATCGTTAGTTGCCCGAGCAACCGTTCCTAGCCCAAGTCGTTGCACTAGCCCAAAAGTGGTCCCGCCGCAACCACGGAATTATCAAGTGAACCGCTGGATTTTGTGCCATCGTTCACTTGGTAATTCGACGCTCTGGTTACTTTGCAGCAGGTGCACTGCAAGCGTTTGGACAAAGTTTTTACTTCTTGGTAAATTCGCCAATCATTACATTTCGAAATTTGACAGGGTCACTGTGTCCTGCAAATCCAAAATGGCCCTTGGTACGATCTTTGCCGGGATGTGGCGAGTTTGCCAGGTACTCAGCGACTGCGGCGACATCACCATCCATAATGATATTTCCATTAAGTTCGACTTTGATTCGTGAACCTTGGACGGTTACCTCTTGGAAGTTCCAATCCCCCACTTCGTACAAGTATCCGCGATGCGCGGCAATCATTCCGTACGCCGAGCCATGATATTGACGTGCATCCAGATTCGCGTACTTTGGTGATTCAGAATCTAAAATTTGCAATTCGGTCATTCCCACATACGCGGTGTCGCCTTGACCAGGATAGCGAAGTGCCAGGCCATTGTTGCCGCCAGCAGGAAGTTGAAATTCCATGCGGGCCTTGAAATCGCCATATTCTTTTTCCGTGTAGATTGTGCCACCTTTACCTGGTTTGCACATCACAGCCCCATCGACAATTTCATAATTGTCGGTGGGTCCCGCCCAGCCCTTGAAGGACTTTCCATCGAAGGCGGATTCCAATTCGCCGGATTCCAATTCTCGTAGGAAGTCGTTCGATTCTGCGTTCGAAAGTTCCTTGATGAAAATATTCTTCCATTGGATTTCACCGCCATGAGTTTGCAACTGGATTGGGCCGGTGGTGGGAAGCGGTTTGCTACGATCCCAATAGTTTTCCATGATGGCGTGGTCCACCACCATGCGATCGTTCAACCAGACGCTGGTGCGTTGGCCCACCTGTTTGATCCGCAGTCGATTCCATTGGCCAAACGGTTTATCCGCCAAGACCAAAGGGTCCTTCCCCTCGGTACCGGCGCTGTTGTTCCACAATCCTCCCGATCCCTTGTCGGCTCCGATAGCCCATTTACCACCGGCCTGAGTGTAGTCCCAAATTTGGACCTGAGGAGATCCCTTTAAGTAAATACCGCTGTCGGCGCCTGCCACTGTTTTATAATCAATCCAGAAGTCGAAATCGCGGTATTCTTTATCGGTCGTTAAATAGGCACCGTTGCCGTCATTAATGACGGCGCCTTGGTCCACCGTCCAGTGCGTTGCAACCTCTTTGTCCCAAGCTTTGACCTTGGCGGTTCGATCCTCTTGGGACATTGCTTTCCACTGGTAAGGATCTTGGTGCGGCATCCCGTGCCAACCGGTCGTGTCTTTTCCATTGAACAGAGCGGTGTAGCCTACAGGCGCTTGGTTATCGTTGGCCTCTTGCACGGCCGCTTGTCCGCACGTGCACGAAATGGCAGTTAACGTCACGGAAGTTGCAACTGCAAAAAGTAAGTGAGTAAAGTCTTGCACGGAGTTGATTGTTGATGATCGACGCATGGCAGGTTACCTTGTTCTAGGCAGGAGGGAGTCCAATTTCGAGTGTGGTTACTTGAAATGGTTCATCTTGGAATCTAAATCATAATCTTGACGCAAGGCGACCGCCAACCTACGTCACCAAGTTTAGGCCGCATGAGCGTCTGGGATTTGCATTCTAACTGGTGTTTATTAGGCTGATTGTGCAGACGGGCTATTGACTGGGCGTTGACTGACGCCACCATCCGTTAGCCAACATCCGCGGAATTCGTTTTTCGCCCTACCATGAATCGATTGAAGTGATGCCAAGAATTGCAAACCCAATAGTCGTTTGGATCGTGTTGCTTGCTGTTTTGCCGTTGCAAAGTTGGGCGGATCAACCACCAAATATTTTGATCGTCTACGCTGACGATATGGGATTTGGCGATTTAGGGATTCAGAATTCACAGAGCAAGATTCCGACTCCCAATTTGGATCAGTTGGCAGGGCAAGGCATGCTTTTCACCGACGCTCATTCGTCTTCGGGGATTTGTACACCCAGTCGCTACGCACTGCTTTCGGGTCGTTATCATTGGCGTAAATTTCACAAGATTGTCAATTCGTGGGAGCCTTCGGTTTTTGAACCCAAGCAATTGACGTTGCCAAGAATGCTGAAACAAAAAGGCTACACCACGGCCTGTATTGGCAAGTGGCATTTAGGATTCCAGTGGGATGCCATTGTTAAGCCTGACGCCAAACCGGTCATACGAGGCAGGCAGAAAGTCTGGTCCGCTGATGCGTTTGATTGGACGAAATCGATTCCCGGAGGGCCACTTGATCACGGCTTTGATTACTACTTTGGCGACGATGTTCCTAACTTTCCGCCTTATGCTTGGATCGAGAACGACCGTGTGACCCAGGCGCCTACGGTTGAGTATGTTCCTGACCCTCGACCCAGTGAAGGCGCAGCCGAAGGCAGGCCAGGCCCGATGGTCGCCGGCTGGAAACAAGATCAAGTGATGCCAACGTTAACCAAGAGGGTGACCCGGTGGATCACAGAACGTCAGGGGCAGAAAGAACCATTCTTTCTGTACTGGGCTTGGACTTCGCCGCATGCGCCCATCGTTCCCGTGAAGCAGTGGCAAGGTAAGACAGCTGCTGGTGGCTATGGAGATTTTTTGGCCCAAAGTGATGACCATCTGGGCGACGTCTTAAAGGCATTGTCGGACAATGGTTTTGCCGAAAATACGATTGTGATTTTTACCGCTGACAATGGTCCCGAAAACTACGCATATCCAAGAGTTCGCAACTTTCAACATAGAAGTATGGGCGAACTTCGAGGGCTTAAACGCGATATTTGGGAAGGTGGGCATCGGGTTCCGTTTATCATTCGCTGGCCAAATGTGGTGAAGCCAGGAACCGTCACTTCGGACTTGATCAGCCAAGTTGATCTGATGGCGACGTTGGCCAAAGTTGTAGATTTTCAATTACCGGCAGGGACCGCCGAGGACAGCTTCAATCAGCTGGACCTTTGGCAAGGCGGCAAGAGTCAGCGAACGTCCATCGTTCACAACACAAAAGCAAATCATTACGCTATTCGCGAAGGAGACTGGGTTTTGGTCGATGCGCCGACGGGCGCAATTTCAAGCGTTCCCGACTGGTTTGATCTAGAGAATGGCTACACCAAGAATGGATTGCCTGCGGCGTTGTATGACCTAAGCAACGACTTGTCGCAGCGTAAGAACTTGCTGCTGCAGTACCCAGAAAAGGTAACGCAACTGCGGCAACTACTGAAGAAGACCCAGGCGGCGGGTGAAGTTCGTTAAGCATTAGTTAGCCGCGTGTTGGTTAGGCATTGCTTGTGTGCGATGGCCTGTAAGTCTTGGCCACTTTGGTATGCGATCGCGTCGAGTTGGTATTGGACTCGGGCTGTAAACTCGGCCGCTGTCGGGGTGTCTTGTTTGGAATTCGATTGCCATTATCAACCTTTTATGTATCCACTTGGGGACTGCCCCAACCGCCGCCACCGGGCGTACGGATTTCAATTTGTTGGCCCGGTTTTACGTGGATTTGGCAACTGGCGTTTAAGAATTGCGAACGGCCATCTGTGTCAATCAAGAGGTTTTGGCCCGCTTGCCCGGGATCGGCCCCCAGAAGCCCAAATGGCAAGTATTGATCGTCTGCATTCGAGCCAGGAAGTTCGCTTGAGCGGTGACCGCGTCGATTGGTGACCAACGATACGATTAGCGGTTGTAAGAATTCGAAGCGTCGGATCATGCCGTTTCCACCGCAAAAACGGCCTGCTCCGCCGCTGCCTTTGCGAATTGAAAATTCTCTTAAGCGAACAGGATATCGTACTTCTAAGATTTCAGGGTCCGTCAATCGAGTGTTGGTCATGTGGCTGTGAACGGCGTCGGAACCTCCGCTATGTTGACTGGCACCTGTGCCACCGCCGATGGTTTCGTAGAATCCGAATTGGTCATTTCCAAACAGGAAGTTGTTCATCGTTCCTTGACTGGCCGCACAAATATTCAAAGCGCCCAGGATCGTGTCCACGATGCGTTGCGAGGTTTCCACATTTCCACCGACGACCGCGGGTAGTTGGGCATCAGGAATTCCTGCTAAATCGTCATTTGAAGTATCGCCCAACGGATTTAGGAAACACTTGGGAAGTTTGACTGCAACCGATCGCAAGACGCCTTGATTCAAAGGGATAGGTGCGTCAACTAGCAAGCGCAAGCAGTATAAAATCGCGGATGAAACGATGGCGGGATTGGTGTTGAAATTATTGCCCGCGGGGCTGTCAGTCCCTTCGAAATCGAAAACCATCTGTTTGTTCTTGATGTGGATCGCCAAGCGGATAGTAAGTCCGCAATCTAATCGATCTTCGAATCGATAGATGCCGGGATTGAACTTGGCGATGGCAAGGTCGGTTTGGTCGGCAGCAGCATCTTGGATGTGCTGCATGTAGGCGACCACAACAGGTTCTGACCAGGATTCGACCAGTTGTTGCAGTAATTTTTCTCCCAAACGATTGGCCGCGATTTGGGACTGGATGTCCAGAATGTTTTCGGTCGGATTCCGACTGGGGTACTTTCCACCGGATAGCAACGCACGCAACTGGTCAAAGTGATCGGATCCCTTTCGCAACAGTCGGAAATTGCGAATGATCACTCCTTCTTCTTCTAGCGACTTGGAAAACGGCGGCATAGAACCTGGCGTTATCCCTCCAATTTCCGAGTGATGTGCTCGGCTGGCCACCCAAAATCTTGGTTTTTCGATCCGGGCAGAATCGGCCTTTTCATCCAGTGGTGCTTCAGGACGGTCAGTGCATTGGATGAAAACTGGCGAAATGACCGTGACATCTGGTAGATGCGACCCGCCCTGAAATGGATCGTTGGTGACGAAAACATCGCCGGGCATAATGTAAGTGTTCGCGGCAATCGTCGACTTCACGGTCAGGCTCATTGCACCTAAGTGCACAGGAATGTGGGGTGCGTTGACGATCAGGTCTCCGTCCTGGTCAAAGACGGCACAGCTGAAATCCAGTCGCTCTTTCACGTTCACGCTGGTGCAAGTCGCCTGCAGGGTGAGTCCCATTTGGGTGGCGACCTGAGTCAAGCGATGGTTGAATAGTTCCAGACGATGGGGGTCGCAGTTTAGGTCCGCAGCGTAGGTACTTGCCTGATTCATGCCCGAAGTGGATTTGGTCAACAGCACTTGCCCGTCCTTTAGGATGTTCCCATTCCACCCTTCTGCAATGAAAATCGTTGAATAAGCTTCGGCGACGACGATCGGCCCTGATAGTTCTTCTGTGTGATTCCAGTTTTCACGATCCCTGTACTGGACTTTACCGCAGGGGTCTTCATGCCAGTCACCCGTCGATGAGGATGTTTTCCACGCCCGAGTGTTAGCATTTGGATTGGATTGACTGTCGAAAACGTTGTGGGAATCTTCGGTTGGGTCACGGTTTAGATTCGCGGTCAACTGCTGGGCTAGTGAAACTTCGACTTCCAGTAATTCAAGATACAACAAGCGATCCTGTCGATAACCGAAACGTTGCGAATAGGCTTGCCAGAACTGTTCTCGGATTTCAGCTTCCAGTTCAGAAATTTCCATTGATAGTACATTGCCTGGTGCCGTAATTGCTAGGCTTTGCTCGGTACCGTGGACACAAAGGTGGACGCGAGAGACGGTCTGAGTTTGTCCTGAAAAAGTTTTGGGAAGTTCGCTGCTGGCCTGGGCAGCGAGTCGAACGATTTCCTTGGGCAATTCGCGAATGGATGGTAAGTCAAGTGGTCGCAGGATCGGTGCTTGAGCGACACGACTGATTCGGGAATGTTGAATTCCAAAAGCACTCAATAGGCCAGCGTCGGGGTGCAATAAAATTTTCGACATGCCCAGTAGTTCTGCCACTCCGCAAGCGTTTTGGGCTGCAGCACCGCCAAACGCAACCAGCGGATAATCTTGGGGGTCTACGCCCTGTTGAGTGGTGATCGAATGGATCGCTGACGCCATATGAGAATTGGCAATTTCCAAGTAAGCAAGAGCCAATTCGTTGGTAGCATACTTGGTTCGCGTTCCCTTGTAGATTTCATCGATAATCGCGACCAGCTTGGTATGGATTTCATTGATTTGAAGCGGCAAGGGGAACCGGTCACTGGGGACTCGTCCCAACCAAACGTTCATGTCTGTCACTGTTAGCGGGCCACCGCGACCGTAACATGCGGGGCCAGGATCAGAACCAGCACTTTGCGGTCCGACTAACATTCGGTTTCCGTCAAACCAGCAGACACTGCCTCCACCGGCTGCAACCGTTTCGATAGCAAGAGTTGGAGTCTGAATGTCGATGCCTGCTTTGCGTGTTTCTGTTTGCAATGACAGGCCATTGTTAAGGCGAGATACATCGGTGCTGGTGCCTCCCATGTCGAATCCAATCGCTGTGCGGAAACCGGCGTTTTTAGCGGCGGTTGCGAATCCAATTGCCCCACCTGCTGGACCGCTTAGAATGCTATCTTTTCCAGAGAATCGTTCGGGGGTAACCAGTCCCCCGCTGCTGGTCATCATCAGCATTTGGCTACCTGCCGCCAAATGTGATCGAATGGTCCTTAGATAATGGTCCAAAACAGGATTAAGGTAAGCGTCCAGGACCGTTGTGCAGGCACGAGGCACAAACTTGATCAACGGAGAAACTTGGTGCGACAGACTGATGTTGGCAAAGCCGATTGCTTGTGCAATCGCGGCTAGGCGCAGTTCGTGCTCGGGATTTTTGTAACTGTTAAGCAGGCAGATTGCCAGCGATTGCACGCCCTTGTGTTTTAATTGCCGTAAGACTTCGTAAACTGCCGAATCGATCATCGGCATTAGAATTGTTCCATCGCTGGCGATTCGTTCTGCGATTTCGGCCGAATGCTGATAAAGCACTGGAAACTTTTTGACATCAACAGCAAATAAGTCGGGCCGTTGTTGATTCCCGATCGACAGGGCATCAGCAAAGCCTGCAGTGGTAACGAATCCCGTGGTTGCTCCATTGCGGGTCAATAAGGCATTGGTGCCTCGAGTGGTACCCAGGCGAAGGTCCAGCGGCGGAAGGGGTTGATCCATTCGCAGTTGAAGTATCAATCGCATCACTAAAATAGGCGCCGGCTGATCTGCGGCCAATTCTACGGACGTAAAGTGGTTCGGGCTAATGACCGGTTTGTCCACCGTCAGCGTGTTGGAAATGGGGTCCCACTTCGTCGCTTGGTATTGGCCGACGGTGGTGCCGCCTTCGTCCAAAAGCGTGCACTGATAACCACGAAAGAAATCGTTACCCGTGTCCCAAGGCAAATTTAATCGCAAATGATTCGACGATCCAGCAATGGCATTTGCGGAAGTGCGGATTCGGGCCGAACTAAGCACTTTTTGGCGAAAAGTCTTTCCCGAGGGTGAAACGGCCAGGCAGTCAGTAAAGGTCCCGCCAACGTCGATCGAAAAACGCCATCTAGGAACGTTCATTGTATTGCCATCCGTGTTAAGAATTCTGGAGCACACCTAGGCACTAGTTTTGCGTAAACGGAGCGAAATTCCCAGCGGCCTAATTGGGA
>JBDNHU010000410.1:0-8431 GCA_041688615.1 Mariniblastus sp. | reverse complement strand
GCCACGGTGACGCTATTATGCGGTAAAGCTATTATGCGGTATAAAAGTGCTGCGTGCGCTGACACGGCAGATGCGATATTAGATTCCTAGCGGGAGATGCCGGCCCTTGAAATCGTCCAACTTACGGCGACGATTCAAGGGCGTTGTGTTAGTTGCCGCGAGTCTTGAATTGTGCCGCGAATCCTGCGCGGTCATGCTTGATAGTCGGACTTAACGTGACACGAAGACTGCTGTGGGTTGGATAGGCTAAACCAAGCCCCACATCTTTCGCAACGCCCATTCGGTCATCATCAACGCAAAGAACCCTAAAACGAATCCGTAAGCATCAGCCGCGGTGTCTCCCAATCGCCACAATTGCGGTATTTTGATTTCTAAATCCTTGGTGGACTTCAATAGTTCTTTGGCTAGCGTGTCAACTTGTTGCGGGGTCCAAAGTCGCCCTCCTGCGTCGCTGGTGGCATCAATCATTTGTTGCATCAAGGCGGTATCAGCGATAGGAATCACCGTTTCATTGTCGATGTCAATAATATCGAACTCTTGGGATTCGGTGCCGATCTCTTTCCCCTCTTTCAGCATCGTCACGGTAACTCGGTAAACGCCGCCTTCGCTGATTTGATCCTGATCGATTCTAGCGGTGAATTGTCGCTGTTGGTCTTGGCTGGTAAAGGAGACAGGCACTATGTTACCGTTGGCCAAGGTTAAAGTCGCTTTGACGGCAACTCCTTGGATGGACTCACCTTCATCGCCACGCACCCCAGCATTGATGTTTAGGTTTTCACCCGAGGTCAAGCGTCGTTTGGATAATTTCATCCACACGCTTTTATCGCCTGCGACATCTCGCGAAGCCAACCATAGCATCATCTGACGCCAAAATTGCTGGTGTTCTTCCTTGAAACCGTTTCGAACCCAAAGATAGGTTGAATCACCGGCGAACGCCAAGACTCGACCGCCATACGATCCCGAAACCAGAAGTGGATCACCGTTTTCGCTTTCCAGCAGCACCATCGCGCTCTCTTTGAGGCGATTGAAGAGGTTGGCACCTTGCAGTTTGGGTAGTCCAGCCCATGCCGCATTTCCGCCCTCGCCCGAACCTAAGCGAGTGATAAAGTGATCACCAGTTGGGACCATTTCAATTGGCTTTTCAATATGTAAGTCAACTCTTAAGGGCGCACCAAATTCTTGTCGTTCGGTTGCATCCATACGGACGGGCAGCACTTCGGCCAATGGAGTTCCAAAATAATGACCGGGGCCAAAACTGTGGTAACCGCCCATCATCAGCAAGCCTTTGCCGTTCAAGATCGCCTTTGCCATGATGTCTAGATTTGTGTTTTGATCCGAGTGCAGGGCCTGAGCATCGATGTTATCCAGGATGAAAACATCGTACGTGTTATCATTAAAGTAGTCACGTAAGTTTAAAGGCCACTGTTCGCGATCGGCTGAATCAATCCAGACCGTCTTCACTTGCATGTCTTTGGAAGCCTGCAACGATCGCACCAAGAAGTGGTGTTCAAATTGTAGGTCCCCGGTAACGTAGAGGATTCTTAGACCGCCAGGAAATGCTTGCAAATAGGCCGACAATTGATTGTTGGAAAATGCGACTTCACGTTGCTGGTTTGGAACTTGGACTCGTAATTTGTAGCTGCCCGGTTCTGTGGGCAAGTAATTGAAATCGACTTGGCTTAGCTGATCACTGGTCGTTGCCATGACTTGTTTGGTCATGGCAATTTCCTCGGTGCCGTCCGGCTTCTTTACCACCAACTGTACGGGGACCGATTGGTTGTTGAAGCCTCTTAGGCGAACCGATGCTCGGAATTCAACTTCGTTCTCGGCAAAGCCCGTCATGTTGTCGGGCATCGCCTCGATCGCGGCGTCGATAAATTCTTCTGACACCGTGCTTGGGCCAAGGACGATCCCATGCAAAGGCGCGTCCCGAGCCTCCAAGGATCTGGCCACTTCGCTGGCGGTGACCTTAGGACGAATCACATTCTGGACGCCGTCGCTAAGGACAACATAGCCGGCAATTCGGCGGTTGCGATTCAATCGGGTGACGTCATCAATGGCGCCCAACAAATCACTTTCCTTTCCGACAGGCAAAGTGGGTAAGCCTTCAAGTCGGTTTTTCGCTTCGGGGATGTTGGCAGCATCTTTCGCGTCGCTAATTGGAACTGCAGCGTTCTTGTTGTCAGCACCGTCCGACCCATCGCTGACCTTTTTGGCATTCTTCCAATCAATTGAGAAAACGTCTCGATTAAAACCGTACAGCAACAATTCAATGTCTTGTTTCGCAAATTCGGCGGACATTACTTCGAACTGGTTTACAATTTGTTGCGCCGCAAAGTAGCGAGATTCGCCCTGGGCCGCATTTGCCAACTGCATTGACTTGCTAAGATCCATCATCACGGGGATAACCGCACGTTGCTTTCGATTTTCGACCGTTAGCCAACCGGGGCGAACCATGGCTACCAGTAACAATAAAGCGGCCAAAAATCGCAGGAGGATCAATGTTCGCTGTTTCGTTATGGTCAGTTCGCCGAACCCTGGCTTTAGCATGAGCAACACTAAAGTTGCGGCTGCAAAGCCGGCAATTATCCACCAGGGGAAAACGGGTTCGAAACTTAACGACTGGAACATGAAATCAATTTGGGTTGGGTGATGAATTGGATTCAAACGTTAGTGCAAGCTGCTGCGTTTTTCTGGTGTGGTTAAACCGGATCAACAACCCGCACAGTGAGGTCGCTACTGGGTGAGGTCGCTACTGGGCAGGTGACAAGATGTTCTTGGGCTTGGTGGGGTCTTGGTAGAACCAGTTGGAAAACAACATTTCTGCGAGGAACAAAATTGCCAGTAGGCGAATAAGACTTGGGTAAAATTCCAAACCGATCCTGCCCTTACCTTGGTTCCTGACGATCTGATCAGCAGTTTCAGCGACCGTATATTTTCCTTGCCCCAGCAGACTGTCTAACTGGGGCTTGGCGATTCTGCTCAAATCGCTGGCGTTGCCACCGATATTCACACTGTAATTACGAAGAAAAATGCTCTTGTCTTGCCCAGTGCCTCGCAAACGGTACGGTCCAGGTCGATCATTGAAATCTAAATACAACTTCCCTTTATCGACCTGCATTTCAAGGGGTTCCTGGTTTTCAGGACGATACAACGCATAGTTTTGAGGTGCGTTGTCCAGGTCGTTCAAGAGCACAAACGAATCACCAACCATTCCGTTCAGAGCGGCCGACTTATGGGTTGCCATGTATTTTGATAATTCGGTAATCATCAACCAGTAAGTAAACGACCAGTCTCCGCCAACTGCGAATGAATTCCAAGGTCGGCGTCCATCTTCAGGCCGAGTGGGATCGGTGATTGGCGTTGTCATGGTCATGACCTGTCCCTGGCCGTATAGCGTTTCGGCAACAGCCGCAATGTTGTTTGAAAAAGCAGCCAGTATTCTCACGCTCTTGGCAGGTGGTTTGTCTGCGGGATCCTTACTCTCTTGCTTGTTGGCGCCCTCATTGGAGGCATCCGTTATGGCGTCCGCACGGTCGCTGTTCCCCAGATTATCAATCGCGTTTGGGTCACTATTGGGCTGAGTTGGCAGGGCAGAATCTAGGACCAATTCGAAATGCATGAACACCGGTAAGCGGCTCCAACCCAATTGAGTCTTGAGTGGTTGCATTTTTGCGAACATGGGATGGTCCCAAGCGCGAGGGTCGAAGAAAAGTGTTCCATCAGGACGTCGCCAAGGGTTGTCGATCCGGCCCGGCAAAATCTTCTGAGCGGCCAACGAATTGAAACTCGCATCAATCACTTGACGATTTTCAGTCGGATCCAAAGCGTTGTGCCCAAGGAAAAGGGCAAGGCTGCCCCCCTTAGCAACATAGGTAGACAATTGAATCCAGGTCGTTTCCGAAAGCGGATCTGGATCCAGTAAGAAGATTACCTTGTAATCGGTCAAATTCACAGTTGGCAGCTCTTGAGTCGAGATAGTGGTGCAGTCAAAAGATGCCTGGCCCTTTTCTCGGATTCCAGTGGGAGCGATCGCTTCCACCAAGTTCGAATCACTGACCCCAGGACCATTGACCACCAGTGTCTTCCAAGCGTCCTCGACCCGTACGGTCAAGTTACGGCGATTGTCAAAGGGCATCGCATCCCCGCCGTCAATTTCGATCCAGCCTTGGTGTTCGCCATTGGGAAGATTGGGCACACTAAAGTTGACCTCGATCGATTGCCCCGGTGAGAGGCTGACTTGAGTGAATCGTTCCCAATAACTGGACGGAGCCAGCGTTTCGCCATTTCGATAAACGGGACGACCGGGTTCTGGTTTTTCGATCATCAAGCGAATGGTTCTGGCTTCGCTAGGAAGGTCAGATTTATTTCCAGAGGACATCGGCGTCGTTTGGTCGGGCGAGGGATCCAAGTTAGATTCAGCATCGCTGGTGGAAGCGTTTTGCGCGACCTCCGCAGATGCCCCCTCATCATCGCCCTGCCCTGCCGAGGATTTACCGACGGTCGCCTGATCTAGAGCAACTTGAGCCATCAAATCGTCGCCGCTTCCATCGATGGCTTTTCGCGACACGGTCGCCTTCACCTGGAAGACGCCACCGGGCGTGATCGATGGTGATGGTAAGGTCCAAGAATCAATCGTCCAGTTTTCGAAAGACTTCATGCCCACGTCGACCAGGTAGACCAGTTGTTCATCTTCGTCTTCAATCAATTTGCGTTTACGTCCACCTGTGGCCCAGGTAGGGCGGCTAAGGTCGCTAATGATATACAGTTCGCGGTTTTCTAGGGGACTGTCTTGCAGCAGTTCCAACGCCGATCGAGACCGCGTCAGAATGGGTTGCGGTAAAAACGTGGTTTCCAAGGAATCGATTTGTTGGTCGGCCGCGGCAAGGTCCAAACTTAGGCCAGGCGGTTGTGGGCTGGTATCGACAATGGAAACTTGGCTACCGGCGGGCATTTGTTTGATAATTTCTTTTGCCAATTCTTGCGCACGTTCCAATCGAGTTTGGTTATTGAAGCGGTATTGCATTCTGGGGCTGGTGTCGACCACAATCGCCGCCGCGACAGGTTGTTTCCCTGACAGAAGCGGTGTCGCCTGGTTTCCCATCAATTGCCAAACCAGCCAAGACGCTGCCGCAAAGTGACCCACAACGACGGAAAACAAAAGAAGCACCGGCCAAAATTGGGCGGAGTTTTTCTTTGACGCTGATTTGCCAAACAATAAGCTTTGTCTTTTGGAAACGGTTGCCGCAGGGGTTGCCCCATTGGAAGCGTCGCTGGCACCCTTGTTCCGCCAGAACCACGTTAGGAACAGGAAGAATAAGCCTGAAACGACAGTCACGCCCAACAGTAAATAGCTGCCAAAAAGAGCGGTTGCCGCAGCGGGTCGGCTAAGTGCCAACGCAACCAGCGCGATCACCGCCACTCGCATAGCAAGCAAAATCCAGTGTCGGAGACGAATCGATCGCCGAGCGGTTTGCTGTCGTTGAAAGACGAAACGCAAAGCTGGAAAGATCACTCGCTTGGGTTTCTCTTGCATCAACAAGTGCAGCAGCACGGGGCCGGCGGCTAAACCGATCCCCATTGCAATCAGCCAAAAGTGTAGAGCGTTCATGGTCTACAACCTCGTTCGCCGATTCATCAAGTACTCGATCAACGCTTTGTCGAACGGCGTACTTGTATCCAGTGGGACGTAGTCAATTCGCATTCGCTGGCACCACGTTTGATACTCGCTACGAAACAATTCGACCGCCTCGGTGTAAGGCGTACGCATGGAACGACCATCCAGTTTCAATTCAGCGCCCGATTCTGGATCTTCCATAATCAATGCACCTTCAAACGGAAACGTGACTTCCGCTTCATCCAAAACGTGAAACAGAATCACATCGTGCCCAGAATGTTTTAGCATACTTAGGGCTTGTCGCACCGGTTCGGGATCGACCAGCAAATCCGAGAAGATCATGATCAGGCTTTGATGACGAAGCATCGTTGCCAATTGCTTCAGGCTATTGGAAATGTCAGTTTGGCCGGCTGGTCGCAATTTGGAAAGCACAGCTAACATGTTGGTCAGTTGTTTTCGGTTGCTTTTGGGCTTCAAACAATCGCGAATCTTCTGATCGAACGTCACCAAGCCGACGGGGTCTTGTTGGCCAATCATTAGGTAGCAAAGACTGGCGGCAAGACAAATCGAATAATCAAATTTGGTCAGTTCCTGTCGGTAGGTGTAGCCCATCGATTGGCTTAGATCGATGGCAACGTAACCGGTCAGATTGGTTTCCGCTTCGTATTTTCGAATGTAATACTTGTCGGTTTTGGCATAGACGCCCCAATCGATTCCGCGAGGGTCGTCGCCCTGTCGATATTCTCGATGTTCACTGAATTCGACGCTAAAACCATGGAGAGGACTGGCATGTAGACCTTGCAGAAACCCTTTGACCACAAATTGAGCGCGCAGGTCCAAGCGTTTGATCTGATTGATCACTTCGGGCTTCAAATATTTTTCGGCACCGATGGTCATTAAATCGCCAAACCTGTTATTAAAGATTCACCACGAAGTTGGGAAAAATCAAAGCTGGAAAAGGCCAATAAACACAAAACCCGACCACTAAATAGTCAGTCACTAAAAAACCAGTCACTAAATAGTCGGTCACCAAAAACACAGTCACCAAAAACACAGTCACTACCGCCAGCCACGTGGTTACGTCGCGATCTGACGTCACATTGGGATCGTCGACGAATCTATTTCGAGTACTTGGAAATTTCTGGTTCAGGGACCTCTTTTAGCAAACGATGCACAATACTTTCGTTGTCCATTCCTTCGGCTTGAGCTTGGAAATTTGTGCTAATGCGGTGACGTAGTACAGGGACCGCCACTTGTCGAAGATCTTCGATACTGACTGACAGACGCCCGTCCATTGCAGCGATCGCTTTCCCGCCCGAGAGCAAGAATTGACCCGCACGAGGGCCTGCACCCCAATCCACTAATTCGCGAACGAATTCTGGTGAACGAGGATCCGCAGGTCTGGTGGCTCGAACCAAACGAGCGGCATACGCAATAATGTGAGGGCTAACGGCAACACTACCGACCAATTTTTGTAAATTCAAAATCGCTTTGCCCGACAGCACCTTGCGAATTTCAGGTTTTTCACCCATCGTCGTGGAGGTCAGAATCTGAATTTCTTCCTCGGCTGAAGGATAGCCAACCTTGATGTTGAACATGAAGCGATCCAACTGTGCTTCGGGCAGCGGGTACGTTCCCTCTTGTTCGATTGGGTTTTGAGTTGCAATTGTAAAGAAGGGGTCAGGCAAGTCATAGGTTTCCCGGCCGATCGTTGTCTGCCGCTCTTGCATCGCTTGAAGCAGTGCCGCTTGGGTCTTGGGTGGCGTTCGATTGATTTCGTCGGCCAATAGGATGTTGGTAAAGACGGGGCCTTCGACGAAACGGAAGTGCCGCTTCCCATGTTCGTCTTCTTCCAAAACATTGGTGCCGGTGATGTCGGCGGGCATCAAGTCTGGCGTAAATTGGACTCGATTAAATCCAACATCCAAAATATTGGCGATGGTGCTAACCAGAAGCGTTTTTGCCAAACCTGGAACGCCCTCCAGTAAGCAATGACCACGAGTGAAAATGGCTGCAAAGACCTGCTCGATCACTTCGTCTTGTCCGACGATGACCTTTTGCAATTCTTCCTTCATCACGATTCGATGGTCGGCGAATTCTTTCATGACGTCGCCAAGACTTCGTTTACCGCTAGACACGCTGGCCTCTTTCGAAAGCTGAGGAATTCATGAAAACAGAAAAGGATTACCCTACTGAATAATCGTCAGATGCTACCCAAAGGCGAAAAGTGGATCCGCTGGAACATCTGCTCAGGCAGGGTTTACCCGGGAAGAGGGCTGAAGGATAAACGCCAAATAGCAAACGTCTGTCTATTAATTTAGCATAGCCGCACTTTCTACGCACGGATGTTTGAAGAATCGTGGGTTTAACGCTTGAGTCGATTTGGTAGATAAGGTTACACGCGATTGTAACAGTATTTCCCGAAATTTGTGGAATCGAAATGTTGATTTGGCACGCTGATAGGGCCGGATTGGTTCCACGTACCAATGCCATTACCTGGCCAATCCAATCGAATTCTGCGGTGATCCCAGGCTTGCTCCAGCGAAATAAAGCTTGTCACTTCCCGCGGGTGCGTAGTACAATGAGTAATGCCCAGGCTGTCGCCGAATCCCAATTCGTGAACTCGAGCAATGCCGAAGCTTGATTCTGTTCCAACCATGCGCCAATTTTCGGCGTCCCACCTAAGGTTGGCTCCATAGTTTTAGACACGACGGTTTAGACACGACGGTTTAGACACGACGGTTTAGACACGACGGTTTAGACACGACGGTTTAGACACGACGGTTTAGACACGACGGTTTAGACACGACGGTT
>JBDNHU010000409.1:0-8041 GCA_041688615.1 Mariniblastus sp. | reverse complement strand
AGTGTTTTGCGCTAATCGCTCGTCATCATGGCGCAGAAATTAGCTACGATCGCATGGCGCATGAGTACAATTTGGCTCTTCAAGAGCCAAACATGCGAAAGATCATGCGCATCGCGTCTGACTACAAGTTCAAAGCCAAAATGGTCCGTTTGGATTGGGACAAACTGCAAAAGGTTGGTCAGGCGTGGCCGATCATGGCGAAGTTGGCCAACGACAATTGGATTATTCTGGTCGGAACTCGGGAAGATCAAGCCGAAGACGGAACGACTGAAACAAAAATCGCTGTATACGATCCGTTGGCCGCTGGGCAGGGCTTTTTGTACATAACCCGCGCCCAGTTGGAAGCGAAGTGGAAGGGCAGTGCGCTTCTACTGAAGAAGAAGCATTCGGTTCTGGATAAAGAGCAGCCGTTTAGCTTCTGGTGGTTCGTCCCTGAATTCGCTCGACAATGGAGAACCTTCTTCGATGTCGGCGTTGCGGCAATGTTTTTGCACTTGATCGCCTTGGTAACGCCGCTGTATTTTCAAATTGTGATCGATAAAGTCTTGGTCAATTCGGCGACCGAAACCTTGCGAGTGATCACCGGTGGCATTGTGATCGCGTTGGTCTTCGATGGAATTTTGTACTACCTGCGAACGTATTTGACGTTGTACGCGACAAGCAAAATCGACATCCGAGTATCCACACGAACGTTCCGGCATCTCCTAAGTTTGCCCATGACGTTTTTCGAAACGATCACCGCTGGCGTGCTGACCAAGCACATGCAGCAGTCGTCCAAGATTCGTGAATTTTTGTCAGGCAGTGTTTTCATGACGCTGTTAGATTCGACCGCTCTGTTCTTGTTTATACCGTTGCTATTTTGGTATAGTTCGCAATTAGCATTGATCGTTCTGTTCTTTGCAGCATTGCTGATGATCACGATCGGTGTCCTATTAGGGCCGTATCGTCGTCGACTTGAAGAATTGTACATGGCCGAAGGCGGTCGCCAAGCAATGTTGGTGGAAACTATTCACGGTGCTCAAACTGTGAAAGCATTGTCGATGGAACCAGCTCAACGAAAGAAATGGGATGATTCGTCGGCTCAATCGGTCAGCAGTCACTTCCGCGTGGGGCACATCAGTGCTATCGCTACCAGCCTGTCGAAGTACTTTGAAAAGATGATGACGGTGGTGGTCATCTTTTGGGGTGCCAGTTTGGTTGCCGAGAAGGAACTTTCGATCGGTAGTTTGATTGCGTTTCAAATGATCGCTGGTCGAGTCACGGGTCCGCTGGTTCAATTGGTGTCTTTGGTCCATTCGTACCAAGAGACAAAACTGAGCGTTCAAATGTTAGGTCACGTGATGAATCGTGCCCCTGAACAAGGGATTGGCCGCGGTCTTCGCGTTGACGTTCAGGGACAAATCGAATTCGAAAAAGTTACTTTCCAATATACCCCTACCAGTCCGCCAGCGTTGGACCGAGTGTCGTTCAAAATTCCCAAGGGCAATATTGTTGGTATCGTGGGACGAAGTGGTTCGGGCAAAACCACCGTGACCAGGATGATTCAGGGTATGTATCAAGCCCAAGGTGGCGTCCTTCGCGTCGACGGTTTAGATATGCGAGAGCTGGACATCAGCCACCTACGCGCCAACTTGGGCGTGGTCCTACAAGAAAATTTCCTGTTCCGAGGATCGGTGCGGGAAAATATTTCGATGGCTCGTGCCAATGCAACCTTTCAAGAGGTGGTCTACGCTGCGAAGTTGGCGGGTGCTTCGGAATTTATCGAACGCATGCCGCAGTCCTACGATACGATGCTGGAAGAAGGCGGTTCCAACCTGTCCGGTGGTCAGAAGCAGCGTTTGGCGATCGCTAGAGCGTTGTTGACGGATCCTAAGATTCTGATTCTGGATGAAGCCACCAGCGCTTTGGATCCAGAAAGCGAAGGCATTGTTCAACGCAATTTGACTCGGATCGCCAGTGGTCGAACCTTGGTAATCGTTTCACATCGACTTTCGACTTTGACGGGATGTGACAGCATTATTGTTTTGAAAGATGGTGTTGTTGAAGGGAACGGTAAGCATAAAGATTTGTTAGAAAGCTGCCAAACTTACAAAGAACTTTGGTTCCAGCAAGCCGGTTTCACTCGGAACTAATGCCGATCAACCTAGCAGGCGGTTGGCAAGTTCGGGTCTGGAAGGTGTCAGCCTGGATTCTGGCAGATGTTTGCCTGGCACTGAAATAGGCGCACTGAAATAGGCGCACTGAAATAGGCTCGGCCAAACAGTACGGTAAAGATTAGTCAGTAAAAATAGGTCAGTGAAGACTGGCCAGTGAAGACATGGTCACGAGAACTTTCCTATCCTCGGGACTTGATAAGATCATCACAAGCAACACGCTTGGCATTTTGGACGCAGGGTAGATCGTTATGAGTAATGATAAACTGACGCAACCTGAAGACACAACCGAAGGTCCTGCGAACTCCAGCGGGTCGGGAATCTCGAAGGCCGTTATTGTGGATTCGCTGAAAACTGCTGCCAAAAAAGCCGAAGTGTTGGAACACGTGGTCCAAAAGATGCAGTCGGGAGCCAAGCCGGGTAAGGGGCCTGAATTCGCTGCTGCCGGCGGCGCAAAATCGCCTGCAGGCCGGCCCCTTGACTCACCTGGCTCATCGCCCGGTCGCTCTGCTGGCCAAACGCCAAGCGGTGGTTCTTCTTCGCCCAAACGCTCTGGACCAGCTAACCAAGCGGAAACACCGCGTAAGTTGATTTCGGGGGTCTTCGTTGAATTTCAGCCTGATGCGGTTGAACTGGAAACTCAACCGATTCCTGGTGGCTTACGATGGGTGTTGTACACGGTCGCTATGTTTCTTTTGACCACAGTGGCCTGGGCCTATTGGACGAAGATTGAAACTTTCGTTTCTGCTCAAGGTCGCCTGGTACCGATTTCTGAACCGATTGTGATTCAAGCGGCCTCGGGTTCACCGATCAAGAATGTATTCTTTCACTTTGGTGACATAGTGCACCGAGGCGATATCTTGGCGACCTTGGATTCGACGTTGCCTGAGGCGGATTTGGAAAGTTTGGGTGGTCGTCTGAATGCCGCGAAAGCTAAGTTAGCGCGGTTGCAGGCCGAGCAATTGTTTTTGGTCGATTTCGACGTTTCGCTGTATGGAAGTGATTCGGTTTGGGTTGCGGAACAGTCCCTGTTCGTTTCTCGCAAATTGGCTTACGAAAGTCAGTTGAGTGAATTGCAAGCCCAGTTGGAGGGTTTCGATGCTCAGGCTCAAGGGAATAAAGACGAGATCTTGGGGCTGGAATCGGCTCTGGCGATTCATTTCGAAGTCGAAGAGAAAATGCGGAAACTGTCTGAATCTGGCAGTCAGTCGGTCAACAATTACCTTAGCCAAAAATTGAATCGCCAAGAAGTCGAATTGAAGATTGTCAATTTGGGGAATAAGAATAAGCAGTTGGGATATGATCGAGAGGCAACGGTCAAACGCCAACAACGCGTCACTGCAGATCGAAACGCTGAAGTGAATGGCGAAGTGGTAAAGACGCAGAATGAGATCGCAGTTTTGGAGGCGGATCTGGCCAAAGCGCGGCGTCAAAAAGAATTGTCCGTCTTGCGAGTGCCCGACGACTTACCCTACGACGATTTCTACGTCCTTGAGGCGTCAGAAAGAACCGCAGGTAGCGTGGTTCGGGAATCAGACCCGTTGTTCAAATTGATGCCACTAAAAGATCCTCTCCGCATCGAAGCGGAAATCCAAGGCAAGGATATTGGCGAAATTCGTATGGGTGATATTGCGATCATCAAGCTTGAAGCCCTCCCCTACCAGAAGCACGGCACGCTCAAAGGTCGGTTGGAAACGATCAGTGAGGGTTCATTTGAAAAGAAGGAAGGCATGGCCGAGTCCGCGTTCTTCAAGTCTTTCGTATCGCTAGATGAACGAGACATCGAAAACAAACCCGTCAACTTCCGCTTGGTGCCAGGCATGACTTGCACAGTAGAAGTGCGTGTTGGCAAGCGCCGAGTGATCGATTACTTCCTGTATCCGTTGTTCCGACATTTGGACAACAGTTTGCGTGAACCGTCGCAGCGCGGATCCGAAAAGCCAGTAGATAGCGACGGCAAGCCGATGAAATATTCGACTTTGTAGTCGGAATCACGAGGGGTCGAGGCATGTTGGTAGGCAAGCGAACGCTTTGGTTTCCGATCAAGTTTACCAACTTTGCATTTTTGCCAAATTTGACTCCCGATCTAAGTCCCGGAGCACTCGCGTGGATGCCCAGCAAACCTGTAGGATGTGGCCTAAGTTCTAGACGATCCTTGGGAGATAGTTGACTATTCTTTAGAAATCCTTCAGGCAAGCCATGTCGTTCATGCAGGCAAGGTAATGTCGGTCGAAAGCGGCCGACATGGCTTCGCGATCGGAATAGGGCCCGGGCCGGTAACGTCGACTCGACACGCCCTGTTGAGTCAGTTGGGAGACATGCCAATCCTCTCGATTGGTTTGATCCCAAAATTTGATTCCGTCGCTGGGGTCATACTCTAATTCACGGTTCCCAAGTTCATTGGCCGATTTTGATTTCACGGCAGGGTGGAACAGCCAACGGCACTCAACCGTGGTCAAGCCAGGGCTTTGCGGCCATAAACTGTGGACCATCACATAGTCATGGTGCAAGGCAAGAAACAAGTTGGGAAACAGGACGTAATAGTAGACGCGTTGCAAGTCAGCGGGATCCAAAGGCCCCACCGTTGGGCCGCAACTGCGCCCGCTAATGGTCATCGATCCACCTGGGGTGATCACGTCCATGTATCCGCCAAAGATTGGCCCTTGTGTCAGGTCGTTGCCTCCCGATTTTGGCGGCGAAATCTTGGTTAGCATTGGGTGGACCGGTGCGCAATGATAACATTCGCTGTAATTCTGCACGATTAACTTCCAATTGGCCTTCACCTGATAATCAATTTTTTGAATTTCGACTAATTCGCCAATCTGCCAGGGAATCACTTTATCTTGGATCGGTTTGATATAGGCAGAGAAGTCCAGGGCCGCCGAGGGTTGGGTGTTGCTTTGACAATCACTCTGGGCAAGATTGATCCAGATAAAGCCTTGCCAAAGTGTGCACGCAACCGAGTGCAAAGGGTACTGGGATCGGTCGAACTGAGGAAAGCAAGTTTCGTCGGGAACGCCGTTCAATTTGCCATCCAGCCCGTAAGTCCAACCGTGATAGGGGCACTGAATGGTCTTTGCAAACGTTCCCTGTTCGGCCAGGCAAAGCCGAGTGCCACGGTGACGACAAAGATTCACATGCGAGCGAATTTTTCCGTTGTGATCTCGCAGAATAATCAGCGATTCGGAGGCGACCGTGATCGTGCGAAAGTCACCAGCGTTGGGGATTTCGCTTTCCCGAAACACGCAAATCCATTGCTGGGAGAAGATGCGATCTTGTTCGGCATCGAAGACCGATGGACTGAGATAGGCTTGGGCCGGCAATGTGTACTGACCGCGTGCTCCGAATTGCTGGCTGGGAATATATTCGTTCATTGTATTGGGTACCGCTGCAAGTGGAATCGCCTTTTGGGAAACTGGTCGGAATTTTGCCGTCGATCAAAAGACCCGCACCTATCGGATACCGAACCCGTCAAACACAGATCTGGCGAAATACAGATCTGGCGAAGTACAGAACCCGGTTCAGGTCTTCAAACATTCGCTCAGTTTTTGGCAAACCAGTGCGTACAGCATTTGTGCTAAGGCGGGATCGTAACGGTGGCCTTCGTCGCGCATGAAGGCATGTTCCCCGTTGACTTCGTGCCACGAAAAACCGGTTCCAGCGGCGGTCATTGCATTGTAAATCATTTGTCGACCCTCCAAGGGGATATGCGGATCTTGTCTGCCCCAGATCATGGTCATGTCCGCTTTGATTTCGGGAATACGGGCGATCGTGTTGTCCCTCATCCCTTTGCCAAGACTTCCCTTGTGAATGTCGGTCGCATAGAAGCAGACACCCGCTTGGACTTTGGGATTCATTGCAGCACGAAACGCCAAATGTCCGCCTAGGCAGATTCCAACCGTGCCCACCGACCCAGTACAACCTGGGTCTACCGAAAAGAAATCGATCACTGCGGTCGCATCCGAATCGTAGCTAGATAGTTCCTTCTGGATTTTTAACGCGTTCCCTCTTTCGGTCCCCGGGGCATCATAAGCAAACACTTCGCCCAGTTCCGTGAATTCATGATAGACGTCGGGGACTGCGACCAAGAATCCATGCCCAGCCAAAATTGCCGCCGTTCTGGCAATGGGTGCGGTCATCTGATAGATCTCGGAATACAAAAGGATTCCTGGGTGTTTCCCCTCGCCGACTGGACGAAACAAATGAGTGCGCATTACGCCGGTGGGTGTTTCTAAATCCACAAACGAAACCGGATTGATCCTCATGACGGCCCTTTAGATTGATTGGTGGAACAGGCGAGTGATGGAAGAGGGGACGGCAGGATGCTGAGTCACATAACTTTGTAATCCCAGTCCCACTAGTGTAGCAAAGTCCTTCCCAATCATCATTGGGCGTACCATCAGTTTGGCAAGGCAACAATTCGGGTAAGAGTCGACCCTTGACCAAGTTTGCTTGAGATCGACGGGGAATCTTCGATTCAGAAACAGATAAGCGTTAGGAATCCGATTCAATAGGTTGGAGGTGCGACGTCGGAAGCTGATCTGGTGAAGATCCAGTGTAGATCGGTGGGTAACATGGGCCTAGTACGAAAAGGGTCGGTTATGGTTGACTACTGAGAAAGTAGAAACAAAAAAAGGCCGACCAGGTGTTGCTGGTCGGCCGATGTTGAAGTCAATTTTCCGATTTCACTCTTGGGTCTTGGGTAAGTATTTCGCCACCATCGATTGTCATCAATTCAGACAAGTTCTTTATCAGTTTGTCACCTTGTTTCAATTTTTCCACGCTGCCGTCATAAAAGCCAACTGTTATCGATTGACCTTCCTTGAGTTTCGAAAATATTTCGATAACCTGCGATGGAGTCAAACCACCCGATTCGGTCCAGGTGATCGGTTCAGGCAGCAACGAATTGGGAACGACCAGCATTGCCATCGTTTGCGACAGCCCATCTTTAATCGTCTTAAAGTCCTGGGCGTCGGATTGAATCCAACAAACCATAGCTGGTTGCGATCCGCCTAGGACGTCCGGGCGTTGTTCCGCCAGTTTACGATTGACCTTGTTATGCCAGGGTTGATCGTGCTGGAATTTATCAAACAGGGGCTGTTCTCCCTCTCCCAAGTAAGGCAGCAGTTTCACCTGCCAGCCTAAATCGTACGTTTGCTTGGAAGTGAAGGGAAGTTGGCCGTAGGACGACTCATAATTGTGCATTCCAAGTAAGACTTGACGAAGCACATTCATTAAGCGATACGATTCAATTTCAAGCACTTTCACAATCGTGATATCATCTTGGTTGCCCGTTACTTTGTCGGGTCCACATGATGAAAGGTAGAAAGTAAAGACTGAAGACTCCATCGAGTTCTTCTCTATAATGTTGCAATAGAAGTTCATTCCCCAAGGATCTACTAGCGTAAATCGTCCTGTTTTCGGAAGATCCGCCAAATTGGTGGGTGCTTCATCATATTCCTGAACGTACTTTTGAATTTCTAAAGCCAAGCATTTCAAGCCATGATTGGCGGTCCGAACTTGTGGCAATACGAATTGAGTATTGGTTGGCGTCTGATTCTGATTATTAAACGGGGTCAAATTTTTACTCGGGCTACTTGTTACGTTAAACCGTCCATTTACGTCAAACGGTCCATTCGAATTGCTTTGTGTGGAACTTGAGGGCGTCGAATTATTATTGCCAAGTGCATTGGCAGGTGGATTTGTTCCACCAAAAGGATCGTCGCCAGGTGGATTGGGTCCACCAAAAGGATCGACGCCAGGTGGATTGGGTCCACCAAAAGGATCGTCGCCAGGTGGATTGGGTCCACCAAAAGGATCGTCGCCAGGTGGATTGGGTCCACCAAAAGGATCGTCGCCAGGTGGATTGGGTCCACCAAAAGGATCGT
>JBDNHU010000408.1:0-2749 GCA_041688615.1 Mariniblastus sp. | reverse complement strand
CGCTGGCAGAAACACCGACTGGTCCACACTGAAACCACTGTGCTGCCAAGTGCGCATGTTCTCGCCGACTTCCGGCTCGATCTTCTCCTCGGCCAAGTACAGCTCGAAGACCGCGTCCTGCCAAGCCACCAACAGACGCTCCATATCCAATTCAGGCAACTCCAGAAAATCGCCATCGGGTGTAAACGCGCCGCAGGTAATCAGCACATGTAGATGTGGATGCCAATGCAAAAATTCGCCATGCGTCTGGATCGCCGCGATCATACCGGGTACGACGTCTTCGCGCCCGAGCATGCGTTGTGCTTCCGACTTGAGGCATGTCCAGGCACAGGAAGAAAGTTTACCCGGCAGCTTGCGATCGAAGCGAGTATGAACTCGCAGGCGCTGGAAGATTCACAGTGAGTTCGTTTGGCCAGTTTTCCCGGTCGGGAAGGCAACGCTGCCAAAATTTTAAACAAATTCCATTGCAATATCCAAAAGCATGCGAAATGACCCCTTGATTGTTGAAACGGATGCACGTCAAACAAAAAACAAACAAGTTGCGACAATGTCCTTGATATTCGTTGCTGGTTCCAATAGAACAAATTTACGGTCACGGTTAAAACATCGTCTCCGGAGCCCCGTTTATGTTTCAATAAGTATGAAAATATGGACTCAAATTTCACAGTCGGCGACTCAAATTTCGGAGGAGCCTTTTATGAAGTATTTTTTGTGATGTTGGGCTTGATTGGTGCGTGTCTGTTTTTCGCGGAAACTGCGTAAAGCCAAGGTCCAGGCGGGGGAAACAAAGGCATTCCCGACTGCGGATGTTTCCTTGCTTTGCCTGGAGGTGCCACAAGAAATTTTGTCGGTAAAGCCCAGCCAGGCTGTTTTGCGCATGGAATTATCTGCACGATTGGCGGTGTTCAGGTCGCCGCGACTTATCGCAATATGTACCACGAGTACAGCTACGAATATTGCAGGCGATTTCCGGACGTTTCTTGTTGCGGATCCGACATCACGGATCTGCAACAAGAAACGCCAGAGCAAACTAAAACGCAATTAGCCCGCCCCAGCAAGCCCAAACAGTCAACGGTGCTCAGCGACGCTTACAGATGGACGCGACACGATCGGCACAAGATTTCAGACGCGGCGGGCTGGGTGCGCGGTTTAGCCTTGGCGACGCGGCCCGTTGGGTGCGAAGTTTGGCGAGGCGGCGATTAGGTCAGTGTCACGGTTGCTGGATCAAGGTTTTCTTGCATTTTCATGGGAACCACTTGAGGTACGACTTCGAAAACCCGAGGAGCCAGACCCAGGGGATCAATGCCCACAAACCACCACAGGCACAACTGAGTCATTGGCAAAGAAATCAAGCCGCCGACCAGGATCAATGCCAATTCCTTCACCCCGGTCTGACTTTCTTCTTCTACCGGTTTCAGGCGTTCACTGCGTCGGTTGATCGGTAGTCCGTCTACGCCGATATTGTTCCAACCACCGTCGGCTTCAAATTCGTTTGAAATGGATTTTGACCGGCGAGACCGAGGTCGACTAGAGCGAGAGCGGTGTGAAGACGAGTCGCGAGAACCCGTTTCCTCGGAAGACGAATCGTTGGAGGTTGCGTTTACGGGGTCTTCAGATTTCGATTCTTGCTGTGCACTGTCCGAATCAGTATCAGGATTTGGTACGGCGGCAACCTTGACAGTTTGCTCGACTTGAGCCTTGACGACAGGTGTTGGATCCGCGACCGATGTGGCATCAGATTTATTGTCGAACGCCGCCACCAAGTGGTTGACCGAATCTTTGAGATCGATCGGAGTCAGGAGCGAATTCTTTTCGGCCGAGTTTTCTGATGCATTGCGATGGCCCAACCGTCCAGTCGCCAACCGTCCAGTCGCCAACCGTCCAGTCGCCAACCGTCCAGTCGCCAACCGTCCAGTCGCCGGTCTTCGGCGCACAGCGGCAGTCGGACTTCCGCCCACATTATGTGGCTGAGCATTCGCCGATGCTTTGACATTTTCGACTTCAACTTCTAGGCTCGACGGATCTGATCCCGTTGTCGAATCCAAGACCTGTGCCACAGGTGCCTGAGAATTCAGAGCCAACTTCGCTTTGAATATTTCGTGGCACACAGGACATTCCACACGAGATTCCGGGTCGGTCATGCTGGGAATACGGATCACTTCCAAGCAATGAACACACTCGATTGGCTTCGTTTCGGATTTATTAATCATGTCTTATCACAACTGATAGATTGGACCGAGTTTCTTGAACAAATAATCGTAGAAGGGTTGGCTGGATAGTGGGTGCCCAGTCGCATTTTCGACCAATTTATCAGCCGGGTAGTTTTGCCCGTGAGAGTAAATCTTTTCATTTAACCACTGGTGAAGCAAGTCAAATTTTCCATCTCGAAATTGCAATTGCAGGTCACCCAGTTCATTTTCAGCCTGTTGGAACAGCTGGGCGGCGTACAAATTTCCCAAAGAATAGGTTGGGAAATAGCCGAACAATCCGGCACTCCAGTGAACATCTTGCAAACACCCGTCACGATCAGTTTCAGGGGTAACCCCAAGGGCGTCGTGGTATTTCTGCCGCCACGCCTGAGGCAAATCTTCAACCGGCAGGTTGCCGGAGATCAGTTCCTGTTCCAATTCGAAACGGATGATAATATGCAAGTTGTAGGTCGCTTCATCTGCTTCCACTCTAATTAGTGAAGGCTCCACCGCGTTGACTGCCGCATAGAATTCTTCACAGGTTCCTCCATTTAAGGGTT
>JBDNHU010000407.1:0-13007 GCA_041688615.1 Mariniblastus sp. | reverse complement strand
GAAGGGAAAACACTGGACGGTGAAAGTTTATTGCCGCTTCTGATGGGGGAAGGTTCCCTAAAACGAGAGGCCATCTTTTGGCACTTTCCAGGCTATTTGAATGGGCCCGTGATTCGCGGGCGTCAGCTGGACGTGGTAACCGGGTTTCGTTCACGGCCAGTTAGTGTGATCAACAAAAGCGGTTGGAAACTGCATCTGTTTCATGAAGAGTGGCAATTGGATGGGGGCGGAGCTGGCTTGCCAGTCAACGGAGCTGTTGAGCTATACAATTTGAATCAGGATATTGGCGAGCGTACCAATCTAGCGGAAACGGAAGTTGAGAAACGTGACGAACTGGTTGGCGATCTCTTGAAGTGGTGGCAGTCAGTTGATGCCGCAGTCCCTACCGATCCCAACCCAGCTTTTGATCCTGCCGCGATAGAATCCAAGCAGAAGCGAAAAAAGTCAAGAAACTAAGCCAGTCAATCACAGGCACAGTATTCAAAATGTGGCGGCTTCTGTTTGAGTGTCGATCGCTGATGACAGAGGTTGCATGTGCAATGAAAAAGGCCCGGGCAAAGTTTCCTTCGCGCGGGCCTGAGTTCATAGTTCGAAATTTGGGTACGATCGCTAACGTCTTATTTCCCAGTCTGAACGTTCAGAATTAGTTTGATGTTGGCAACCGGTTGTTGAGGGTGGTTGGTGATCAACTTAAGGATGTGCTCGGTCTTGCCTTCGGTCATTCCAGTGGTGGAGAATTCGACTTGGTGCACTTTTTTCCGGGTTCCATCCAGTTTCATTTCAATCGGGCAACCATCGCACGAAAAGTCGACGATTTGAAATTCGGAGCTGGACGCCATCAAAATTTTCTCAAGGGTGGTGTCGCCTTCGAATACATTGACTTCGATGGTGTCGGCTACGCGAATCGGCTGAACAATGTTCGCATTGATCGACACGGGAAACGACTTCAAGTTCAGATCGTTCGTGTAAACCGTGATCACATCCAGCAATTGACCCACCGGGCTGTCTTTGGCAATATCCGTTTGCAATTCATACTCAACCCGCCCGTTTTGACGAAGCAGTTCGACGACTTGAACATTAATATCTTTGTTTTCACATTTGGCTTCGGTGATCTTCCAATCGCTTCGACCAGCGTATAGGACCTTGACACTGTTGGTCCCGCCCTCGGATGCGATGACTTTGGGCATTTCTACGGATTCGGGATGAAGTACTACGTCCTGGCGGATGTACCCTCTGACGCTAAGCAAGGCGGTCGCATAAGAGTCGCCCTTCTTCATGGATACGTTGAGCGTAGCACCGCGTTGTCCGACAAATTTCTTGGTTTGGAATTTAGCCGCAATTCGACCCTCTTCCCCCGGGGCCACCACCTTTGTCAAAATCTCTGGTTTGGTACACGTACAGGAAACCGACACACTCATGATCTCGATGGGTTGGTCCCCTTCGTTCTTGAACGAGAAAACGTGCTCTGCCTTAGCAGCGCGGGCAACCGTTCCAAAATTGTAGTCTTTTGCTTCAAACAACCCCTGAGCCCAGTTTTGATTCTGAACACCGGTTGTTTGCGAATACTGCGGTTGATAGTTTTGCGAACGGAAGTTTTCCGCGTTCACAATGTGACTGGAACCTGCGAGGTCGGCAGCAATTAAAGATGTGGCGACCGCAACAATGGTGGAGATTTTTTCTAATTTGAACATCGAACAATACCCTTCCAAACAACTAACCGAAAATTCCCGTGAACCCGCAGCACTTCCAGCGAAATCAAACTGTTGAAGTCAAACGATCGCATTGCTGTGATTTAGATAGGTAAGTAAGAAAGTGAAATGCGATAGCAACACGACCTTTGAAAGTCGATGCAATCTCTGCCAAATTACCTAATGACCACTGTTACTCAGTACAACCGCGAACCCGAACAATCGTCAACAAAAACAACGCAAAGCAAAAACAAACGTCAAGCAAAAACAAACGTCAAGCAAAAACAAACGTTTGACGACTTACTCTCCAGAAAGCTGTTAGGTACCTGAAAGTGTAAGACAACAGAATCAATCAGGACACAACAATCGGCCAGATAGTTGGATTCCAATTCGACATCAACCAAAAATCACGAACGATCGCTAAACCTTAACGCAGGTGTTCTTCCATTGCCAATCATAACCTGGGGCGATTTTTTTGCTAATACCGATTTCACCACCCGCAGGAGGTCATGCAGTGTAAATGCGTACTGTACTGAAGCAGAAATTTGGCTTGGGTGAGACAGTTAGTAATCGGTTTGTTCCACCAAGCCCAAGTTTACCTTGCGATCGAGATGAGTTGGACTGACTTGGAGTAGCTTAGCGTAGTTCTTCTAAAGGAGGCAGGCCAGGAATCAGACTTTTTGGCTGACTGTCGGGGTGTGGCGTTAGGATCAGGGTTACGTTTTTTTCATCTTGGCCCTGGCGAACCAATAATTTGATCTGGTCACCGCTGATTCGTTGTTTGACCCAATTTTGCAGGTCCGTCTGACTTTTGATCGGGCTTCCATTGACTTCTAAAAGGATGTCACCTTTTTTCAAGCCGGCCTTTGCTGCGGCCGAATCTTTGATTGCTCGAACCACTTGAACGCCGGCTCCGTCGGGATTATCCAAGACGGTCACCCCAATGATCCCAGGAAAAATATCAATTCCATCTTTCATTTGTTGGACCCACCAGTCCATCTTGTCCAGGGGGATCGCGAATCCAATTCCCGAATCGTACCACTCCACTCCAGCACTGGCGGACAGGCCGCCGGGGCTTAGGGGAACGCATACCCCAAAGATTCGTCCTTCAATATCAATCAAGGGTCCGCCATAATTTGCGGGGCTGGTGTTCGCATCGGTTTGAATCGCTCGGCCGCCGATTCGATTTTTTGCGCTAATAATCCCCAGCGACATAGCCGGTGTTTGGTCACCGTATCCCACACCCAGACTGATCGCGTAACGTCCGACTTCGATTTCATCCAACGGGATAAATTCGGGTGTCGGAAGCCCCTTCACGTCATCAATTTTTAGGAGACATAAGTTCCGCGTGAGGTCTTTGCCCAACATCTTGGCAACCTGGCGTTTTCCATCGGCCAGGATGACGGTGATGATTCGCGGGCTGTTGGCAAAGTTAAAAAGGCTAGTCACTACCAATCCGTCTTCGCTTATTACAATTCCAGTCGTGTTGCCTTCACCTTGTTTGCGAATGCCACCAATCACGCCCGCTGTGGTAGTTACTCCGCCAAAGGATTCGATGGTTACCAAGCTGGGCCTTACTCTCTTGACCGCAGCGCGGGTGGCGTCGGGAATGGCGAAGAACGCTTCTGATGGGTCAGCGTCTAGTTCCGCTAGTTCCGCATTGGTTTGCTGAGTGGCGGCTTCCTCTTGAGCCATTGCAATCGACGTCTCCCTACCGCCCAAGCTAATCAAGCCAGCTATACAGATAACGGTGAATAGGGAGCCTCTTAAGCGAATCATCATTTTTGATTCTCCTTGATGTCTTTGCCCGTTTCGGAGAGGTCTTCTTGGGGCGATTTAGGTGATGACAATACAAATCGCATCAGTTTGGAACCGCGGGCCACGACTACGATTGCATCACGATCATCGGTGATCGTTGGCAGTAAATTTTGATAGTCTTTTACCGAATTGACTTTTTGACCATTGATGGAAACCACCAGGTCGTCGGAGCGAATGCCCGCGTTTTTTGCCGGACCGCCAGACGCCACTTGATCCACATAGGGCGACGCACTGCGACCGCTAAGGGTAAAGACCTTGATGCCAAGGTCCATGGGTCGGCCACCAGTCGATACTGCAGCGATTTCTGCCGGAGACGATTCGTCGTTCAAAAATTGAAGCAGCTCCACTTCGGGAACTGCGTAATTCAATCGAGTGTTGGTTTCACTGCTGTCGATGATTTTTCCAATCATTCCTACCAGATCGCCATTGCGGTCTACGACTGCGCCACCGGCCGCACCTGGATTGCTGGTGATCGCGTCCAGCAAAACCAGTGGCCCGGAATAGGCGACGTCGCGTTGATTTAATTTGGCGTCGATACTGGTGCGAAGCGAAATAACACCCATCATCACACTCAGCGGTTCATCTTTGTCGGCAACTTTAAACGCGTTGGCTACGGCTACAACCCAATCGCCCTGCTGGCCAACCGGTGATGAGTCCAGCTTAAAATGGTCCGGCGTCTGTTTTTCGATTTGTAGTAGCGACAATTGCAGGCGACGATCGCGACGAATGACGGTTGCCGGATACGACTGGCCGTCGCACAACATCACTTGAACTTGGCTGCCGTCTAGGAAAATACCCTGAGTGGAGATGATCTTTCCGTCGTCTGAGACCAGCATCCCGCTGGCATAGGCTTCAACGTTTCCGGCACCGGCCCCAGTCACTTTGACCAGTTTTTTCTGCGTTTGATCAATGACGGCTTGGAAACGATTTAATTGGCCGAAAGTGACTGACGAAAAGTAAAAGCCCAACGCAATTGTCGTCGCAAAGATTAGCAGGGGATGCAATGAAGCTTTGACCAAAGTTCGCGTGCTTGTTGAGAGGTTCATGAGCGTCACTTGTCACCAATTCAGAATTCAGCATTGGCCGTTGGTTGGAGAACGGCCCAAATGAATGCCTAAGTTTACTGGGATTTGGTTTCTTCTGTCGACTGGATGGACTGGGTCTTTATCAAAAGCACCACGTCTTCAAATAAACCAGACACCAACGTTCGATGTGTCGGCCAGGACCCGGCGGCATTGGTTTCCCATTGATCGTATCGCACTGCCCCCAAGCCATAGCGACCGTTTATGTCTTCACTTGATTTGCACAAAGTCGAATGCGATTGCTGGGTCCAATCGTCCAGTTCTAACCAAATGTAGAAGGGGCTGTCTTGGGAACCAAGTCGCAAGCGGCATGTAATCTTATCTGCGACCTTATCCACACCATCCATGGTGGTTGGGCCCAGCGTTTTCAAGACTCGTAAATCAAATAATGACGCCAACAACATTGCTTGGGAACCCATTGCCGAAGACTTCAGTTCTTCAACGCCGACATCCTGCCATTGGTACTTCCCGGCTTGATCAACCGTTGCCGCAGACCACTTCGCTTGGTCAAGTCTCCACGCGTCCCACTTCTCTTTGCGTTGGTTATCCACCCAGTTCATCTGGGCCAACAAATAACCCTGCTTAATGGTCAATTCCCAGTTGCCGATTTCCTGCTGGTCAACGCTCCAAGTTTCTGTCACTTGAAACCCATTGCCGTCCAGCAGTTTGCCTTGGTTTTCCTGAAGTGTGGCCTGCCACCTTTTCAAGCAAACGTTCGCATTATGTTGGTTGTTAGTCGAATTCTGTATTTCTCCCGCGGTGGCATTCATAAATTGGAATAACTGTTGCTTGCTATTTTCAATTTGTTCTTGCAGAGGAGTGTCTTTGGGAACACTGTCTTTGGCGTTGGGTTGAGTGCCAGGTTTAGGTTCGCCCTGGTTTTGCTGCGGGGCGTCTTTTTTGGGCCCTGGCACTGGTGTGTCTTGGGGGGCGTTCTCTTTGATTCGGACGGGTGGTGCTTCTGCCTTAGGGTATGGCAGGCCAACTAATCTTAGTCGGATCTCAGATTCGCTTCCGTCTGGTTTGCGGATCTTTAATTGTGCGGGCCAGCCTGCTGGCAGTGTGCAAACAAGGTTCGTGAACTGATTGGCTGATTCGATTTGGATCGTTTCAAACTCCAGCAATTCATCGCCCAGGCTAAGTCCCAAATTACCGATTTCAGCATCTTCATAGATCGCTGAACAGATGACTTTTCCGTCTCGATCTTGAAAGACGGCATCCAGTGTGCCGTGCTGAATAAGTTTCGTTGCCATCAGTTCGGGTAAGAAATTTCGGCACTGGTTGACCGAAATCGCGTAACCAAGCCCCACGTTCACGCGGCCTCGTTTCTTAAAGTCGAAGCTGGCCCGGCCGTTGATCCCAATCAGTTTTCCATCGATATCAAAGAGCGGTCCACCGGAATTGCCTGGATTAATCGAGGTGTCCACTTGAATGCAGTTTCCGTAAACCAAGAGCGTGTCTTGCATCCCCGGTTGGTACCTTTTGACGCCACTGACAATTCCAAAGGTGACCGTCGGTTGATAGTCTTCGGCCAGCGTGAATGGGTTTCCCATCACCAACGTCCAGTCTCCAACGTTCACCTGGTCCGAATCGCCCAACGCAACGAACGGAAAAAGATCGTTCGCTTGTTCCGGTATTAACTGAATCAAGGCCAAGTCGCCGCCTGGGTCATTGCCAATCAACTTCCAACGGTACAGTTTCCCATCGGCTAGTCCGCCATATCCTTCAACGCCAGCGGCGGCGATTACGTGATGATTGGTCAACGCTAAGCCGCTAGGATGAATCAATACGCCTGACCCGCCACCCTGACGTTCCAGTCCGAAAACCGCCACCACGGCCGGCCTTACCTTTTCAATGGTTCGGATGCGTCGTTGTTCCAATTGACGAACCAACGCGATCTTTTCGACTAAAGTTTGGTCCGTTTCATCGGTCCAATTCGCAGAAGATGGATCGATAGCAATTTTTGGACTGCCGCTGTTGGTAGATAGTTCGTGGGTAGATAGTGCAACGTATCGGGCTACCGACCGGGCAGGCACTGCTTTCTGGTCGGGATCACTGCCGCTGGTATTGGCAACATTTTCCGGCCCGCCGGGCCCATCCGCCGCATCTCCACTCATGAAGATGTCCGTCGAGAACAGACCGATCACGAAAAAGATTACGAACATCAAATGTTGGACAACTTCGCGTTTGGTTTCGTCTGACATTTATGGCTGCTCTTGATAACAATTCGATGATTCGTTCATAAACTTTCATCGTGCAAAATAAAAGGAACGGACTATTTTAGTAGGCGAATATCGGCCCAGTCGACCCAGTCGGAGAGATCCAATAAGGGGCCAGGTTCGACCAACAGTTCAAGTTTTGCAGCGGACTGAAGTTCAAGGTTAAATGCAACCGCAGGTTGCCCGCCTTTGAGATCCGCTGAAAAAACCTGAATGCCGTCCAGCAAGATTGAACAACGGCAATCCCCATGGCCATCCGTCGCTTCATCGATGCCGACATAACCACTCAGTTTCGTAAACTCTGGGGGCAAATTAAAGATCATTCGACTTCTTGCGTGGGTGCCCAATCCCTTGCTAAATTCGCGGATGGCAACTTCGTCAGTGGTGGCTGTGATGCGCAATTTTAGGCTTGTGCCCACGACGCTTTTGTCGCGTTGGTTTACCTGTTTAGGGGCGAGAATGGTTTCTAATTGATCAAGTTCCGCTTCCAGGTCCGATACATAAAGCACTCGATCAGATTTGATTTCGACCCAATAAACTTGTTCCATGGGCAACGTTGTTTTTTGCTTGCCCCAGCCAATGGTCCATTTGCCTTGGTCGGCGGTTAGCGAATCGGCGATCATTCGCGATCGATCGATCGTCGTTACCAGATACTTTACGGGCTGAGACGATTCTAGTTTCGCAGGTACAATCGCAATGACTCTGTCCAGGCTGACATTGCGACTTTGATCTTCATAGTAAATCGTGACTTCTGTTTTGCTAATCGCTTCGACAAGTCCAGAGACGGTGCGAGGTCCTTTGCTGGTGCTAACCAGCAGGCGGTCGGTCTCACTGGAAGGTTGCTCCAGCATCGTCTTCAACTCGGTTTCGGCTGTGACACGTTGGTAAATGATGGAGGCAACATCGGTGATGGGGTAAAGGATGTCTGCAAGATCCGTTGCGAATCTTAGTCGCCCATCCGTCATCGTGATTTCACGAACATTCAAGACACCGCCCTTGCGAAGATTTACAATCGTGGTGGTCGGATCGTCGCCAAGTAACGAACTTTGGGTGCGCAGTTCACGGAATTCATCCAAGGATATTGTTGAATTATCGTTTTTTGTGATGGCACCTTTTTCTGCGATGGACTGGATCGTGAATTGTTCTTTGGTTCCATCTAGTTGAATCGCACTGACTTGTTGACTCCAAACAAGCGAACGTCCTGCGCTGCCCGGGAAACTGCCAAGGCTTTGACTTCCTACCATCACCAAGGTCAGTAGCAGGGCCTTGAAAATCAGCTGTATCGGTTGGTTTTGCCACATCGCTAAACTCGCTAATATCCCGCGTGTTACCCTCTTTAGGTACACTTGATCTTTGTGGCACAGTCGCCTGAATCCTAGTTTCATTGTACCCAATCCCGGTCACCAAGTGTGGAATTGATTCCAGGCAGAATGTGGGCTTGCCCGTTTTTATGGATGTTGCGCCTGGGGAGTCTGTTCTCTTGTATTTTGGTTGGCTGGTCTGCTCCGCTGCTTCAGGCCATGCGATAAGAACATTTGGAGATCTTCGAATTCCCTTTGGCCGTTTTCCCAATTCAAGCTGATTCGCTTCAGCTGGCTTAAGTACTGCGTAGCTGGCGCTGGTTGCGCCGGCCCAAAAAAAAGCGACCCCCAGTGACTACAGGGGGTCGCCAAAACGATTGCGTTGTCTCCGAACCAGGATTTAAAGATCCTAAGTTCCGGAGTAGTGAACTAGGGTCGCTGCGAACCGTCGCTCATTTCACGATAGTATCGTTCAATCAGCTTGCGATATTCTGGTGGCAACTTCTCCTTCACCGCCGTGTTGGCTGGATCGCGATCCCGTTCTCGCAGTTGACTCCAAATACTGATCGGGCCATTATCAAACGATTGTTCGGTTGCTGAACCGTTCGAGTTGCTACTTTGCCCTGGCGATTGACTTTTACTAGGTTTTGGCTGTTCGCCCGGTTTTTGTCCAGGTTTCTGCGACTCGCCAGGCTTGTTGCACTTGCCACCTTTCTTGCAATTGCTGCATTCTTTCTTCTCCGTCTCTTCGATCAATTTGTTCAAGATCGAAACGACCTTCTCTTGCTGCACCTGAGTCTCCTGGCCAGGTTCGCTAAGTCCCAAGCGGCGTTCGGAATACCCCATTCGCAAGTGAGCGTCTTCCAGCGTGTCCTTTTTGATTTTTTCTAACTTGACCAATTGGCTATACGCACCCATTTTCAGGCGTTCGGGAGCCGAAGCATCTTCTTGCAGAAAGCGAATTAGATTTTCCATTGCCGCATCGGTTTGCAGCAAACCCGCTTGTGCTGTGCCCAGATAAAATAGCGATTCTGTTTCACGCAACGAATGGTCTTTCAATTCACTGGACAATTTTGCCAAAGGCGCCACTGCGTTTTCGTGTTGGCCCATCAGCAAGTACGCACGGCCCAAGAAGAATGAGGCATCCGCAGCCAGGTAAGCGTTCTCGCTGGAGGTTAACTTTTGCATGGCGTCTAAGCCAGTCGCCAAATCGTCGTTGTCCAACGCATCTTTTGCCGTGCGGTATTCGGGATACGCGATCATCAGGCATTGGGTAACCGCGTCTTTAGTCGACGTGCCATCAGCTACCATCGCGTCAAACTGCTTCACAATTTCGCTCTTGGCCGTTTCAGAAACCAACGCGCTTTGTTTGATCGATTCTAAAAATGAATCGGTCGATGCACCTTCCAGAGCAAATGTCGAACCGACATTCGCAATTCCAAGACCAGTTGACAATGTGCAAACGGCAGCCAATCGAAGCCACTTTCTTGCGGCCAAAAGCTTTGAGAATCGATTGGTTAATTGAATTGCCATTTTTCGTTCCTTAAAAAACTAACTCGCGAACGCTACCTATCCCTTCGGGCACAACAAATAATTCGATCACGCCCAACAAAAGGGTAACCGGTTGCCCGAACTTCCGTGTCTTGGATTTCAATGTTTTTCGAATCGCATCCAAGTAAGCAATTCTCTTTACGTGTTCCCAGTGGTTACTAAAAAGGCAAGGGTGTAATAACACAAAGAAGTGAAGACGCACAGGTGTTAAGCAGTGTCAACATCCTGCGATCACTTCCAATGCTCACCCCCATGAAACCCTTACCCCCATGAAACCCTTACCCCCATTAAATTCTTGCCTTCACCCAACAGGTCGTCTTTTAACGACTTGCTGCAGCACCAGGCAATCCAAGCACGGAGCAGACGGTTCAAGCATTCACCGCCAGCGTCAACTTCTAAACCGAAGTTAGGTGGGAGGGGACCGCTCGAAAACCGACTTCTCTCTAATTATTCAAAAATTCTCTTGTCAACGCAACCTTTAAAGTGTCGGAATGTTAGGTTACCCCGGCGCAGCCCAACCGTAACAAGATTATCGGAGAACGCAGGAAAAACGTTACTTTCTGCCTAGAATAGGGCCCCATTTCCGCGTCGGGCGATGGAAACAACGATTTTGCGGGGAATTCTGCCCCGTTACGCAGACATATTCAGGTTTGCTGGCATGCGTCACAGGAGCAGGAAACGGAAGTGTCTGCCACCTATTTACCCTAAATCACCACTTGGTAGTTAATTATTTCCCGGTTCACCATTTCCGGGTGGATCATTCTTGGGGGCTTCTTCGGGTTCACCTTCAGGTTCACCTTCGGGTGGCTGATTTGGATCGCCGCCTTGTTGCTGGCCGCTTTCAATTAATCGTTCGGCCATTTCACTAATGTCTGATTGCCGCGTGGACAGCTTGGACAGTTCCTGATTGATCTGATCCAAGGGTAACATCTTTTGATCGTCCATTTGATTGATTTGTCGCGTCTTTCGATTGACTCGCAATTGAGCCGCTCGCAACATCTTCAATTCGGCAGAGCGTTTGACCAGCGGTTGGTCACCTCCGCCGCCTCCACCTCCGCCTCCACCTCCGCCGCCTTTGCCCTTGTTCTTGCTTTGTTTCAAGGCGTCCAGCAATTCTTCAAGCGTGGATTCGATTTCACGATGAAGCAACTGAACCAGCGGACCCGTTTGACGATCGCGCAGTAAGGTAGAGGCTTGGATCATATCTTCCTTCACTTCTACTACAATTTCAGGGAAGACAACGCTGGTGCCATCTTCCAGCAACAAGTCATAAGCCAATTGGCAAAGTTCGGCCAGTTCTTCCTGTTGAGTGGACAGGCTAACCAGCGAAATCCGATCGCGAACGGTTCGCTTTTCGAGTGAAACAAACTTGTCGTTCAAAGTTTCCGTCTTGCCCCGCAAGTCCTGTTGGCGAAGTAGCATCTCGCGAAATCTCGCTTCCAGTCTCGCCAATCGCTCTTCACGTGTCTCCTGTCGCAATTGATTCAATCGTTCTTCTACTTCTGCCAAAGCCGTCTTCAGTTCCTCCTCGGCTTTTTTCTGATTTTGATTGGCTTGTTTTGATTCGTCTTTGTTCAAATCCTCGGCGGCTTTATCCATCGCTTGCTTGGCTTGATCGACATTCTTCTGTCCTGATTTCTGATCGCCTTGCTCTTTGTTGGCGTTTGGATCTTGCGAGTTTTCGTCTTTGCTGGGCAGTTTGGCCTGTGCGATTTTGTCTGACAGTTCTTTGGTGCGATCGGCCAACCGACGTTGTTCAGGCGACAAGCGTTTTATCGCCTCTTCGGGAAGTTGCAGCAAACGTCGACGTTCCTGTTCTAGGGTGTTTCGAGCTTGCTTCAGGTCTTCGATCGCTTTTTTCTGCGAATCGGCCGACTTTTTGTTTTCGCCTTCGGACACTTGTCGTTCGGCTTCTTGCTGGCTTTCAGCCGCCTGCTTCAATTGCTGGGCCGCTTTACCGGTGTTCGATTGATCCTCAGGTTTGTTCTCCTCAGGTTTCGCTTCGCCCGATTTCGCTTCGCCGGGCTTGCTTTCGCCTGGTTTACTTTCTCCGGGTTTGCTTTCTCCGGGTTTGCTTTCTCCGGGTTTACCTGGACCCGGTTTACTTTCACTTGGCTTACCTTCACTTGGCTTACTTTCGCCCGGTTTACTGTCTGTGGGCTTACTTTGACTTGGTTTGTTTTCGCCCGGTTGGGCTTCGTCTGGCGGGTCGGTTTTTGGTTTGTCGCTGTTGGGCTTACTTTGAGTGGGTTTATTTTCGCCCGGTTTGCTTTCGCCCGGTTTGCTTTCAGTGGGCTTGGGCTGTCCGTCTTCGCCGGGGTTGGGGTTCGTTTGTGGATCGCCGAAGAAATTTTCCAAATCGCGAGCCACTTCAAGGGTTTTTTTGCGGATTTGGAATTGATTTTCAGCGGCTTGATCCTGAGCTTTCAAGCCGCCTTTGGAGCCTTCGGTCGCTTTCTGCAAGTCGGCCTGTTTACCAATCAGGTCGTCAATTTCCTTGACCGCCGCCTTCAGTTTTTGATCAACTTTTTCGCGATTGGAAAGCTTGAACGTTTCGCGAGTCTTTTGGTTTTGATCCTTCAAGAGATCTTTGATGTCTTTTTTGACCTGTTCCAGGAAATTGATTTCGTCATCCTTTTTCATGCGATTTGAATCGTCATTAAGTAGCAGACGAACCAAATTCTCCAGTTCGGAAATCACTTCCGATAGCGTCTTGTCGGCTTGCGTCAGCTGGCCCGCATCTAGAAGGGTTGCGACCTCTTCCATTCGTTTGCCAATGAGATTTTGCTTGGCTGTGTTCAATGCGACGATCAAGCGATCGGCTCGTTCAGGCTGACTGGCCTTCAGTTTTTCAGCCATGGTCATGAACTGCGATTCCAACTGAGTCCATCGTTGCTGGACAGCACGTTGGCGTTGTCCCAATTCGCTTTTGCGGTCGGTCTGTTGGTCGTCTTGAATTGCGGTTGCACTCGTCGTCAACGCCGGAGGCGAACAAAGTGCAGGCGTTAGCGGTTTGGCATCGGCACCGGCCAGGAAGAACATTTGAATGATCACAGTCACGCAACAAGCGGCAACCAGCATTGAAGCCTGCGCGACCTTGCCATGAAATCGCGGCACGATCCGCGAATCAACAACCGACAGCTTTGCCCTTTTCCAATTGCAGTGGGTGAGGGTTGCTGATTGGCTTGTGTTGGTCTTCGTTTGTTTCATCGCAATTATCCTTGCCTATGAATTGGCCAGTCAAAAGCAGACCCCTGGGACTGTCCGCATTCGCTTTATTCTAACCGAACTGTATCTATTGTCGTCTTTCGCCCAAGTTGCCAGCACGCCAGTTACCAGCACGCCAGT
>JBDNHU010000406.1:0-3331 GCA_041688615.1 Mariniblastus sp. | reverse complement strand
TGTTGACGCACTCTCGGATTCAGTACAGGTCCCCGTCATTTCTGTGCATGCCGCTCACAAGGTCGGTATCGACGATTTGAAGCGGTCAATGCGGCAGCAAGTTAATTCAGCCAAATGCGAACCGACTTGGGATGCTCAGGAAATTCAACTTCGACCGATTCACGGGCCGCTACCTAAAGTCGTCTACGCGGCCGCAGCAACCGCGATTTTGCTTGCTGATCAGTCACCGGTGACAGCTGCCACAGCGGCCGGTGCTGAAATTGGCTTGCACCCGTTGGAAGACACCTCGGAAATTTCGGCTGCCAGTTTGACCACACGTCTAACGCCTGCCCAGTGGGTTTTCCTGCGATATTTGTTGGATCCGGCCGAGGAAGAGCTGGAAGCCAAAAAGAAACCGCGTGTGTTTGCGCCTCGTCCGCCTCAGGCACAATTGGATAGTGTGCGGCAGTTGCTGGCCACGCAAGGGATTGATTGGAAGTCGGTCGAGAGCGAATTTCGCTACAAGTGGATTGATCAACAGTTGCCCTCGGTTGTCAGCCTGGCATCTGGCAATTCCAACCCGTCGGGTCCCAGCTGGTCGGACAGAATCGATAACCTGTTGACGCATCGGATCTGGGGAACTGTCGCATTTGTTGTGATGATGTTTGTTTTGTTCACTGCTGTTTTTCAAGTGGCGGAACCGTTTAGCAACCTCTTGAATACTTGCATTGGTTTGATCAAAGATGTTGTCGTGGGAACGGTGCCCGCGGGGATGTTTCGATCGTTAATCACCAGTGGGGTGTTGGATGGGGTGGGCGGAGTCCTAGTGTTCTTGCCGCAGATTTTTGTCTTGTTCTTCTTTATCGGGGTGTTGGAAGATTCCGGATATCTTGCCCGTTCAGCATTCCTGATGGATCGATGGATGAGTCCATTGGGGCTTAGCGGAAAGAGTTTCATTCCCCTGCTAAGTTCGTTTGCCTGTGCAGTGCCAGGCATTTTGGGAACTCGAGTCATCGATCGGCCTCGCGACCGACTGTTGACCATTATGATCGCGCCACTGATGAGTTGCAGTGCGCGGTTGCCAGTCTATATTGTTTTTACTCGAGCGTTTATCGAGGAGCAATTTCTATTCGGATTTAGATCGCTGCGGGCGCTAGTGTTCATCTCGATGTACTTGGTGGGCGTGGTGGTTGCGGCCTTGATTGCCCTGGTGTGCAAACGATTTTACTGGCGAGAAACCGGCGGCGATTTTTTCTTGGAATTACCGTCGTATAAATGGCCGTCGATGTACGTGGTCGTTCGCCGAATGTGGGAACGAGGTCGCGAGTATATCAAGCGAGCGGGCACGGTCATTTTGGCAATGACGATCTTGATTTGGGCCGCAAACTACTTCCCCAGGAATGAACAGCTGGTCGCTCCCCAGTTGCAGCAAGTGGCGACTTTGGAATCGCAACTACAATTGCTGCAGACTCACGTCGCCGACTCACAGGCTGATACAGCACAGGCTGATACAGTACAGGCTGATACAGCACAGGCTGATACAGCACAGGCTGAGGGAACCTCCCAAAGCAATCGTTCGGGGCTTGCGATTGGGCAAGCTACCGCTGCAACCGTTGACCAGATCGAAAACCAGTTAAGTCTTTTGCGAAATGAAATCGCGGCGACCAGGCAAGAGGATAGTTACTTGGGGCGAGCCGGGAAGTGGATTCAGCCGGCGGTTCGACCGTTGGGTTGGGACTGGAAAATCGGCTGTGCGGTCTTGGCTTCGTTCCCAGCCCGAGAGGTTGTGATTGCAACCTTGGGCATCTTATACCAAGTGGGCGATGAGGCAGATGAAGAAAGTGACGAACTACAGGCGGCCATGAAGTCGGCGACCTGGGCCGATTCGGGCAAGCCGGTTTTCAATGTGCCGGTCGCTTTAAGCGTAATGGTGTTTTTCGCCTTATGCTCGCAATGCGCTTCGACCTTGGCAGTGATTTATCACGAAACTCGGTCGTGGGTTTGGCCCATGGTTTCGTTCGTCTACATGACGACGATCGCGTACTTGGCCGCCATGGCCGTTTATCAAGTCGGCATACTCTTCTAAGCCGCAGCGCTTCTATGTGCCCCGCAACTTTGCAGGTTGTAAGGTCTTTGCCTGTGCGATCGCCCACGACCGGTTCCCGATCTTCAGAGCCTGTAGCCGGATATCGATCTTTCAGTTTCAGCGTCAAGTTTTTCAACCACTTGAGTCCCTTGGATTCTTATTTCGTCAAACCGAATTTGATTTGAGATCAGCCGACCCCAAGTCAAACCAATGATCGCGTTAGCCCCTGCGAGCGGACAGAAGGAAGCGTCCCAAAAATTGTTAAAACTTGAAAAGTGGTCTCCCCTAACGCGATCAATACACGGTCAGAAATTGATTAACTCTTAGAAATCGGTTCTCAGCCGATGGGTGGACCCATGAACGTGATTCTAGTTTGTTAAAATTATTGGATCAAGTTTCGGTTAACAAGGTTTTCGAAGTGTTTCGGGGTTTTATTCGTGATTATGTTCGCGAACGATTGTGGCGGGTGATGGCCGCGGAGGAGTATTTATTTTGCGGTCCCAAGCATCAGCTTACCGCTGGTGCCGCCTTCGGTTGGGGAAGTAACTTCGAGTGGATACAACACCATGTCGGGCGTAGATCACCTAACAAGCTTGCCAGGCGTAAGGACAATTTCGACGATAGCCATCACTCAATTCGCCGCCCAAAAGCCAGTTCAGGCGAGTATCTATGCGCGCCAGGGACTTTAATTTCATTTTGGTCGTTTCGAAGGTGTGCTGCTTGAGCGATCGGCTTGCAGGTCTCTCGGATTGGAGCGTTTTACGTAGTTCAATATTGTGTTTGCCAAAGGTCGTGATTGGCGCGTAGGGGAAAGCCCTTAATTCAACCGAGAAAGACGTGAAAAACGCGAAAGCGATACCGACCAAAACTTTCGTATCTTTCGTGGTTCACCATTCTCTTCACACGCCTGGCACTTGTATCACTTGATTTGCCTCACAATTGAAACTTTTCGCAAGCTTGGAACAGTGCCGTATATGCTCTTGCAGAAGGCTTGGGTAGGCGCATCCGGTGCTGTTATTGGAAACGTTGGCACACGCATCCGAGAACTCATAGCTCTGGGCGTCTCACGCAGACAAGCTATCGGGCACGGGATAAGTCGCAAAGGACCTTGGCACGTGGCCAAGACGATCGCAAGTGGTGTTGGAATGACGAACGCTTGGTTAGCGGATCAAGGAGTCTTGAGTCTCAAGACATTATGGGCAGAGCTTGCTCATCTTCGTTCAACCACCGGGTGCGGATCCGCATGTCCGGTGGTGTGGGGAGGGT
>JBDNHU010000405.1:0-5735 GCA_041688615.1 Mariniblastus sp. | reverse complement strand
TGTTTCAAATAACCCGCTGCGTTCGCACGGACCAAATATGCAGGCGGCCCAGCGAATCCCGGAACTGACCGCGCAGATTGTGGACCTGCAAGCAGAAGTGCAGGATATTCAGCGTTTGGCCATTTTGGAAACGAAATCGCTTTCGGACACCGCGGCTGGCGAAATTCGCTTGTTCCAAACTGCGATGCGAATTCCCACTGCGAACCCTCAGCAGTTGACCAGCCAATTGTTACAGCAGCAACAGTTGGATGAAATCAACAAGGTCATCTTGTGGGTAGACTGGGCCGGTAACTTAGTTCCCAACTTTGCCGACAACCCAATCGCCGTTCGCGGTCGAAACGTAAACTTCGGCAAGCCAGCAGAAGCATCGTTGGATGTGAAGAAGTTGACTTTGGTGGGCGTGACCGATGTTGGCGGTCAATATTATCGCTACATGGGGAACCTAAGCAATCTGTCCAACAATCCTGATGTTCAATCGCAGCCTACGTCATTGTCGCTACGGGCCCAGGGGCCACAGCACGTGATTGTCAACGGTTTGTTTGACCGCACCGGCGGCTCGCAAAAGACTTACTTATCGATCAAAACGCCCGACCTGCAACATCCCAGTGGTGACTTTGCGGCAGATCATTCTACCGATTCGTTAGGGATTGGTTTGAAGGTCTCGCCGACTCAGGCGTTTACTCAAGTTAACGTCAATCTTGAGGGCGAAAAACTTTCGGGCAAGGTCGTTATTCGCCATTCGAATGTAGACATCGAAGTGGATTCTAACGAGTTGGGTGATGCGGCACTGGCCAATTTAATCAACTTTGAATTGGAGACTATCGATTCCTACGAAACTACTTACGTCTTGTCCGGTTCCCTGGACCATGTTGTCGCAACACCGCAGTGTGATTTAGGTAACCGAATTGCGTCTGCGATGAATACGGCGACCAACCAGCATTTGGGTCAAATGGTAGTTCTTCGTTCAACGTATATTCAAACGTTGGTCCAGAATCAACAGCAGCAATTGAACCAGTGGGTCAACCAGCAGACGAACGATGTGTTGGCACTCATTCAGTCCGACATTAGTCGAATCGCCTCACTAAAAGGCGTTGTCGAGCGGTTGGATGATTCGAACCTTCGCTTGCGATAGGATTTACAGCGAAGTGGCCAGTGGTAGGGCGATTGATTTCCGGGCTCGCGTCGCGGGCTCTTAAAACACCGCTATGTTTTACTCGTGCCCCGCCAAGCCACGGCGCCTAACAACACGGCGCGCAAGTGAGTGAGCGAGTGACACAACCGATTCCCTTGCTGGCGCCGCAGGCTTGTAGGTTGCAAGACAAGTCAGTCGGATAGCAATGGCTTAGGATCCGCTACTAACGATTGTAACCAAGTGAATGAAGGACGCTAAGAATTTCGTCGTAGGTGATGAAGCGTCGGCGGTTGGCTAGTTTATAAGCATCGATCGCTTCGCCCAGTTCCGCTCCATCTGGTGACAATTCATGGTAGGAACTAGAGAACTGGCGTCGTTCACGACCCTCTTCACTGCTTCGACTCAGGTGGCGGCGGTTGGCGAACGTTTCGTTGGAGATGGTCGATGCTTCCAATTCAGTTTGATTGGAATTTGCGAACGCTTCACCGGATCCGTGATTCAGGCTGCTCATTAAAATTTGACCTTTTCCAAACTTGGCTGTACGCGGACGCTTCTCAACTCATCCCAAACATAGCTTGCCTTTGGCAATTGGCAAATCATTAAGCTGCGAAATTATCAGCCATCACTGGTAAAGGTCCAGTAGTAACGATTCAAAGGTTTGTCAGGAAAAGACGAGTTGTGAATCGTGTTTCGGCCCACGCGGACGACCTCGAACCAGCAACACCAGACCGGTCTTCAATTATTCCAGAGTCGAACCCATCGGGAATCGAAAACGAAGCATCAGAAACAATAATCAAGAAAATTTCCGTGCCAAGCAATGTATTGGCGTATATTTCCATCGGTCCACGGTAGCTAACCCGGCATTACCTCCCTTGAAGTGCCTGGAATGAATATCTGCCGTTCGGGAAATTGCGAGTCATTAATCTCGTTTTCGCTTTAGACGAATCACATCCAGCGGTAGAATGATTCACAGAACGCCGGCAACGACAAAAATTAGGGACCATTGAACGTTACTGCCGGGCCTGGAAGTAGTAACTCCGGGTTCGGGTAGGTTGTAATAAGTTAAAGAACATTGGCTCACATCGAGATTCGAATTCAAAGTAATGTCACTCAGGTCACTGACCTTCAATTCAAAATAAGATTCGGTGCTGGGCTCAAGAAAATACTTTACGGTCAGTCGAATTCGCAAGCCATCGATCGTCTGCCAATTCTGGAATGCCGCCGTAACTTTCTTGGCATAATTGGTTCCTTCTAGCATCCCGTCGGTCGCTATGGTGACTGGACTTGGGGCACCTTCTGAAAAGAGTGCCAAAATCAGAGTTACTTGTTCAATCGAGGCTTGCGATTCTTCGGGTTGCGGATCACGTGGATTAAGAATCCAAACCATGTGATCGCTCTGTGCTGAGGTTTGCTTTAGCTTTTCAACTTCATTGGCTCTCATCCAAAGAAATAGGCAGTTGATAGACAAAACGGATCAATGGCACGATTGAACGGGTAGGTCTGTAGGTCCTTGGTTTGCGACGATTCGGGTCAAACCTTTTCTAGTTGCCAGTTGTCGTCTGCTGCGCTGTTTTCGCTAGAACGGCATCGTACTTCGGATTGACCAGGATACGCCTGACTTCCAAACCATCCTTGTCAAATTCGACCAAAAAAATGTGGTCTCGCGTATTTCCCGAAGCCTCAAAATAACGGATAACATCCTTTACATTTTACTGCACCAGCCATTTGTAGCTGCGAATTTGTGTAAGCCAAGTATCACGAGAAGATCGAAAGGAATTTTCATCCAACAGTACACCGTACGCGTGACCATTGATGTTGAATAGGATGAACAGACTTACGACAAACTTAAGTGTCGCCTAACCAGTCACTTGGGGGGAAGCTAAAGGCATCGACTTGCTCCAAAATGAAATACGCATAAAAGAAGCACAAGGGCGAAAAGTGACTTCGAATGCACGATCTATTGCCCTTGCGTTCACTGACAATTCACCCTCGGAAATACAATTTATATTTCCTAGGACGCACACTCACCATTTCAGTTGAAAACGGTTGACTTGTATTTACATTTGGGATCAGGACGTGGATCGGGCAAAGTCCAGCACGCCGTGGGAATCAGGGCAATAGGATTACTTCGCGATCTGCAGGTAATTGGGTTAGCGCAAACGATCACAACACCAAATGGACCACCACCCAGTACCATGTTCGAACCTGTAATGGCACCCGGCATTACAAGTGTCAGCCCTAAAGTTATCGAGAAACTACGATGGCGGTAAAACCACGCCGCCCTGCCGTGCCAGGCCCGTGCTGGAAGCCTTAGTTAGTGTTTCGTCTGCCAAGCTAATTTTTGTTCGCTCCCGGAAAAATAAGTACCCCGAACCCAGCCAATGCGTCCTTAATACCGAATTTGAATCCTTATGATCTACGGTGCCAACCAACGAAACTACTGATGCAAGCGACATTTACGATGCAGTTCCAAGTTCTGGAATATTTGTTTGACTTTTAAATATTGACATCGATACCCTTAGGGCAGGGCAGTAGTTCCAGCAGGAATCGCGATACTTAAACAGTGGCAGGCGTTATGGAAATGAAATGGGTGAAGATGCTTTGTGGAATGCGAACAGTGTGAACGCAGCATCAGTGGTAGAACATGGGGGAAAGGTAGGTCGCTGCGTCCGTTGGGTCAATAGCGTGGTTTGGCGTGGTTTGGATTGGTTTGGCTTGGTTTGGCGAGTTGCGGCACTGTTACACTCGCTGTGTGTAATGGGATTGACTCCGACTGGGCGTGTGCCGGGCGGGAGAGGGAAGGCTGTGCAAGTCAGCGTTGGCAATGGATTGTCTACTATTTGCAAAATTGACTTTACTTGCCCGTAGGTCAAGTGTCGGTACAGATGTTAAACTGTTTGCCGTAGGGTGGTTTCGCGGAAATGGGCGAATCAGACCCGAATGAACGCCTATAGAGTCGCGGCGGTTTTTCTGGCGGAAGATTTTCGGTACGGCAGCGTGTCGTGCGACCTTTTTCGCGGGCTGGTGGCTTGGTTAACAATCTAGGGAGTCAATAATGAAGTTCGCATCAAAGCGATCGTGGGTCTGGGTACTGATGTTGTCGTTAGTTCAATTCGGTTTGGGTGGAGATCTTTTGTCTCGGTCTGCAGCTATCTGTTTTGCGGACGAATGGCCCCAGTGGATGGGGCCGGGCCGTGACAACGTTTGGAATGAAACAGGCATCCTGCAAAAATTTCCAAAAGAGGGAATGAAGGTTGTCTGGAAGAAGAAACTAGCCGGCGGATATTCGGGGCCTGCCGTTGCCGGGGGTAAAGTGTTTATCACCGATTATGTGACCTCGGATAATGTGAAGGTCGATAACTTTCAACGCTCGCAATTTTCTGGTGTTGAACGTGTCTTGTGTTTGGATGAAACGTCTGGTGAGACGCTTTGGAAGCACGAATTGCCAGTGAAGTATGACATATCTTACCCCGCGGGTCCTCGTTGCACGCCTTGTGTGGAAGCCGATCGAGTCTACACGCTGGGCGCCGAAGGGAATATGTTTTGTTTCGATATCAAGACGGGCGAAGTTATTTGGTCTCACGACCTGAAGGCCGAATACGACACCAAATCGGCGCTGTGGGGCTACGCTGCTCATCCGTTGATTGACGGTGATCAAATTATTACGTTGGCTGGCGGCGAAGGGTCGCACGTGGTTTCGTTTAATAAGGTGGATGGCAAGGAACTTTGGCGTTCAGGAACTTCGCCGGAGCAAGGTTATTCACCACCCAAAATTATTACCGCAGGCGGAGTTCGGCAAATGATTATTTGCGGCACCAATGCGATTCGATCGATTAGCCCAGACGACGGCAAACCTTACTGGTCATTCCCGTATCAAGCGACTAGCGGATCGATCATTATGACTCCGATCCAAGTTGGCGATTATCTTTACGTTGCCGGTTACAGTAAGAAAAGTTTGTTGCTGAAGTTGGATCCTTCCAAGCCCCAGGCGGAAGAGGTTTGGCGAGACAAGGGGCGCGATGCAATCTCGCCGGTAAATGTTCAGCCATTTTTGGTGAAAGATATAGTTTTTGGCTTGGACCAAAGCGGTGAACTTTGCGGATTGAAATTGCCCGAAGGAAATCGACTGTTCGCCACATCCCAACCTGTGGGTGATCGCAAGGCGGGCAATGGGACCGCGTTCATTGTTAAGCAAGGTCCCCGATTTTGGTTCTTCACCGAATTGGGTGATCTGGTGATCGGTGAATTGACTGACGAAGGGTTTACCGAACTGGATCGTACTCATGTGATCAATCCCAGCAACACCGCGTTTGGTCGACCGGTTGTGTGGAGCATGCCGGCCTTCGCCAACAAGCGAATTTACATCCGCAACGATAACGAAATCATCTGTCTGGACGCGGCAGAATAGAGTTTCCCAAAACGCGGACGCACCATCATGCCACAAGGTCAATCGCCGGTCAGCGACTCCGCTGCTTGGCGTTGACCCATGGCTTGGCGATGACCGGTGGCTTGGGATCGCAAACGCGTTGTCTCTCCAGAATGTTGTCTCTCCAGAATGTTGTCTCTCCAGAATGTTGTCTCTCCAGAATGTTGTCTCTCCAGA
>JBDNHU010000404.1:0-5419 GCA_041688615.1 Mariniblastus sp. | reverse complement strand
GGGCGGCATCCTGCGTAAAAGTTCCGCTTGTGTGCTTTTGGAATAAACGCAAAAATGCCTGGGTTGGGCCGACGTTTCAGGTAGCTTCGGACGGTTTAAATCCGCTAGAATTAGAGGGCCCAGTGGATTTTTAGCCGGGCAACAAACGGTTTGGCAAAGGGCGATAACTCCGGCCCAATTGGCTTTTGGTCAGACTGGATGCTGGCCCGAATGTAAATTTGTAGTAGCCAGAAAATCGACAGGCCTGGGGCGAACGCCTTTGACTGGCGATTGAATTTGAATTTTTGATGACATGCAAGTTTAAGTGACTTGCGGCTCTGGGGTGGACGAAGTTTGGGCTGTGACCTGTAAATTAGGGCCTACAGGAATTCGGGCTCAGAGGCTGTCTTCCCAATTTTGTAAGAAATAGTGATTGGCCGTTGGGGTCAACTTACGTGAACGCTACTTGTAAGGGGATCAATTGTCATGTTGACCAAACTGAACATCACCGCCTGGATTTTCTGCTCGTGGGTGGAAGTCTTGGGAATCGCAGGTTGTGGTGCTGCGGTAGATACCGATCAGATCTTTCGTGACATTGCAGCGGAGACCAAATTAGATTGGGTCGCTTCAGAGAATTCTGAAACCGTTGGAACCGAAATTCAAGAGAAAACCGCGAAGACTTCTCGGAAGAATTCAGCAAGCAACAGAGCAAGTGAAAACATGAACGACGAATCGAAGACTGAACCCGAACCCAAGTTAGAGGTGGCAACATTTGGCAACGGATGCTTCTGGTGTACCGAGGCCGTTTTTCAACGAGTCAAAGGTGTCAAGAGAGTGGTCAGCGGCTTTATGGGTGGCCAAGTCGATAACCCGACTTACGAACAAGTGTGTTCAGGGCGGAGCGGTCACGCTGAAGTGCTGCAAATTGAATTTGACCCGAAGGTGGTTTCCTATGAAAAACTGCTGGAAGTATTCTGGCGGACTCATGATCCAACCACATTGAATCGCCAGGGAAATGACGTGGGGACCCAGTATCGTAGCGCGGTCTTTTACCACAGCGACGATCAGAAAAATTCTGCCGAAAAATACAAAGCCCGATTGGGTGAGGCTCGGGCGTTTCGAGATCCGATTGTGACCGAAATCACCGAGGTCAGCAAGTTTTACGCAGCGGCGGACGACCACCAGGATTATTACAACCAGAACAAGAAAAAGAATCCTTATTGCGGCATGATTCAATACAAGTTGGACAAGTTCCGCAAGGCATTCAAAGACGTGATCGACAAAGAGAAAGACGTCGTAAAGTAAGCTTGACTGCGGTTTATGAGAATCATTGATGCCACGAATGGGAACGATCCCCTTCGTGGTCTTTTTATGGGTGCAGGGATCGCAACGCATGAACTTGATTAACATCGAAGACCTGACCGACGTCCGTCTGGCGGCTTATCGCGATCTGAAGGTCACCCAATCCGCTCAAGTGCATCGCCCTGCGACTCATGCCAGCGGCCAGGATTGGCGGTATGGGTTGTGTTCCGATGAAGGGCCATTCATCGCCGAGGGACGCATTGTCGCCCAACGATTATTGGAATCAGATTATCACGTGGAATCTTTATTGGTCGCCCACCGGAAAGTGGAATGGGCAACGTCGCAACTGGAAAAACGCCTGGACTGGAAGAATCTGCCCGTCTATTGTGTTTCAGATGAAAAGATTCAACAGCTGGTTGGCTTTGAATTTCATTCGGGGATTTTAGGTTGCGGCATGCGGCAGATGCCGGAATCATTACTGAAAGTTGCCCGCAAATGGTTTGACGGTGGAAACGCACAGCTGGGACCGCCTTCCCGTTCAGTAAGCCGAGACCTTACGCCGGACACAGACCTTGCGCCGGACACAGACCTTACGCCGGACACAGACCTTACGCCAGTCGGAGTACTTGGTACGGATTGGATTGCCGATAGGGATCGGTTGGGGAGTGGGCAATCGTGTACTCTGATAGCGTTGCCCTATGTGTCGCAACCGGAAAACCTGGGTTCGATTCTTCGGTCATCACGAGCCTTGGGGGTGGCGGGTTTGTTGGTAGACCGTCGCAGCGTGGATCCTTTCTCGCGGCGAGTGTTACGGGTTTCGATGGGGCATGCGTTAGGTTTGCCAATTCTTAAATGTGACGACGTCAGATCCCAGTTGCAAGCGTTGCGGAACGTGGGCTTTCGCATGCTCGGCGTCGAGGTTGATCCACGGATGTTGCCGCTGAATTCTGTGGGTGCGGCTAAGCGTCAAGTGCTGATCTTGGGCAGCGAATTTGAAGGGTTGGACAGGCAGTGGTTGGACTGGGTGGATCAGATCGTCGGAATTCCGATGCCGCCGGAGGTGGATTCCATGAACGTTGCCGTGGTCGCCGCAATCGCCATGCATCACCTCTGTAAACGCTAAGTTCTGGCGCATTTTTTCTGCCAAAAACAATTCTACGCTTACCCGGCTGGATCGGTGCTGGATTCTGCGAGCACAAATTTTCTGCTGATAATCGGGCGCAACTATGCGTCCTGCGGCAAACTAGTTTTTTGATTCAAAGGTGCGTTGAGTCGCTTAATCTTGGCTTTTCTAGCGAAAATTCCGCAGTGATCGTTCTTCTTTCCCATGAATCGCCTGGATTTCTGTGCGGGGGTAATTGCTGGTTGGACTGTCGTGCCGTCATGAGCACGAAAATTGTCGCTTGAGATGACAAGTAGATTGTATCATAGTTGTGGAACAGTCATACTTACAGGAGTCTTGGATGCATATCGAACTATCACTGCGAGACGGTGTGCCAATTTATCGCCAGATTGTCAGTCAGGTGCGATACCTGATCGCATCGGGACAACTTGAAGTTGGAGCGGAATTGCCCCCGATTCGGAATCTGGCTCAACAATTGGGTGTTACTCCCAATACGATTGTCAAAGCTTATGACACCCTGCATGCCGAGGGGTTGTTAGTGAAGAAACAGGGGGCAGGCACTTATGTATCTGATTTGACTTCGCCTATTCGGAAGACCGAGCAACGTAAGATATTGAGCCAGCGAGCGGATTCGTTACTAGCCGAAGCCAGGCAATTAAATTTTTCGTTTGAAGAAGTGTTAAATTTGCTTAAGAAGCGTCATGCGGCAATGCAGCAATCGCAAGCCAAGGAGTAGATGAGATGCCTGATTCAATCGTTTGTGAGAATGTTGTCCGTGTTGAAAATCTTTCCCGCCGATTTGGGGAAATGATGGCGTTGGATGGCGTCAGTTTGCAAATCAAGCCAGGTCTTGCGTACGGTCTGGTTGGTGCCAACGGTGCGGGGAAAACGACGTTTATCAAGCATTTGCTGGGTTTGTTGAAAGCCAAACAGGGGTCGGTACAGGTTTTTGGTCGGGACCCGGTTGAGTGTCCGGTCGAGGTATTGAGTCGGATTGGCTACTTGTCCGAAGAGCGTGACTTGCCACATTGGATGCGGATTGATCAGTTGTTGAAATATACCTGCGCTCATTATCCGGGCTGGGATCGTCGATATGCTGAAGAATTATTGCAGACGTTCGGCCTGGATGTATCAAAGAAGGTCAAGCAATTGTCCAAAGGGATGCGAGCGCAGGTAGGGTTGGTTGCCGCCGTCGCTCATCACCCAGACCTGCTACTATTGGATGAACCTTCCACTGGATTGGATGCCGTGGTCCTTTTTTCATACATTAGAAAAGTTCTTGGCGATCGCTGCGGTGTTGACCTTGGTGCCGGCACTGCTGATCAGCCGATATGACTTGCAATCGGCAGATGAACCATTCTTTTTAGCGATTGGAAACCCAGACTATTTTTCATTGAGATGGTACGAATACTTTGTCATGATCGCGTTGAGCGTTGGGTCAACCATCGCCGCCATCTTTTTCGTGCAACGGCAGCGTTCGGGTGATTCCATCAGTATCGTGGTTCCTTTGGCCATGTGGCTGTCCGCAGCGTTGGGTGTTTCAGGTTCTGGCAGCGTGTCTGGCGGTGCCGTTGAGGCAACGAAACTGGATTGGGGCAACCCAAGCAGCGGTCCCCTGATGGCACAGGTGCGACATGAACTAAGGCGATCGTCTATGGGTTTATTGCTCACTGTTGTGATGACGATCGGAGTGCTTGCCTTGATCGGCTTGGTGCCTTGGATGAATCCAACTTGGGGACGTGGATTTTCAGCGAAACGGTGGCTGGCAGCGATCGTCTTGATTCCGATGTGGAGTCAATTTATGGCCACCGAATTGGTAGCAGGAATGCAATACAAACATTGCGATGCGGAACTATCGCTATTTGATGCGACCCGTCCGTTTGCCTGCGATACGCTGATGGGGATCAAGATCGCCGTTATTGTGGGAGGGTCACTCATTGGATTTTTGTTGGTGGTGACCGTCGCTGCGGTTTGCACATCAATCGCTGGTCAGTGGCACTATTGGGATTTGATGTTCGGTGGGATAAGGTCTTGGGTGACCAATGCCATTCAAAGTCAAATCGACCCAACGCTGCCGGCAGTCAGTCGAGTGGATTTTCGACTTCAAGACGTATCGTTATTCTGGCGTCTGATCGTGTTGTTGAATGTGATTGTGTGGCATTGCTTCACCGCCTTGATGCTACTAGCTTTTGTCTTTTGGGTAGGAAAACATTGGCGATGGTTGGTCGTGGCAAGTTTCACATTCCTGGCCATTGTGATGGTGTTTTTATGGGACAAGTACAACGGGAATTCACTGGCAAGAATTTGTGAGTCCTATAGCTATCTGGTGCCGGTCACGATCGTTTTGATTTCATGCTACTGGATTGCGATGTCGGTCCGCAGTGGAATCGTGGGGCGTAACTACTTGTTAGGCGTGTTGTGTCTTTAGGGAACCTCGCTGGCGGCATCGGTCTGTCTTGCGGCGAAGTTTGCTGCGAGCGTAAGCCCCGGCGGATTGCCGTGGAATGGGGTCTGGTTGGGTGTCGCAATGCCAATGCTGTTCTTGGCTACGATCATAAGGGCGCCGGTGGCCTTGGCCCGTTACCGTCATCAATAAGTTGCCCCCAGAGGCTTCGTGAATGCTTGGCCCGTGTTGATTCTTGGCCCGTATTGACAGGGGGGATGCTGTGGTAGGGACACTTCTTAACGACGCATAGGTGTACAAGTGTAGGTAGGGTGGCGGCGGTTTGGCTTCAAGTTTTTGGCGATTGATTTAGCGTGATGACTTTGGCTTGGTCCGGGGCATAAATGGTTACGATAAAAAGATCGTCATAGTCTTGTTCGGAAAGGACTGGGACCGCGTCGCCTCCCAGTTCTTTGATAATCTCCGGAACCGAATTGCTGTGGCCAACGATCAGCACACTTTGTCCGTTGGCGGCCGCGATGGTATCTTTGATTTGTTTGAAATAGTCTGGAGAAATTTGTCTGCGATTGCTTGGAGACATCGTAATGTCGATTTGTGTCAGCTTCGTGCCG
>JBDNHU010000403.1:0-8998 GCA_041688615.1 Mariniblastus sp. | reverse complement strand
CAGTTGAATACGTCCGACGATCGAATCCAAATTATAAGATCGCAATTATTGGACGTTCTTTAGGTGGGGCGGCGACATTGCTGGCTACCCCGGAAGTTGACCTAATCGTACTTGAATCTGTTTATCCGACTATTACCCAGGCCGTCCGTAACCGGTTGGCGATGCGAATTGGGCTTTTCCATCATGTCGTCGCCCCTTTGCTGCTGATTCAATTAAAGCCGCGTTTGGGGATAACACCCGATCAACTTTGTCCGATAGATCGCCTTGGCGAAATCTACTGTCCGGTAGTAATCGTCAGTGGTGACCGGGATCTTCATACCAGCATCCAAGAAACCAAACGAATTTATGAAGCCGCGAACCACCCGAAACGCTTGGTCGTTTTCAAGGGCGCTCAACACGTTGATCTGCTGGCTTATGATAAACAAAAATACTTGTAAGAAGTCATTGAGTTGCTAGATAGTATACTGCGTCAAGAACGGCAGCCCAATGAGGTCAATGAGGTCAATGAGGTCAATTCAAACGTTGCAGTGCGTGAGGCCATAAGAGTATCGTCGACAAGGCTTATTTTTGGGCAATAAGGTGGTTGTTAGTTTTCTTCGGCAAGCCCTTACCACGCATGTTCAACTGCTTGCTCAGCTGTAACGATCTTTCGAAAATCATGAATGGTCGGCATCAGCATCCGGTAGGATTTTCCCCATTAGGATGAGCCGGATATGATTTAGGATTTGTTTGGCTGCCCGAGTCTGCCAAATACTGGTGTGTCCCAGCACCGTGAATGATTTGGAATAGAGTTGGGTTCCTGTTTGTGACTGCTTAATTGCTGCGATTTGAAACAAGAACGGTTGCTCGTCCTGCGATTGCATCAAGCCGCCATCGCTTTCTGGATTTGGTAGAGGGCCACCGGCGACCGTTAGCGAACTTTGGAACCGGGTGCTGGCAACCTGTGCTAGGTCACGAACAACCGTTTGACAATTTTGGCGGCGAAGTTGGCTTGGCAGTTTTTCAAATTCGAAAATGGCGTCTGGTGCCAGCCATTTCTGAACGGCCGCAGCATGGTTCAAAATGACGCTACCTTGGAAACCATAATCACCATCAGTGTTTTCAATTGTAATGTCGTTTTCAGCAACGGAATCCGACTTAGTCATTCGCTTCGCTGCTTGGCCTAGCAGATTAGACACAAGGCCGCTGGTTCCCCATTCGATGACCGTCAATTGCTGCCGATGTGATTGTAGTAGTTGCGTCGCGACGTCTTCTAGTTCCTGTTCGGCCTCGCCGAAAACCAAATCGCCTAACGTTTCGCGAATTGTGTTCACAACAGGCGCAATTTTATGCTCGCACTGCTGGGCGTCCTTGCCATGGGCTTCGATTCGCAGGCTGATCGTGCCTTTGCTGGCAGTGATGCCCACTTGTGGATCATTCCCGCGTCGAATTAGGTCTGGTAATAAGCTTTCAACGTGGCTTTCTCCGGCTCCGAATGTTTTCAGGATTCGCCGAGTGATAATTTTCTTCTTGGCACCCATCCAATTGGTTAATTCAATCGCGACCGTTGCCCACAACATGTCTTTCATTTCCGCAGGAACGCCAGGCAAACAAAAGAAACGCGAATCGATTTTCGACTTCAGCGGAGTTTGCCCATTGATGCTGTCTTGAAACTTAGCGTTTTGCGCTGATGTTGAATCCGGCTGGTCGATTAACGCAAATCGTTTGACCGTTTTCCCAGGAATTTTCCAATCGATACCGGGTGCCGAACCGGTCGCGTTGGGAATGATTCCGGCACCCACGGGAAACATGGCTTGGATTTTGTTGTTTGGAGGGATCGGGAAGTTTCGCTTTTTGAAAAGCGATTGAATGTGTTCCCAACTGGCTTGGTCCAATTTCAACGGTGTGGCAAATGCGTAGGCGATTGCTTGCCGAGTCAAGTCGTCCGCGGTAGGGCCCAGACCGCCGGTCACAATGATCACGTCAGCACGAGTGGCAGCTAGTCGAAAGGCTTGAACCATTGGTTGCAAATAGTCGCCAATGGTTTGATGGCAAATGGTTGTAATTCCCAGGTCACTTAGCTGCTGACTTAACCATTGGCTGTTGGTGTCCAGTCGTTGTCCGCTGGTCAATTCGTCTCCGATCGCGATGATTTCGGCCAACATTGACTTTGGGTCCTTGGAAGGTTTTGGCGATGAGTAATTCAGTGGTAGAATCTATCAAGTTGGTTAAGTATCTAGTAGGAGACGGTTGGGACATCCAACCGATGTTAAGAAAAAAGGGGCTTGGTTTGGGCTAACAGTCAAAACCTGCGACGATACAACACAGCGAGAAAAATCCGGCTATAATTCGACTCAAAATAATGTCGGCTTGAATCATGACTGCTGCACAGGGAATTACAGATGCCAACAACCATCAATGGAATCGGGACTCATTATTACTTCAAGAAAAATTTGGTGTCGCAAAGTGGCTTCTGCGATTCTTGTCATAGCCAAGCGATCTTATCGGATTACGAAACCGGACTTTGGTTCTGTGTGATCTTTATTCCGGTGATTCCTTTAGGCCGAAAAATGATCATCGGTGAATGTAACCTGTGTGCTATGCATCGGGTGATGCCATTGAAAGAGTGGGAGGTCGCAAAGGAAGCGGCGATCGGTCAGAGTTTAGAAAGTTTGTCGGAAAGTTCAGCGGATCCTAAGGCTGCACTGGAGTTGTTGGGTACCTATACTGCGTTCAATCAATTCGATGAGGCCAACCAATTGGCAACTGCGATTTCAGCTTCACATCCAGACGACTATGACGTACAAATGGCGTTGGCTGCTTGGCATGAACGACGAGGGAACCAAAGCGACGCGGACGAAGGTTTCGCTCGGGTGCTGAGAATTGATTTTGATCGGCCAGAGTCCAAACGGATTCGCATTTTTGACCACATACAACAAGGGCAATTTGCCGAGGCCAAATTGTTGGCCATCGAATTGTACGCTTGGGACAAGGACGAGACTCAACCCGTGGTGCTACTTGTGTCCTTCGCACTGCAAAAAGCGAGTTTGCATGCGGATGCGCACCAAATTCACAAAATGCTGCTGGACGGGCACCCCGCCTTAAATGAGGATAAAGACTTTCGAGTTGCCGTGCGGAAGAGTGAAAAGGCGATCGGGAAAACCGATTCGATTGTTCCCAAGAAAAAAATGGGAATTTTCAATTAGGTCCAAGGCAATGGAGGATTTACATGAAGCGGTAAGTCGGTTTGAGTCCAATGCTGCTTACCTGTGTCCGCCTAACCGTCTCCTGGTCTCCGCCGGCCTGCCCCGGATTACAGGCCTGCCCCGGATTACAGGGCTGCCTCGGATTACACGGCTGCCCCGGATAACAGGGCTGTGATTTTTGACGCCAGTAGTTGGCAAGACATGTTTTTTAGTACCACTGGTAGGCATACACTATCAATTTTTCAAGGGCTTGAATGTGGGCTTGGTCTGAATGTCTGAATGTCTGAATGTCTGAATGTCTGAATGTCTGAATGTCTGAATGTTGCCATCAAAGCGATCCATTGTGTAGAAACTGCGGGCACCGCCGATCGTTTTGGAGTAGGGCTTTCAGGAAAAAACGCGAGCCCTGGAAGTGTCGCCAGTCGCGATCCTCGGTTGACTTCGGCTGTTCCTTATGGGTCAACCGACCATTTTTGGCTGGTCGCTTATTCTAAGAAGGCGTCCGGTCGTTGGTATGGATCGCGTTTTGTTCCCTTTGGACCATCGTCGCAGCGAGACCTTCGCGAATGATTGAATGTTCCGTGTCCCGCAAGCAACTGGCAGCGATCCAACCTTCGTCCGACATATCGTGATAAGTGATTTGAACGACGAACGCAAATTGTCCTGTCAAGATCTGATGCGTGTTGTAAGTGTGGGCGATTGGATTCATTGGCGTCAGGGCCGCCAGGTAGATCGTTGCCTGGAATGTCCAGACTTGAGCCTCCATCAACCAGCCGAAAGATGGCTGCTTTCGAATTTTGTAATTTACCAAAACCAGCCCAACCCTAACGCAAACGATTCCTCGCAAGCCAATAATCCTCATTCGTGTCAGGCCGTTGTCGTCGATATAAATCCGCATCCGATTGATGACGGCGAGGCCAAAGAGAAAGTTTAAGGCACCCCAAGACCTCGACAAAGTTCTTATCGTTTTGATTCTTGGATCGTATCTCAACGAAGGTTGAAAAATGAGGGGCACAATCGCAGTGGTCATAACCACCGCCATCGTCACCCAAAAGGCACCTTGGTCAGCTTAGCCCGCGTCGTAGAAACCTTGGGGGAATTGTCGGAACCAAAAGCGGGTAAATTCAAACAGCAAGTAAATTAAGAATAGGGTGTTTACCACAAGCAGCGTATTGCGTGCAGGGATGAACCAATTACTTTTGAGCGTCGGTGATTTTTCGAATAGAGTTTCCCTGTACGCCGGGTACAAACGCTTTGCATGCGGCGTCATTATTCCCAACGCAATTCTAGCTGAAATCAGCCAAGCCAAGATTGTGGTTGGGTTCGTTTAAAAATTTGGAGCGGTTGGCGGCATTCGCTTGAGCGGCCAATTGAGCGTCCATCAGCACTCGATCGAGTTCAAGCAGGTAATGGGTAAACGCTTTTCGTCCTTCTGCCGTAACCGAGAAAGTAGAAGATGCGTTTCGCCCTGCCCCGGTCTTTTGGGTGTCTAAACATTAGGCATCCAATAGAACTTGCAAGTGGCGATTTAGATTCCCATCGGACCGACCACAGCTTTCTTTACGATCGATAAACTCGCGTCCGTGTTTGTTTGAAATCAGACAAGTCAGGATCGACAATCGTGCTTTTTCGTGAAACAAACGATGCAACGGGTAATCGAACTTCGCAGCATCACTTTCTGCTGGAACGGGCCTTGAACTGCGCTGGGCTTTGTTGTTTTTTTCCCTTGCGATGCTCGTTTTTTTCGATCAACAGGTCGTGTTTCAAGTTGGGTTGGATGCAGGATTTGTCTGGCTGTGAAATAGCAGTCAAGACATAAGCAATTGTCCGACACCAAAGATTAACGTCATTTTCCAAGCGGCAAAGGGTTGACCAAGACTCAGAACTGCAATGCCTGTCGCAAGATACCAAATCGGAGCCCATCCAACATTTGCAGGCAAGTAACGGCGAGATGCGAAAATTCGTCAGCTAAGGCACAATGCCCATATTACGGGCAACATGATTAAATGCAGCAAATTTTATTCAACTCGTAACACACTGATCGAAGCAGTGACCAAACAGAAAGGGGCGAAATCATGGACCGCTTCTAACGTTTGCTTTCTCGCGAATTGAGAACCTAGAAAGTAACGCCAACTCATTTTTGAACCAATGATCGCTAGATTCAAAATGGCAACGCAAATCCAAAATTAAAAAGAAACGGGCGTCCGCCATCAATGGCAATCGCCAAGGATGACGCTGACAAATCGGGTAGACTGTCCAACCCGTCGCCAAACCGAAATTTCCCTTGCCCGGAACGGCTAGGGTGCGAGTGGACGAATGCTGATTGAAACCAACTGGGGATTAGTCCGACCCAACTGCTAATTCCGATCGTAGCCCAGCGATAGCACTGAACCTTTTCGCAGCGGATCAATTGCGTCTGAATCGCTTGCAGTTGGGCTAGGGCTGGTTGTGGTTTCACCGGCATCCCTTTGACGAATTACGGCGTTGACGAATCACAATCTTAGAAATAAACTTGGCAATGCAAAGCATTATTGCAAGTTTCGACCAAGTAGAGTGCATCAGGCAAATTTTCCAGGCGGATTTTTGGAGTACGATTGGCGACGGGAAATTCGTGAACGCCGTGCCGGTCTGGAGGTTCACATGAAATCAGGGCTGACATGTGGACCAAGAGTGCGGGCAAGACGTCAGCGGTGGTTGGCTTGGAGACTGTCGGCGGGAACTTGGGGGCGGCAAAGAAGATGCGATTGATTCGCATTTTTGCAGATTTTTCACCGGTCCTTAACGTCGGGTTTGCGTTGCTGGTCTTGCGAATTTTCTGCAGGGAGGATTCGGCAATCTCGTAGCGATTTGTTTCAAGAACGGCGGCATTAAGTTTCGGATATTGGTAGATTCATGGGAATTGCCTTGCAGCGGTGCCAAGTGTTTCATCTTTTTCGCGTAACGAAAATGTCGCCGGTCGGGCTTCACAAAAATGGAATTTGTCGAGGTTTCGTGAGGCAGGGTTCTGGAAGGGGCAGATTTTTGTGACTCGGCGGCGAATACTGTGTTTCTAAAGGGAGCTTAAGATTGGCTCTTGGCCGTCGAATGATTGTTGCAGCCTAGGTGTGCAGCACTTAAACTTTAGCCTGCCAAACCTTGTAGGCGGACCGGACATCGATCGTCCGCATGGACGTCGATCCAAGCGATATGTTTCATTCAATTGTGTTAAACTGTTTGGATCGAAGCACTACATTGACTTCAAGGATAAGTTTACGGAACAGCGAAAGTGCCAAACGCATGGAAGCCGAGCAGCGACAACCAGCAACAATGGGTCACGGAGTGGGCAAATGTTTTTTGAAAAATTAGGCTGCTCGTCACCGTGGTACTTGCTGCTACTTATGATATTGCCGGTCATTTGGTGGCTTAGCTATCGAAGCCTTTCGGGATTGGGATTCACCAGGCGATGGACGGCAATTGTATTTCGGACAGTCTTGATATCCGCGATCGTTTTCGCATTGGCTGGCATTCAATGGCGCCAACAGAGTGATCGTGTTTCCGTCTTTTACTTACTTGATCAATCTGAAAGTGTTCCGGCGGACAAGCGTAAGTTGATGCTGGACTATGTTTGCGCAGAAGTCGAGAAGCATCGACGGGCAGACGATCGAGCCGGAGTCATCATTTTTGGTGGCAACGCGAAAGTAGAATTTCCTGCCATTGATAGTTTGATCCCGAACCTTGGTCGTTTTGAAAGTTCATTGGATCTTCGTGAAAATTCAACGAATCTAGAAGCGGCACTGAAATTAGCGAAGGCTTCGTTCCCGGACGATTCTGCCAAACGTGTGGTGATCCTGACTGATGGAAATCAAAATGTAGGCGACGCGCTTCAAGCGGCCCAAGAATTGTCCAATGACAGTGTCGGCATCGATATCGTCCCTGTTCAGCTACTGTGGGATCAAGATGTATCGGTGGATCGTGTCAGTTTGCCAGCGAATTTGCGGAAAGGCCAGAACTTTGAAATTAGAACGGTTTTGACCAACCATCCGCCGACCAAGAATCCTGAATCGGCAAAGCCTATCAGTGGTAAGTTGCGGATCATTAAGCGTGTAGGCCGAGTGGGCGCGGCGGCAGATTCCGAAATTCTCTCTGAATCACCAGTAACGCTTGAACCAGGTGCCAACGTTTACAGCATTCCTCAGAAGGCTGAAGAATCGGCATTGGTTAATGTGGAAGCGCTGTTTATTCCGGATGAAGGTCAGGTTGATGATTCGGTTCAGAATAATCAGGCGGCAGCGTTTACCAATATCCAGGGTGAAGGCCGAGCCCTGTTGATTGAAGACTCGGCGTTTCCTGGCGAGTTTGACACGCTGGTAAAAGTTTTACGCCGGAATGATATCGTAGTCGACATTATTTCAACGGATGCATTGTTCGGCACACTTGATGAATTAGTACCTTATGATTTGGTGATTCTTGCCAATGTGCCTCGCAGCGGTGGCGAGGATGCTGAGAGTGGGTTTTCGTTTAGCGAAGATCAGATCGAAATGTTGGTTGCCAACACCGCGCGGATGGGTAGCGGTCTGTTGATGCTGGGCGGCGACCGATCTTTTGGCGTGGGTGGTTGGAACGATACCCGGTTGGAAGATGCGTTACCGATTGAATTTGAGATTCGCAACGATAAAGTGGCGGCCTCGGGTGCGTTGGTGCTGTTGATGCACGCCTGTGAAACGGCTGATGGCAATCATTGGCAGAAAGTGATTGCTCAAGAAGCGATCAAGGTGCTTGGCCCGATCGATTATTGTGGATTGTTGCGTTGGGACAATGTCCGAGGGGTTGATAATTGGTTGTGGAAATTGCCCAACGGTGTGGACAAGGTATCGCCTATCAACAAGAACCGAATGTTAGGCCTGTTGGGGCGAATGAATGCCGGTGATATGCCCACGTTTGACCCGGCGATGCAAAAGGGGTTGCAGGCACTGATTAACGTGCCTGCCGCTGCTAAGCAGATGATCATTATTAGCGACGGTGACCCTTCAGCGCCCAGCAACGCATTGGTGCAAAAGTACAAACAAAATCAAATCATCATCTCTACCGTTGCGGTGGGTTCTCATGGACCCGCTGGCCATCAGACGATGCGTAAATTGGCTCAAACGACTGGCGGTCGATACTATGTTGTCAAGAACAATCGAGCCTTACCACGTATTTTTCAACGTGAAGCCAGGCGGGTGACAAAGCCTTTGATTTTTGAGCCCGAAGGCGGAATCAAGGCGATTCGAATGCCGGCTGGAAATTTTCATCCGATGCTTCGTGATGTCGATACCGATTCGCTTCCCAACTATAAGGGTTACGTGTACACGACCAAACGCGAGTCCGAGTTGGTTGAACAATTGTTAATCGCGTCCCAACCGGACGATCAGGGTGAAAATTCCACGCTACTGTCGACCTGGCAGTATGGGCTTGGGCGATCGACGGTGTTTACCTCAGATGCGGGCCATCGCTGGACGGGTTCTTGGATCGATACAGACGTCTATGAGAAACTGTTCACGCAAATGGCCAAGCAGACGATGCGAAATGTTTCTAAGGACGGCGAGTTCCAATTGGCGACTCAGCAACGTGATGGGAAGACAGAAATTTTGGTGACGGCAGCTGATAAGGAAGGAACCTTTTTGAACGATCTGTCGATGCAAACCTCTGTAATGACTCCAGAGGGGTCTCAGGAATTGAAGTTTGAACAAACGGCACCCGGTCGGTATACCGCCAGTTTTGCTTCAACATTACCTGGGAATTATGTTTTAAGCGTGTTTCCCGACGAAGGCTACCGCCGTTTAACGGCAGGGATT
>JBDNHU010000402.1:0-6459 GCA_041688615.1 Mariniblastus sp. | reverse complement strand
CGACCGAAGCGTCTGTTGACTTCGTGAGGGTGGTGTCCGCCAAATTTATTTTTTCAACTTCTGTGACTTTGTGCCCCAAGCGAATATTCGCATCAAGTCTGGCAGCCAAAGCTTCTGGCAAAAGTTCGTTTCCACCGTCGATCCCGTAAAGCAACATGTACGCTGGATCGTTCATTACATAGTTCTGCATTCCATACAAGCAACTGGTCAATTCGGGCTCGGTTGCCAGATCGCTGTGAATCAATTGCTTCAGGTAGTGGCGGGCTGTCGCGTCTTTGACCGTCGCTAAAACCGAATCGAAGCGTTCATCCGAAGGGGCTTTGTCGGAACCGTCAGGATAGTCCGAACCGTAAAATTCTCGTGCCGCGCACCAACCTTTGGCCACTTGGTCAAAGTCCACTAAAGCACCGTGAGTTTGCGGTCCAAGTTGATCGTAAATATCATCCATGTTGGACAGAACTTGGTTGTCCATAATCACCGCCGAACCGCCCATCGGACTGATCGGTAAACCTAGTTCGGCGATCAATTCCTTTAGAGGATCTTGGTCATGTTCCGAGTAATCGTAGAACTCGGCCGCCCCCGCTTCGTAGCGAACCTGAGCTGTTTCAAATTGCGGCGTCAGGATCTTACCGCCCAGACGATTACTGGCTTCAAACAGAGTCACCTGGACGGGGTTGTTCACTATTTTCTGCAGCGAATAGGCGGTCATTAGACCTCCTGGTCCACCGCCAATAATTCCAACTTTCCACGTCTTCATAGTTCACTTATTTCCGAAAAATTTTGGCCGCAACCGGTCAGGTCAAGTTGAACTTGGATCCGACCCAATTGTCGAGTGTTCCATAAATTAAAGAAACGCATGTCTTGTTCGACTTTCTACCGGACTTTCATAAATTCCCGGCTGAATTTCGTATCAATCGCGAAAACACTCGTTTTCGTCCCGGGAATCAAGTCACCTAGGGAGGTAGAGTCCAAATGTGGTGGGTCGAAGTCCGACCGCGGTTGGGTCGAAGATAAGTCAGGCCCGCCACCCGAAACCTTTCGCTAGAAACTTAAAACCCTGCGACAACGGTTAAGTTGCATTGACCCAGCCAAGCTTGTTGAATTGCTCTGCCAAGTCGCGCGGGTCGCGAAGTAGATGAGGAACCCAAAGTTGGAATCAACTTTGGTTGTGGCACCGTGTTGGTTGTGGCACCGTGTTGGTTGTGGCACCGTGTTGGTTGTGGCACCGTGTTGGTTGTGTTCGCTATGTTCGCCGATCTTGCATTTTCAAGTCATACGCAGCGATATGCGGAAATGTTCTCAGGGATGTTCTTACAATTGAATTGCGGCCTTTGCGGAAATTGCAAGCGCTGGGATGCTTTCAGGCGAATGGCTTGCCAGCAGAAGCAAACTTGCGATGTGATCATTCGCTTGGTTGTTTGCTATTGAGTTGGTAATTGGACCATCGCCCACCAGATTGGGAAGCCCATGTCGATTACAACGCTGCAAAATTCAAAAATTTCCGCGCGAGAGTAAGTTCGGCAGACTTAAAAGGAAGCCGTTTGTTTGTGTTTTATTGAAGGCGTTCTAAGGGGTTGGTTGACGGCACACCTTCGGTTAAGCGAACTAAATTGGAGTTGCTTTCCAGGGTTTCAAATGAAAAAACGATGCAGGTTTTCGCAAGCTTCAGCAAACTGGATCAGCAATTTTCTGCCGGGCGGTTTCCTTCGGCTTGCGTAAATCTGCGCCGAATCAATTAGCCTTGACTTTACAAACGTTGGGCTACTGGCCTGTGGTGATCTTGTAACGTCAAGTTGATACTTTCTGTCGCTTGGACCACTACCGGCGTGAGGGTCGAAGTTCGCCCATTTGGTCGCGAAGTTCGTGCATTTGTTGCCGCAGTTCTTCCATCTGTTGCATGATGTCGTGCATCATCGGGTTCTGCATTGGATGAGGTTCTGGGCCAGCCGATCGATGATCTGGATGTCGATCCTGGCCTGAGTTCATGCGCCGACGCTGTTCTGGTTCCCGATGCATCTCTTCCCGATGCATCTCTTCGCGGTGCATCTCTTCGCGACGCATCTCTTCGCGACGCATCTCTTCGCGACGCATCTCTTCGCGACGCATCTCTTCGCGACGTTCGTGAAGTTGATTCTCTCTTTCGTTCGCTTGGTTTAAAAGCTCTTCAGCCATATCATGCATTTCGGCCTCTCGCAAATGATTGGCAGCGCTGCGAATTAAGTCGACTTTCCGGCTCTCTTGTTCCATTTCCCGCTGCATGTCGTCTGCCTGGCGATCACGCAATTGTTGGGCATGATCTTGTTGGGCATGATCTTGTTGGGCATGATCTTGTTGGGCATGATCTTTTTGGCCACGGTGTTCGGCTTGCTCTCGCATCCGTGCGTTCTGTTGGTTTTGTCTAGCTTCACTCAATTGCTGTTCGGAATGTTCGTGGTCATGATCGGCGTCACCGTGCGGATTTTCCTCGGAATTATGATCGGCGTGCCTATCGGGATCTTGCTGTGGATGCATTTGATGCGGTTCCTGCATCATTCGGATCCGACCCTCTAAATAGTCCACCTTTTCATTCAATTGATTCTGTAATTCAGGGTTGTTCCCTCGTTCGGCTTGTTCCGCAGAACGATGTAATAATTCCAGGACTTGTCGGATTTCATCGACATCGTTCTCATGATTGGGTTCGTTCCCTGCTTCTTGCTTTCGGCGGCGAAAATCTTGCTCCATCATTCGCACTCGAATTTCCAAACGCTCGGCCTCCTCATGATGGCCGTTTTCGTGTAGTTGCTGGGCTTCCTGCAACAGTGATTGGGGACTGCGTTGAGGGCCATGGTCTTGTGCCATTGCCAGCGAACCGGCGGTCAGCAAGGCGAACAAACTTAGCAAAACGATTGAGACGCGTTTCATCAATCCATTCCTTATTAAGCTGAAGATGTGGTTTGGGTCTTTGTTTACTCAAGTCTACCCCGACTGCCAGGATAAGACCACAGAAGTTCATTTTAACGGGAATTCTGAATTCATCGAACCGTCAAAATACTCATAATTGGACTTGATTTCAGGACGTTGGCCTGATTCACAGCAGTATTCATTTACTGGTTCCCGGTGCCCGCTTGTTTCAGGCAAACGATTGATCAGGACTGTTTTGGCTGCAAAGCCATCCAAATGACGCTGCAACCGGGACACGACCTCCATTCGGGGCCAAGTCAAAGATGACGATTGTTTTGCTGAACGTTGCTTGGATCGTACGTTAGCTGTGCGGCCAGAATACGGGTAAGATCTTACGCAATTGCTGGAACCTAACCGCTTGCGTCAAGGACCTTGTTTCTAGAAACAGGCTCCATGGCGAATAACAGATCATGAACAAGGTTACGCTTGTTGGTTCGGTTTTCGCCCGGCCCTTCCAATCTACTTCAAAGAATCACCCGTGTCCGAAACCCGCAACGATAAAAATCGAGTTCTTTTAACCGGAGCCACTGGGTATGTGGGAGGTCGGTTACTGCCGCTATTGGAAGGGTTGGGTTACCCGGTTCGGTGCATGAGTCGAAACCCGGAACGCTTAAAGCAGGATGTAACCGGTTCTACGGAGGCGGTGTTTGGTGACGTGACCGAGCCGGCTTCGCTGGATGCGGCACTTATGGGTGTCCACACAGCGTATTATTTTATTCATTCGATGGGGGCACAAGAAGATTTTGTAGAATTAGATCGAGTTGCTGCGGAAAATTTCGCAAACGCTTGTACGCGTCAGGGGGTGGTCCGCATTATCTACCTTGGCGGACTGGGCAATCCCGATCAGCGTCTGTCCCAGCACTTGCGCAGTCGGCAAGAGTGTGCCAATATTCTGCGAACGTCAGCGGCGTCGGTCGTAGAATTTCGCGCGTCGATCATTATCGGGTCAGGCAGTTTATCATTTGAAATGATTCGGGCCCTGGTTCAACGTTTGCCAGTCATGATTTGCCCAAAATGGGTGAATGTCTTAGCGCAACCGATTGCCATCGAAGATGTGCTGGCCTATCTCACCGAAGCTTTAGATCTTCCGGAAGCCGAATCACTGGTGTTTGAAATTGGTGGACCGGATCGGGTTTCCTACGGACAGCTGATGAAAATTTACGCCAAACAACGAGGGTTACGGCGATTGATGATCCCCGTGCCTTTTTTGACACCCTATCTGTCTAGTTTATGGTTGGGTTTGGTGACCCCTTTGTACGCGCGGGTCGGCAGGAAGTTGGTAGAGAGTCTGCGGAATCCAACCTTGGTTTCGAACAATTTGGCGGATCGATATTTTCAAGTTCGCCCGCGATCGACCCAAGAGGCAGTGGCTAGGGCATTAGTCTGCGAAGAACAAGAGTTTGCGGTGACCCGTTGGTCAGACGCTTTTTCATCGGGTTCCACACCCAAGCGCTGGGGTGGTGTGCGTTTTGGTTCGCGATTGGTTGATTCCCGCACCCAAGTTGTTAACGCGAGTGCCGAGAATGCTTTCAAGCCAATTCAATGCATCGGCGGCAAAACAGGTTGGTATTACGGTACTTGGCTTTGGCAAATCCGAGGGTTCATGGATCTGCTGGTCGGCGGCGTTGGGGTGCGGCGAGGGAGAAGGCATGCCGAGCAGATTCGAGTGGGCGACGTGATCGACTTTTGGCGAGTGGAGAAGTTTGAACCGAATCGATTGTTGCGATTGAAGGCCGAGATGAAAGTGCCCGGACGCGCGTGGTTGGAATTCGAGGTCGCGCAAGACGGTGGGAAATGTACCGTACGGCAAACCGCAATTTTTGACCCTATGGGTATCTTCGGACTCGCCTATTGGTACGCTCTTTATCCGTTGCACCAATTCGTATTCGCCGGCATGCTAAGGAACCTGTGTGCCGCAATCCCCAAAGATCACGAAACCGTCGCTGCCGAAATGATGCCCGACGTGTCCGGGGTACAGTAAACGGTCAGCGGATCGGTTCGCAAGCTTTAAAAGTAGACCGTGCGTCGAAATGGTGAGATGCAAGTTTTCATTCTTGATTAAGCCGCTTCTATCCAATGTCTTTGCGTGCAGTCTTTTGAGATCGGCTCTGTATCTGCTCTGGATTGCCAGGCCGGTCTGAGAGTGTCGTTTCTTGGTTTCAACGGTAAGCGTTTTCTGTGATCGCATGTTTCTAGGTCACCGATGCTAACGGGCCGGAATTGATTCGCAGAGCTTTTTGATGGTGGTTAACAGTTTTCGCTCCATCGCATAGTGTCCTAACGTCATGGTGGGAAATAGGATTGGCGTCAGGGCCCAACCCGACCAAGCACATCGCGTGCGGATCAGTAGTCGGCATGTGTGTCCGATGGACTTTACGTCATCCAGTGGCAGGTCTTCTTTCTGCCAGGATGTTGCCCGGTCAGAATGTTGGGGCTCCCGATTCGTGTCCGGGATTGGAATTAGATTGAAACTCCAGGTCCAATGAATTGGTCGCTCTTGCACCAGAACCAGATGGCGATTGGGTTTTATGCAAGCCACCGAAAGTTTGATCGCCTTGGGGTGTAAGCTGACTTCATCACCGATCGACAAGTTCTGCCAATGAGGAACAATCGAGGTCGCGTTGGTGATTTGGCAACCGATCAGATTCTCCAGCCAACTGTAGCTGTAGAAACCGCCTCGGTTTTGCCCCAATTGCACCAACCAAGGCCAGACCTCTGCCGCTGGGGAAGCGATCTTGATCCCGTGATTGGTAACCACTTTGGGTGATGAGACAATGGCATCGCCGGCGAGTTCCATGCTGCGTTCTTCGATCGAAGTGAAGCAAAATTGCATCGGATCCCTTCTAAACAGCAAAGCCCTCTTTCAGCTTTTACAAATGGAATTCAGTTTCGTCACCTGACGGATCGGTTGCCCAAGGGCACGCGAAGGCAACTGGCGAATGGGCGGTTATCGATTTCTGGACAATTCGAAAGCCCACCAAGGCGAAGATTTCAGTTTTAGTAGCCAAAGTTTCGGTACCCAACGGTTCTCCCGTCCATGCTAAGCGTTAGTATCCCGGGAGCACAATTGTATGTTATCATTGGGGGAACAGTGACGACGTGAGCTGTAAAAATGAAGCATACCGCGGGGAGAGTTATTGATCTATGTGGGTTCAGAATAATCCAGTTCTGCATCGTGAATTGATGTTGAACTTACGCACCAATCGATCATTCGTAATGTTGTTGGTGTTCCAATTGGTATTGGCCGCGGTTATCTATTTCGCGTGGCCGGAACAGACTCGGTTGGATCTTAGTGAGAAATCACAAGCCAACCGTGAACTTGTTGACTTTTTCTTCTTGGGTCAATTTGTGATCGCTTCTTTGTTAGCACCCAGTTTCGCTGCCGGGACGATCAGTGGCGAAAAAGAACGCGTCACTTATGAAATGCTCTTGGCCAGTCCCTTGCCGCCCTTTGCCATCGTGTGGGGTAAGCTTTGGGCATCGGTCACTCACTTGATCTTGATGATGATCGCGTCTTTG
>JBDNHU010000401.1:0-2366 GCA_041688615.1 Mariniblastus sp. | reverse complement strand
TCGCCTTGGAGCCCTAGTTTTAACGCCATGTTGTCGCCCAAATATCGCAAGGCAAGCACCGGTTGCTAAGCCAGTGCTGATCCGGTTTGCAGTGATGCAGGTACGACGGTGTTGCGGACGAAATTAGTCAAAAGTGTCGCGTATTCTAGCTTTTCCTGAAAAATCAGCTTGCTTCTTGACCTACCTTTAAGGTTGCCAACGATAAGCTTCTTCAAGCAGCCGACCCTATTTCGAAAAGCGGCCAATAGAAGTAGACTAGGTGCATTCTGTCCTTGATTTAGGCAGGTAAGTCGAATGGGTCTTGTTGATGGATTCTGTGCTTGGTTTAGACGAGCAACTTGTTTCATAAAGCAATTGGTGTTAGAAGTGGGCCGAGTGGAAGGCTGTATGTAAAAGACTTTTCTTAACTGGTTATGTTGCGATATCTATTGAACTGCCACACGTGGCCGTTTTGGCAAAACGAATTTATTAATCGTGTAAAACTCGGTGTGGCTCAACGCGTGAGGATGTTTTTCACGCTGTGAAAATTCAAGCAAAAGATGCATTCGATCATCGAGATGTCGATTAGATCAGCTCGTGGATGTGTTTGTTTGTACACATTTAGTGTGAGTTCATTTTGTTTCAATCTTTCCATCGCCCTAGGTGAAAAGTTTCACTTTCGTAAAGGTACTTTGCGAAAGCGACGATCGCAAATTGAGTTTTTGAAGATGCGGGTAGTAAATGTTGTGTGGTTTTTGGGCAGGGCGGTTACATGTTTCTTTTATTTCAAGCTGAGGCCGGGAATCTCCAATAAATCGATTCAACGATTTTGTTGGCTACTTCGACCAGCTTTACTGATTTTTAGGTGATTGATTAGAGCCCGTCATGGATTACTCGAGCGAAGCTTACGAAGACTTCATTAGCCAACCAACTTGGTTACATGCGGTCGGAACTTATGTTGTGACCTTAGTTGATTTGACCAATGATATTGGACGAGTCCTGCATCCGCGTGGTGCAGTGGGCGTAGTTGTCCGTCAGGGGATGAACCCGCCAGACTCTTATCGCGTACGTTTTGTTGACGGCTATGAAACTTGGTTACGTGAACACGAAGTGATGCCAATCTCAAGCGTATCCAGTCGCGAGATTGATCCAGCGGATACTGTTGATGAATTGTTCGACCGCGCGATTCTGCGTGCCTTGACCGGGTCGCATGCCTATCGATTGGCAGACGAACAATCGAAAATTGAACATCGCGGCGTGTACTTGGCCAAGGGGACCAGCTATTGGTCGTTATTTGGCGTGCCCGAACAAATTGAGAAGCACGTCGAGCGAGAATCGTATTTGGAATTGCAACGTTTTATGGTGATGGCTTTGAAGGCTCAACCACCTGCGTTGGAATGCTTGTTCAGTCCTGAATTGGAAACCTTGACTGAGGCTGGTGAGCAGTTAGTGGCGATCCGAAAGAGCTTTCTTTCGAAGCTAGTTTTCAATACGTATCACGAGTATGTATCGGCTCAGTTTACCCGATTGTTTGCAACTTTGCGCCGCGGGCGAGACGTGCCGTGGAAGCGTCTGATGCACTTGGTGCGATTGTTGTTCTCGGGCGTTGCCACGTTAAAGGAAGGCGAAGTCCTGGTGGACATGACGCCTTATCTTGACGATCTGTTACCGATTCGTCACGGTGAAATCGGCTTGGAAGAAGTCGATAGAATGCGTCTAGAATTGCAACGCGTATTTAGGTACGAGTTTGAGCGCACCAAGCTGCCCGACCGTCCCAATTACGCCGAGGCGAACAAGGTTTTGCTTCATGCCCGAAGTTTGGCGTTGAAAAGCTAGATTTTCTTGACGATTTAAAGGGTAGAAAACTGGGTTTCCACCGGCAAAGTAACGCGGTCGTGAGGCCAGCGGAAGTGGACTTGGCTTGCTACCCAGGGCTGTGTCGTTAGATCGCTTGAGTTTTTATGTGAATTAAAAAGCCACCCTTGGTCTGCTAGGGTGGCTTTTTTTCTGGGCGTTACTGTTCGCAGTCCAGTGGTTCCGCGTTTACTTGTGCCCGCGGGGCTTGTTGTTGTGCGTTTGCTGCAGGCATAGTAGGGTTTGCGTTGTTGACTTGCCGGGACAACGGTACTTATCTAAGGGATTGAATATTGCTTATATTATGTCATGGTTAAATAGCCGGTTTCCCAGCCAATTGTGCATTAAATCATTGCACGCACGCGACCGTGCTGTTCGAATGGGCAAAGCCACGGGGATGTCCGTTTTATTGTTGAAACTGATGGTGATCTCTGAATACTGTATAGGTTAATGATTCTTGGATTGACTTACAAGCCTCTTCGCCGGTGTTCTTTCCTTGAGCCGTAGGCGAAAGGAAAGAACACCGGCGGCGC
>JBDNHU010000400.1:0-3032 GCA_041688615.1 Mariniblastus sp. | reverse complement strand
GTCCCAAGGGTATGGCTGTTCGCCATTTAAAGAGGTACGTGAGCTGGGTTTAAAACGTCGTGAGACAGTTTGGTCCCTATCTTCCGTGGGCGCTGCAGATTTGAGGAAGCCTGCTCCTAGTACGAGAGGACCGGAGTGGACACACCTCTGGTGTATCGGTTGTCACGCCAGTGGCATTGCCGAGTAGCTAAGTGTGGAAGAGATAAACGCTGAAAGCATCTAAGCGTGAAACTCGTTTCAAGATGAGATCTGCCGGGGCCTTGAGCCCCCTAAAGAGTCGTTCTAGACCAGGACGTTGATAGGCAGGGTGTGGAAGCGCAGTAATGCGTTAAGCTAACCTGTACTAATTGCTCGTGCGGCTTGACCCTATAACTTTGAGTAAGATTCAAGGTTGTTATGCCAAGTGACGCAGTCAAAAAAATCCTCGCTAAACCCGAGTGCTGATGAACTCTATGAATTCGTTGTCTTGACCCTTGGTCAAGGCGGCAACAAGTTATGCCTGATGACCATAGCGAGGTGGTACCACTCCTTCCCATCCCGAACAGGACAGTGAAACGCCTTTGCGCCGATGATAGTGCGGGTTCCCGTGTGAAAGTAGGTCATCGTCAGGCTATTACAGCTAAAAACGCCCAACCCATTCGGTTGGGCGTTTTTTTTTGGCTGCGCATTCAACATCGTAACCCCGCTCCACACATTTTCCCCATTGCCGTTGGTCTACGCAACACACAGGCGTCGCAGTCGATCCGTTCCACCAGGGCGTCAGTTACTGCCGAAGTTGGCATCAGACGGCAAAACGCCATCTGATAGAGCTTGTTGAACCTGGAAATCAGGGTGGAACAATGCAGCAATGAATGCGGATTCCCGCGCTTCGATCAGCTTTAGAAATCCCGCTGCGCTATTCTCGGTTTTGCCCATCGCAGCGAAGGTGTCGAATCCCGTTTCCAGGAAGTGCTGCAAGTCTGGCAGGCCAGCGGCCTGGGCCGGTCCGCGCATCATTTTCAACAACAAACGCAACCCCGGGGTTCTGGTCAGTTTGGCAAGATCCTGGCCTATCGTCAAAACGAGTTCCAGCTGTAATGTTCGTTGTTCTTTCTGACCGACGGTTCGCCAGGCATGTGCGTACCGTTGCGGTTCGGATGGCATGGAAGCCAACGACACCCAGCACTGCCCCATCTGGTGGTCCATCTTTTCCGTCAATGCATGCAAGCGGGCCAATGCCACCGCCGTCGCGACCGCCTGTTTCGGCAAAATCCGTTGCAAAGTCCCGGCGATCCGTGAGAACTGGGCATCACGCTTTGAATAGTCGACGTTGCTGTAAAGCTCAGTCAGAAAAAACCGAGCGGCCGCTTGGTAGGGTCCTCCCGCAATAAGATCACGGTAGGTGGTCTGGAATCGAAGCGACTGGTAGCGCTTGACGGCGCAGATGGCTGCAGCCAGCGTGGCATCGGCAGACGCAATGGCGCGCAGGCCCGATACGCCGGCAACCGATTCGCGGATGATGTGCGCAGCTTCCATATTGCCGTGAAGTTTACTGTCAAGGGATGAACGCCTGATCGAGAGACACATGCTGGCACGCTATTTGAAATTGATGATGTTGTTCTCGATCACCTTCGCCGCCGCGATGGCCGTTGGCCTTGGAGGATTCCTCTCGCCATTGGCAATTCTCGTGTTCATCGCGATCATGCTGTCTTTCAGCGTCCTCATCGGACTGCAATGTGCCGCACTGACCCATCTCAATCGAGAGGATGCGGCTCCGCGGGCGTCAAGGTGGCAGCTCGCACATGCCTGGTGCGTCGAAACATGGGCGGCGGCGCGCGTGTTTCTCTGGTGGCAGCCGTTTCGCGCCCACATCAACCCGGATGAACTCTTCTCACCAGCATCGTCGAGCCGTGGTGTGTTGCTCGTGCATGGATTCATTTGCAACCGGGGCCTGTGGGCGGCCTGGTATCCAGAGCTACATCGGCGCAGGATTCCGTATCTGGCCGTCAGTCTTGAGCCAGTATTCGGGTCAATCGACGGCTACGCCACGCAACTTGACCGCGCAATTCGGCAATTGCACAGCGCAACCGGTATGCCCCCGTTGGTGGTCGCCCACAGCATGGGCGGTGTGGCTGTGCGCGCATGGTTGCGCGCGTGCGATGGGGACAACCGAGTTCACCGCGTCGTGACGATCGGATCGCCGCACCACGGGACGCAGGTTGGCGCCAGTCTGCCGCAGTGGTCGGGCATGGAGAGCGCCCATCAAATGCGGTTCGACAGTGCCTGGCTCGCGGCATTGGCCGCCGACGAAACGTCCAGTCGAAGAGAAAAGTTTGTCTGTTTTTATTCCAATTGCGACAATATTGTGGCTCCTGCGTCAAGTGCCACCCTTGTTGGTGCGGACAATCGCCATCGATCCGGCATACCGCATTTGGCGCTGGCGCTTGACGCGTCCGTACGGGAACAATCACTTGGGTTGCTTTAGCCCGCGCACCCACACGGACCCATTCACCGGCAATGTGCGGTGCACCGACCCTGTTGACGGGGAAAGACACACCCAGCCCGCCGCCAAATTGGATTGCTTCCCCTATTCAACGCACTGGTTTTAGGGGATTATTCCTCGTCGTTTAAGGGAAAACCCTTATATTTGAGGTATGGAAACAAACAGGCTTACACCTTCTTCACCGGTGAATGATCAACTTGTTAGCGCACAGGCCTCCGTCAGTGTCAAAGGCGCGGCAGAAACAAAGGCGCCGTCAGGGTTGGTTCCGATTCAATCGTTGGGCGAGCGGCATCGGAGCCAGATCACCGCGCACCTGCTCGAACTCGACCAGCGGGATCGATATTTGCGGTTCGGTTTTGTCGCCAGTGATGAGCATGTCACCAAATATGCCCATGGTCTGAATTTCGAGCGCGACGAAATTCTCGGCATTACCAACCGCAAGTTGTCCTTGATCGCCATGGCCCACCTGGCGTACACACCGCCCGATAACAAGACATCGCTGGCCGAGTTCGGTGTGTCGGTCACCAAAGCCGCTCGCGGACGCGGCTAC
>JBDNHU010000399.1:0-5316 GCA_041688615.1 Mariniblastus sp. | reverse complement strand
GTTGGGCTCCCTAAACGGATCTGGAAATATCCCGTTAACGGGTTTCATTAGTTTACTTACTGTCGCACCAGCCAAACAATCTGATAGGGTTCCAAAACCAAGTCGTGGGAAGTCGCCAGCGTTTGATCTGAAATCATGTCGCGAAAGAAACGTCCCAATCCAGCAGTCCGAAGATGATTCCCTTTGATGGTTTGCGATTCATCAGAAAAATTGCCTAAGACGGTGATTCGATTCCCTTCCCAAATGCGAAGAAAACCCAGAACGTGCGGATTGCCACTAAAGACTAGTTCCATTTTCTGACCGGCCAAGCCCGGTAAAGACTTGCGGCAATTGATTAAATTTTGAATCGAAGTAAATATTCGCCGACGAATACTGGCTTCCAAAGAATCGTCCGGGGTCGGTTCGCTGACAAGATTGTCAAAGTAGTCCCAGTTCATTTTCGAACGATGAACCCAACGCGAGTCACTGGCTTTGGTTGGGTCCGAGGTAAAATCGTAGTCATTCAACACCCCCCATTCCTCGCCCAGGTACAGCAACGGAATTCCGCCAACACTTAGGGAAACACCAAACAGCAATGTGATACGTCCGATCGCCAAGTCAACTTGTGTCGGGTCCTTCAAGTCCAGGGCTAGTTCCAACCCGGCCAAAGAGGCCATCGTTCCCGATATTCGCATGTCGCCGGTTGCCAAATTTTGTTGAAACGGCACGCCTCGTGCAAACGATCCATCAAATTGACCGGTGTAGAATTGATTCAAAAAACGTCGATGATCGTAACCGTTGATACCCAACGCTGCGGCGTCGGCATCGTCAAAAGTCCAGCCGATATCGTCATGGCAACGCAAGTAGTTAACCCACGCGGTCTGGTCAGGCAAATGATGGCGATGACTAAGGGATTGCGACAGCAGAGTCGGTTTTTTGGTGGCTAGTGATTCCCACAGCAACGCCATTAAAGTCGGATTGTAAGAAATTTGACATTCGTTCTTGGAAATATACTTCACCACATCGTCTGGGTGCACAATCGCTTCGGATTTGAAGAGCAGACTGGGAGTGGCAATCCTGGTCAAGCGATTAAACGCCTGAATCAACAGATGGGCTTTGGGTCGGTTTTCGCAGGAGGTCCCCATTTGCTTCCAGATAAACGCAACCGCATCCAGTCGCAGCATATCCACGCCTAGATTTGCAATGAAAAATAGTTCCCCCAGCATTGCGGTAAAGACCGCAGGATTGGAATAGTTCAAATCCCATTGGAAACTATTGAACGTGGTCCAAACCCATTGCTGCATTCCGTCGTGCCAAGTGAAATTGCCTCGACGAACGGTTGGAAAGATCTCTCGCAGCGTATGCTCATATTGATCGGGAATCTTTCGATCGGGAAAAATGTAGTAGTACTGCTGGTGTTCGTAGTTCCCGCTTTGCGCCATCTTGGCCCAAAGATGGTCGTCCGACGTATGGTTAAAAACAAAGTCCAAAACCAGCACAATGCCTGCTTCACGCAATTCATCTGCCAGCAGTCGCAGCTCTTGGATCGTACCTAGTCTTGGATCCACCGAACGATAGTCGCTAATCGCATACCCACCGTCATTGTCACCTGGTCGAACCGCGAACAACGGCATCAGGTGTAAATAAGTTAGCCCTAATTCCTTGAAATAGTCAATTCGCTGCCGCAATTGGTTCAGACTGCCGCTAAAGAGATCAACATACAAAGCACCGCCAACGACTTTTTGGGAACTGAACCAGTCGGGACAATTAATGCGTTGACGATCCAATGCCTTGAGGCTTTGGGATCGCTCGACCCACGCCTGCGCAGCGCTGGTTAAGATTTGTTGTAAATGGAAGAAGAAGTCATACCGGTCGCCATACAATTCCAGTAAGGTATCAAACAGTTCGCCAAAGTAAGTTTCTAAGCGAGATTCGAATTCCTGGCGTTCGATTGGGGAAAGGCTACTGCGATTCCACACCGCGTCCAATTGAGGCTGCAAGCGTTTAAGGGTTAGCGAACTTTCCGAATGAACGGCCATCGATCGGCTATCGTGCGCGTTCATTTTCTTCGAACCTTGCATTGGGGATGACAATGTCACCTAGGAACTGATAGTAGTTGATGCCTTCAATGATGCCACGGGCATGGTGGCCATCGGCAAAATAAATACGAGGCCGTTTTCGAAGTCGTTCAAGTTCTGGGCTGTAGTTTCCTACCACAACGCCTAACGTCTTGCCTAACAACATCCCCAAGTCGTTGCCAGAATCCCCAGCCACCAAAACGTGGTCGTGACCAAAGCCCCATTTCCACAACAGATGTCGAATCGACAGGTCGGTCCCGCCTCAGACGGGAACAATGTCCAAATACATGTTGTTGGAAAAAATCGTCTTGCAGCGCAGCCCAGCCGCTCGAAGTTGCTGTTTGATTTCCGAGAGCGACGGTGCGACTGACAAATCTACGTCGTAGCTGATCTTATAGGTTGATTGATTTTCTTCTTCTTGCAGATAGATGCCGTCCAAATCAGCGATGACTTTGCGGACTTGTTCCGGTTTCCAATCGTAGCCGATTTGCTTCTGCCAGCTGGCGTCGGGCGTCAGGTTGATTCCATAATGCAATTCGGTACCAGCACCACTGTCGATCAAATCCGGCTTTTGCAAGCCCAACTCTTCAATCAGTTTTAAGGCGCTGGGAAGACTGCGACCGGTGGCGATACCGAAGCCTATTTGAGCATTATCTGCCAGGATGGCCTTAAATTCTTCAAGCGCTTGATTGTCTCCAGTTAGCGTGTTGTCTAAATCGGTAATAATGATTCTGTCGAATTCCGTGATCCTGCGACTGCGCAGCTTAACACTCTGCAAAACAGGCGGCTGAGACTCGGCCAAAATGTCTTTTAGATCTCTTAAATACCTGTGGGCATGAGTTTGCCAACTGTAATGTTCCCTGGTTCCAGAGATGCCATTGCTGGACCATATCTCCCACTGTTTGTCGTCAGTGAGAACTCGTAACAAAGCGTGGTCAATCGCTTCGTCGTCCAACGGATCAACCAGCAAACCGTTTTGACAATTCATGATGATGTCTCTAGGTCCACCATCATTGGTAGCAATGATCGGCAATCCGCACGCCCCTGCCTCAAGCAAGGTTAACCCAAATGGTTCGGTCAACGCGGGGTTGACGAACACGCCCTTGGACATCGCGGCAAGTCGATATAGATCGGGAACATCGTTGGGCGAATGAGTCTTAGGGTAAGCGACTTTTCCATAAAGATCGTAATGGTCAATCAACGCAAACACATCCTTGATGATTTCCTGTTGTGCGGTTGGCAGATCCGCGAGATCTTGCCGAGTGCCCAGGATAAGGACCAAATTGGCAAGCTCTTGCAATCTTTGACTCTTGCCGTACACTCGGACCAACGCTTGCAAATTCTTTCGCTCGTCTGGCCTAGCCATCGCCAAGATGATGGGCTTATTCGGGTTTCGCAGAAATGGACTTAGAAAAGGCATGGTGGTCGCCGTTGCCTTGTCTCCATTTAAATCGGAATCGCCAATGGGGTTGAAACATGAAAGATCGACACCCGGTGGGATCACTTCCATTCTCTCTGGGGCGTAGTGATCATACAGTTCGTACTGTTGGTGCACCTCTTGGTTTGTGCTTGTCACTACCATGGAAGCCGTTTCTAAGGCAAATTCTTCAGCCTCAATCCGAGCGGCGATCCTGTACTTTTTCTCAATGGATTCTAGGGAGACCTTTCCAAGTGCAAGTCGTTGTTTCTTGACTCGGCCTAACGAGTGCCCGGTAAAGACAAAAGGGACGTGTAACAATCGTGCCAGCTGCGCGCCCGCGAATCCAGCGTCGGCATAGTGTCCGTGGATGACGTCAGGGATACCGTGCTTGCGAAAATGAACCAAAGTCTGGTCTACAAACATTTCAATGTAGGGCCAAAGCGCTTCTTTTCGCAGATAGCGTTTGGGGCCAAAGGGAATTCGAACAATCTTGGCTTTATCCGAAATAGGCTCTTCTAACTGTGCGTAGCTGCTGTCCACTTTGGGATCGATGATCTGCCGAGTCAATAATTCAACCGACGTCACTTGCGGTAACTTGGCCAGATCCTTTGCCAATTCCAGGACGTAACGAATTTGCCCTCCGGTGTCGACATCTTTACCCAGTTGCGGCTGGTCCGCCCGCAAGAGACCATGAAGGCTGATCAACGTAATTTTCAGGTCTTCGGTTTTGTGTAGGATACTCATCGCTTCCAAGCTGTAAAATATTTGATCTGATCGCGCCCCAGACTTTCCTTAGACTTCTAATGATAGCGGAGCCTGGCGGGTATTGCGAACTCGACGCCTGTTTCACAGCGGGTACCGAGGCACCTAACCACGATCCGATGTCACGATTGGGGCTAACTGCAAGCCAAAACGCCTTTAAAGCCAGCTAACGTTCGTTTGGTTGCCAGAAGTTCGGCGAAGCGAATTCTCAGTTGTTCCGACTCATTGTTTGAATTTTCCCAAGAACTGGCGTTTACTTAGTTCCGACTTTGCGGCATCTTCTGGAATCGCGACGGGTGAACCTAACTTCCAGATCAAAGACCATTAATGAACGGGCATTCAGACAACGTTCCACCGACCAGACGCCCTTTCGTGGGGATCAAGTTCAAGTGCTGCAGTGTTTACTGGCGTATCTATTTGAATCGTGATGGTCGTCGTTTCACTGGAAATTGTCCAAAATGTGGAACGCCCGTCTCGGTAAAAGTTTCCGAAGACGGTAACAAGCATTCCTTCTTCGAGATCTAGGAAGCGGTAACGGTTTCTGTTGACATTAGCTTACTTGGGTCAAATTACACGCTTGTTTTGGATCAAGATTGATGGAACAGTCGATACAACGGTTTTCTCGCAAATGCCACACATCGGGCCGTGAATTTCAACCCGGCGAGGTGTATTACTCGGCGTTGATGGAGACACTTCAGGGCATTGAGCGCCTGGATTTTGCCGAGGAAGCTTGGGCATGTGCGCCGGAAGATTCTTTCTGCTGGTGGAAAAGTCGCCTCCCGTTGCCTTCGCAAATTCAAATCCGTTGGGCACCCGAACGAATCTTGATCGCGTCTCTTGATCAATGTTATGAGCGCGAAGATTGGGGCACGTTGAATGTCTTAGCTCTGGCTTATGCTCGCCGAAAATTGCTGACAATTAACTATGCGACAGTCCCCAGTGAGGATCCCGCAACCCCCGCATCTAGGAAATTAGTATTGACCGTGAAGTCGTCCGGTGATAACTACGAAATTCCAGAAGTCGATCTCAATACGATTGATTTACCGGCAATTCAGGCTGACCTTGATCAACACTTGT
>JBDNHU010000398.1:0-1946 GCA_041688615.1 Mariniblastus sp. | reverse complement strand
GGCGGCGAGTGGCACGTTCCGATACTTCCGACGATATTTTATCTGCTTTTTTTCCAGGATCTGACATCAAAGTTCTCCAAGCCCTCAAGCTTAATTAGAAACTTCAATGTTGTCTCAGCTATCTTGGCACAGAGGGGTTTGGCTGAGGCGTGGGAGATTGCTGGTGAAATTTTGTCCTCTTCCAATGGCCACGCGACCCATCAACAGTTTGATCGTTGGCTAGAAAATGAACTTCAGTTCCATGCTTTATTAATTGAAGCGGCCCAGAATAAATTATTAGCACGGGTGATCAACGAACAAAGAGCGATCTGCGAAGTCTTCGACTCGCAACGGAATCGTCCGGAAATTTTGACGGTTGAAATTGCAAAGTTAACCTGTGAAGGTAGGGTGGAATTGGTCCAGGCAATTGAAGCAGGGGACGCTGAAAGGGCTCGTCAATTGGTCAGTGCCCAGATTCAACGCGGGCGTCGGTTTATGCTTGCTTTCTTAAGATCTGAATCTGAAAGCGGACTGGATTGCCGGTGATTCAGGATTGGGCGACAGATAAAAATGGTGAAGGATTGCCGCGGCAGCATTTGCGCGACCTGCTGGTCGTTTATCGTGACGGTTTGCTGGGGGACACTCTTCCATTCTGGATAGCCCATTCGGTTGATCGAAAGTATGGCGGCTTTTTGACTTCTCTGGATCGCGATGGAACGGTTGTCGATACCGATAAAGGGGTTTGGCAACAAGGGCGTTTCACGTGGCTATTGGCCAAACTGTACAACGAAGTGGAGCCGCGGAAAGAATGGTTGGATCTTGCTCTGCATGGCGCCAGATTCTTGATCGATCATTGCTTCGATCCCAGTGATGGTCGAATGTGGTTCCATGTTGCCCAAGACGGCCAGCCCATTCGCAAACGGCGGTATGCCTACAGTGAAGCATTCGCTGCGATCGCTTTTGGGGAAATTGCCCGTGCCACTGGCGAGGATGGTTACAAGGTCAAAGCGAAGCAGGCATTTGATCGTTTTATTGATCATAATTTGAACCCTGAAGGCGTTCAGCCCAAGTTTACTGCCAATCGGCCTCTTCGCGGTATTGGCTTTCCCATGATCACGATCAACACGGCCCAAGAATTACGAACGTCCATCCAATTGCCTGAAGCCAATCATTGGATTGATCAATCGATTGAAGCGATCAGACACTATCACGTACATGACGATGTTCAGTGTGTTTTTGAAACGGTTGCGATCGATGGTAGTCGAATCGATCATTATGACGGCCGCACGCTTAATCCAGGGCACGCGATTGAAGGTGCTTGGTTCATTATGGCCGAAGGTCGCTATCGAAATGATCAAGCATTGATTGAGTTGGGCTGCAAAATGTTGGATTGGATGTGGCAGCGAGGGTGGGACCAGCAACATGGAGGCCTGTTGTATTTCACCAGCTTTGATCATTTGCCCATTCAAGAGTACTGGCATGATATGAAATTTTGGTGGCCGCACAATGAAACGATTATTGCGACACTAATGGCCTACCTAACCACGGGCAATCCCAAGTATCAGCAGTGGCATCAATGGGTACATGACTGGTCTTATCAACACTTTGCTGATTCGCAGTTTGGCGAATGGTTTGGTTATCTGCGACGCGATGGTGAAGTTAGTAATTTTGCCAAAGGTAACATTTGGAAAGGCCCGTTTCATTTGCCCAGGATGCAATTGCAATGTTGGAATATGCTGCAGAATAAGTTGCCAGACGTAGGCCCGACTTCCTAGGTGATCTTGGCGTCTTCGAGTGCCACTGATTTGAGTAGCCGTCCGCCGGCCGGAAGTCATTTTGAGGGGTTTGCCGACCTTTGTGCCTGACTTGAATCGTTGGTGGGTCCGATTTCGCAGTTTTTGGCCAAGCAGGTCGGTTGGGTGCGTGGTGCGTTGTCCCCCTGTCATCGATCAGGGCTAAGAAGTTAG
>JBDNHU010000397.1:0-7014 GCA_041688615.1 Mariniblastus sp. | reverse complement strand
TTCTCCAATCAACGGCATTGCAAGATCGGTTCGGCCCCGCCTTGCCCAGTGCCAATGGTTGAATGCGATTGCATTTTTCGCTGTCAAAACTTGCCACCATCTAGCGACGACTTTGGGAATCCCGTCTACAATAATCCTCAGGCACCCGTACGCTTGGCTTCACCACCGAAACTGGATAGTGAATCTTAAGGTCGTGCCAACAGTTACTGCTTCGACCAAACGCCTGCACGCGTCAAAAGAGTCACACATACCCTTGGGCACCACAAATGGGGCCATTGATTGCGGAACCTTGACGCTGCAGTAAGTTGAATTGTGGTAAAGCGGTAGCAACGCCAGAATTAACCCCAGGAAAAAAAAACTGTGCTGGATCGAGAAAAGAAGAAGAAAGTTGAACAGGAAGTTGCGTTTTTGGTGCGAGTTGTTTTCACCGATGAAATCACCGAACACGACCCTTTAGAAGAATTGCAAGGGCTAACCGAAACCGCAGGCGGATTGGTCGTTGGCGGAATGACCCAGCGTCGCGACAAGCCGGATGCGACCACTTTTCTGGGTTCGGGAAAAGTCGCCGAACTAGCGCAATTGGTCAGCTTCCACGCGGTGGACTTGATCATTTTTGATAATGAACTTTCGGCTGCACAGGTCCGGAACTTGGAAAGTTTGTTGCAGGTCAAAGTTCTGGATCGAACCGAATTAATTTTAGACATCTTCGCCACTCACGCTCAGACGTACGAATCTAGGTTGGCGGTTGAACTGGCTCAACTGGAATACTCGCTACCTCGACTCAAACGCATGTGGACTCACTTGTCGCGGATCAAGATGGGCGTGGGTATGCGTGGCCCGGGCGAAAAGCAATTGGAAGTTGATCGTCGTTTGGTCGAAAAACGCATCTCTGAATTGCGGGCGGAACTGACCGCGATTGAACAACGGCGCGAACGGCAAGTAAATTCCCGAAGCGGCAGAATGAAGGTGTCGTTGGTCGGTTACACCAACGCCGGCAAGAGCACGTTGATGAATACTTTGACCGATGCCAACGTTTTGGCAGAAGACAAATTGTTTGCAACCCTTGACACAAGGACTCGTCGTTGGCAACTTCCCAGTTGGGGGCCCGTGTTGCTTTCGGATACGGTAGGTTTTATTCGCCGCTTGCCTCACCATCTGGTCGCAAGTTTCCGCGCAACGCTTGAAGAAACCCGACAAGCGGATCTGTTACTTCACATTGCCGATGCCAGCAGCCCCGATGTGCTGCGACAAATCGCAGCAGTTTACGAAGTTCTTCAGAATTTGGAGATCGATGAAAAAGACACACTGCTGATTCTAAACAAGATTGACCAGATTGAATCCGACGACGCTTTAGCTGCTTTGCAAAACCGCTATCCGCACGGGATTTGCATCAGTTCCAAAGTGGGCACCGGATTGGAGAATTTCGCTCGCGCGGTCAGTGGTGCCCTCAGTCGATCGTTCCTGAATGTTGAAGTCGAAGGTTCGATCGCCGACGGTAAGTTGATGGCCTTTTTAGAAAAAAATGGCGAAGTCTTGGAACGCCGATACACCGAAGATGGAATTTGGTTCCACGTTCGAATTTCGGCAATGCACGCCGGCCGAATCGCTCAAGACGGGGTTGTGATTCGCGACCACGAATCCGGTCATGTCATCAATTTCCATGCAGCAGATCCCGAATGGGAAAAAATCAAGCGTCGCCGGGAGACCACGGAATCCTAAAAAAGCAACGAATTAAAGACCAACACGTTATATCTAGGCCTCAGGCAAGCGCCACGAAAAACACCACCCCGTGCTTCGTGATGGTGGTGTCAACGTGTGATGGTGGTGTCAACGTGTGATGGTGGTGTCAATGTGTGATGGTGGTGTCAATGTGTGATGGTGGTGTCAATGTGTGATGTCTTAGGTGCATTTCACGATCGCTCCCCATTTGACCCGTTCTGACTGGAATTGACTTAGTCTTTCAGGCGATCCATAACGGCGTCTGAATCACCATTCCGCACAGATTTCATTTTGTACAGGCACCCCTTGGTACAGGAAAGTGCGCGATTATTCACAACCGTTTCGGGTGAAGGCACCGTTCCCAACGAACAAAGCCGCAACATCAGCCGTCTTGGTTGTGGAAAGCACTGCTGATCTTAGGTACCATAAGGGTTCGGGTTTCACGTTGATGACGCCCAACAATCGCACCCAAGCAATGCCCGGGTTTACCTCTTGCGAACGATTGCCCCTGACCCAATTGCCTTTGACGACTCATTTATGTGGTCGCGCAGCTACGGATACACAAATGAATTCCCACGGTTTAATTCGAACGACTTGCTTTACGGCGTTTCTACTTGTAATGATGCTGAATCTGGAAAATTTACGTGGTGGTTCGTGGATTGACAACGATTCGCCTCACACCGCTTCGGCGGCGACAAATCAATCCACCGCGAACAAACAGCCAAACATTTTGTTCATTTTTTCTGACGATCATGCGCCGCATGCAATCGGAGCTTACGACGGTTGGTTAAAAGGCGTCAATCCAACTCCCAACATTGACGTCTTGGCCAGCCAGGGAATGTTGTTCCGAAATAGTTTTTGCACGAATTCGATTTGTGGACCCAGTCGGGCAGTGATCCTGACTGGAAAACATAGTCACCAAAATGGATTCATGAATAATGGGAATCGATTTGACGGTTCCCAGCAGACATTTCCAAAGCTGCTGCAAAAAACCGGTTATCAAACGGCAATGATCGGCAAATGGCACCTGCAGTCCGATCCGCAAGGCTTTGATTATTGGGATATTCTTTTGGGACAGGGACAGTACTACAACCCGACTCTAAAATCTGCTTCCGGCAAACGAACCATCGACGGCCATTGCACTCAAATCGTTACCGACCTTGCCATCGATTGGTTGAAAAAGGATCGCGACCCAAGCAAGCCTTTTGTCTTAATGTGCCAACACAAAGCACCTCATCGCTGTTGGATGCCGGCACCGCAACACCTGAATCTCTACGATGATATCGATATTCCTGAACCCGACACATTATTCGACAAACTGGACGACAATGCACGAGCGGTTCGAAATCAGGAAATGGAAATCGATCGGCACATGGATATCACTTTCGATTTATTTGCCGATCCGCCAGCAGATTGGCCATACGCCGATGCTCCTCTAACACAGACGCCTCGTGAAGCAGGCCCCAATCGACATCGCAATTCTTACGATCGTTCAGGCTATCGCAATCTAGAAACCATGTCTGAAGATCAAAAGAAGACGTGGAATGAAGCATTTGATGACGAAAACAAAGCCTTAACCAAAGCCAATCTTTCTGGTAGGGACTTGGTTCGTTGGAAGTATCAACGATACGCCAAAAATTACTTGCGTTGTGTTCGCGGGGTAGACGATAGTGTTGGCCAATTGATGCAGTACCTAAAAGATAGCGGATTGGAAGAAAACACGATCGTTATTTATTCATCCGACCAAGGCTTTTACATCGGCGACCATGGGTGGTTCGACAAACGCTGGATGTATGAAGAATCACTGAAGATGCCACTGATTGTCAAATGGCCCGGACAAACTAAGCCAGGCAGCGTGAACCAAAACTTGGTGCAAAACCTAGACTATGCTGAGACCTTTTTGGAACTTGCGGGGGCCAAGATTCCAGCCGACATGCAAGGTCGGTCAATGGTCCCACTGCTAAAGGGCCAGGCAGTTGACGATTGGCGAACGTCAATCTACTACCATTTCTATGAATATCCTAGTGTGCACATGTGCCCGAAACATAACGGTGTTCGCAACCAACGATACAAACTGATGCACATTTACGAATTTGACCAGTGGGAGTTTTACGATCTCCAAACCGACCCAGACGAAAAGACCAACCAATACAACAACTTGGAATATAAAGATGAAATCGCTGGAATGAAAGCCGAACTGGAGCGTTTGCGGTTGATGTACGCGGACGATACAGTCACGCCGGCTAAATCGCCGGAATGGCAGGAACAGTATCAGCCATCCCGCTAGGGTAGCGTTTTCACGACTGGGCAAACTTTCTACTACACCCGACAGAAATAAAAAAGGTTAAGCCGATGTAACATTGGCTTAACCTTTTTTTGATTTCAAATTCAGAGCATCGAGCCTAGTCGTTCTTGCCGGTATCCAGCACAGCCATAAATGCCTTTTGCGGAATATCAACACTACCGACGGACTTCATCCGCTTCTTACCTTCTTTTTGCTTGGCCCACAATTTCTTCTTGCGGGAAATGTCGCCGCCATAACACTTGGCCGTCACATTTTTCCGCATGGCCTTTACCGTTTCACGGGCAATGATTTTGGAACCGATTGATGCTTGGACTGCAATCTCAAACATGTGCCGACTGATTTCCTCTTTCAACTTCTTGACCACAACTCGGCTTCTTCGGTCGGCGTCATCACGATTGCAAATGATACTCAAGGCATCAACCTTCACACCGTTAACCATCAAGTCCACTCGGCACAGATTGGCAGGCTCGTAACCGATCAATTCGTAGTCCATCGTCCCGTAACCGCGAGTCGAACTTTTTAGCTTATCATGCAAATCGTAAATCACTTCTGCCAACGGCAAATCGTAAGTGATCAACATGCGTTCGCCCAAGTATTCTTGAGTCACCTGGATCCCGCGACGCTCCTGACACAATTTCATGATCACACCCACATACTCTTCGGGAACCAAGAAGTTGCACCGAACGATGGGTTGACGGAATTCAGCAATATCACCAGGATCCGGCACATCTTGCGGCTTATGGATTGCCAACACTTCGCCGTTTCGCAACAGAACTTCGTAGGTTACGTTGGGAGCCGTTTGGACCAAATCCAAGTTCGATTCCTGTTCCAATCGTTGTTGAATAATTTCCATGTGCAACAGTCCAAGGAAACCACAACGGAACCCGAACCCTAACGCGTCACTGGATTCGGGTTCAAATTCGAAGCTAGGATCATTGATTTGCATCTTGGACAAAGCATCGCGAAGTTCGGAAAACTCTTGACCATCCGAAGGAAACAACCCACAGTAAACCATTCGCATGGGCTTCTTGTACCCTGGCAAAGCCGGCGCACCCTTCTCGCCAGGAATGCTGACCGTGTCACCGGTGTCAACTTCGGTCAATGATTTGATATTGCAAATCAGATAACCCACTTGTCCGGCGCTCAATTTCTCACTCGCCACCCGCTGCGGCTTAAATTGTCCCAATTCCAAAACTTCGTGATTGACGCCCACTCGCAAGAAGCGAATCTTTTGCCCCTTGATGATCTCGCCTTGCACCATTCGCACATACGTAATTATGCCCCGGTAGTCATCGTAGTGCGAATCGAACACCATCGCCTGAGGCGGCACTTGAATAGCTCCGTTGGGAGCCGGCAAACGGGTCACTATGGCATCCATCAATTCAGGAATACCAACGCCCGACTTCGCGCTGACACGAATAATTTCATCGGGGTCAATGCCGAAAACCTGAACAATTTCTTCCGCAACTTCATCGGCGCGATGATGCTGAAGGTCTATCTTATTAATGACCGGAATAATCTTCAAATTTTGTTCCAAAGCCGCGTAAGTATTTGCCATGGTCTGGGCTTCAATTCCTTGAAACGCATCCACCACCAACAACGCACCTTCACAGCAGGCCAGCGCCCGTGACACTTCATAGTGAAAGTCAACATGCCCGGGAGTGTCAATCAAATTCAATTCATATTTTTGATTGTCGGTATGCTTGTACCCCATGCTGACAGCGCGCGCCTTGATCGTAATGCCTCGCTCGCGTTCCAATTCCAGATCGTCCAACATCTGGGCTTTCTTCTCGCGATTGGCCACCGTACCGGTGTATTCCATCAATCGATCGGCAAGCGTGCTCTTGCCGTGATCAATGTGAGCGATAATGCAAAAATTACGAATGTTTTCTTGTGACATATTTCAATTCGGTCAAGTAAAATTCCGCGGCATAAGTTCCGCGTAAGTGTTTCTCTGTTAATCTGACGATTCTAAATTCTACTGCTAGTGATCAGGACGACTTGCCAAGCATTGACGCAAAAGCCAACACGACCGGCATTCTTAAACCCAGTCAACAAGTGCCCAATCAAGCCAATACCCCGTCAGCAAAGTCTGGCAACGGAATCTTCGGTTAGTCCAAAAACCGCCCTGCTGGTTAACCAACCCTGGGCCCAATGTGTTAACAACAACTCCGCGAGTTAGTCAAAACTGGGCCAAAAATATCTGCGGAAAAAACATTGAGTGCATGATTCACCTGTTCGGGCGGTCCCATTGTGCCCAATACGACTTTCCACTTGCGATTGCGGCAGCCCTTTCTACATTGCCAAAGCAGTAACTACTGCTGGCATCCAGCCTGTGTCAATCCAGCCTGTGTCAATCCGGCCTGTGTCAATCCAGCCCTTGCCAATCCAGCGGCACCGATGTACCCAGCATCACCACCCAATTCGGCATAGTCAATCATGATCCGCTGAGCCAGAATCGAGAAGGCCTGCTGGTCCACATATTGTCGCACTCGATTCAAGAACTTAATCCCCAGCGGGTGGTTTCGACCGCCAAAATTCATCGCACCGCCCAAAATCACCGCTGACGGATCAATGGTGTGCATCAACACCACGACACCTCGAGCCAAGTAATCTGCGGTCTCCATCACGATTTCCATTGCCAGTTCGTCCCCGGCTTGGGCGGCTTCGGCAATCGCCAACCCGGTTAACTTCTGATTTTTGATCAAGACGTTACTAAGCGAACTGACCCGCCCTGCCTTAATCTGCTCGGTTGTACGTTCCACGACGGCCGTGGCACTGGCATACGCCTCCAGATGCCCTGCCTTCCCACAGGAACAGATTCTAGCCGTCGAACTAAAATCGATGGGAATATGCCCAACTTCACTACCGTGGCTGTTCTCACCATCAATCGAAACGTCGCCGATAATGATTCCGCCGCCCACTCCCGTCCCCAACGTCAACATGACAATACTGTTGTACTTTCGACCACTGCCGGCCCAATATTCTCC
>JBDNHU010000396.1:0-6971 GCA_041688615.1 Mariniblastus sp. | reverse complement strand
TGGGTTTGTAGCCACGGATTCTAGCCGTTCCCAAGACGATCAATTGGGGCTGTCCTTGGATGATGGCGACGATGGGGCTGGCCCATGACGTGACCTCATCACGCAGAACTTTCCATTTTTGGTTTCCGGTTGCCGCGTCAATTGCGGTCAAGAAGGACTGGCCTTCTTCGTCCCAGTTGATAAACAGCGTCCCGTTGTGAAAGGCTGGTGACGCCCCTTCGCCGTGCCCGTGTTTGGAATGCATTTTGCCAAACTGTTTTTCCCAAATTATTTTGCCGGAAAAATCGAGTGCATACAAACCGTTCGATCCAAAGAAGGCGTAGACATGTTTGCCGTCCGTGATCGGCGATCCAGAAGCCAACGAACCCGTGTCGTGTCCGCCTTCGTGGGGGATGTTTTCGTTGATGATCTTCTGCCAAAGCATTTTGCCACTTCGCCGATCCAGGGCGGCCACTAGGTACTGGTGCCGCCTTGAGACCCAAAGGTTATCGTGCGATCCGGGGCGTTGGTCAGCGATTGCAGCGAACGATTCTCCAGTGGGTCTGGCCAAAGTGATAAAAACTTTATCGCCCCAAACTACGGGCGAAGAATGCCCCAAGCCATTGATCTCGGTTTTCCAAGCGACATTGGAATCTTCACTCCATTGAATCGGTGGGTTCCCGTCGGGGGATTCGCCCGTGCCTAGGGGCCCTCGCCACTGGCTCCATCCAGTCGAATTAGATTCCGTTTGATTAAAATTCGGTTGCGAAGGGTCTTGATTGACAGATTTCGAAGGCGGTGAACTTGGCAATACGTCGGTAGTTGCACCGGATTCTTGCCCTGCATTCGCTGCTTGTTGCACCCGCGCCGATAACGCCCGTTGAACATCGCAAACTGGTGTGATGATAAGCAGTGTCGCCAGTAATGCGTTGGGGACGAAGTTGGGGAAAAAGCACCGATGAGTGAGAACGGAAATTGGATCGAAATGGGGTCGGCGGTTTGACCTATCAAACGGTAGTGTGGGCCAGGTTGCTTGAAACGGTTTCATCATTTACATCCAGTCAAACTTCAAAGGCAACGGAGTGCGAGTAATAGGCCGTAGGATACCGCAGGATGGTCGATCTTGCGGTGAACTGATGTAAGTGCCCGGTAACCGTGTTGTTGACGTCGGTTTGGCTGGTTGGAGAATTCACCCCGAGTTGGATTTACATTCTCTAAATTAGACAGTGTCGAAAATTCACCTAGGAACCTATTTTCGCGGGGCGGTAAACGATGGGCGAACCTGCGGCCGATTATTGAGTGTTTGAATAAAAGGGAACAAATCGGGGCATGAGATGAGGTATGTCTTTGGAAAAGCGTCAACACGTGGAAATTTACCGGGGCTGTAAATAAAGCACGATAATTTCGAAATCGACGGGAAATTGGCTTATTCTGGACCGAATCGTACGTCGTGGATTGAAATGCGAAGCGGGGATTGCAGCCATAGCCAGGACGCACCAATGGGGTGCGAAATTAGCAGGGACTCGCTGAAAATTGGCCTGCTTGTTACCATTATCGCTATCGGGTGACGGTCGCCCAGAAGTTGTGTCATGGTCCTTCAGGCAAGCGATGAGTAACGGACAAAAGTTGACCAGTGTGGTGCTTGCACTGACAGCCAAGCTGCTCAGTGGTGCAACCGTGCGCTGGCAAGGAAGCGAACCGGATACTTGTCAACGGGTTTATTTTGCCAACCATACGAGTCACTTGGACGCGTTGGTGTTGTGGTCGGGATTACCCAAAGGGATCCGAGCTTTGACTCGACCGGTTGCCGCTGCGGACTATTGGGCGGCGGGACCTGTTCGGCGATACGTGGCGGGTTGTTTTAACGCTTTATTGATTGATCGCCATGCTATTAGCATTCGCAATAGCCCGTTGGATATCATGATTCGTGAAATTGGAACCACACATTCCTTGATTGTGTTTCCAGAGGGCGGGCGTAGCAGCAATGGTGAATTGGGGACCTTTCGAAGCGGTTTGTATCACCTTAGCAAAAAGCGACCGGACCTAGAATTGATGCCGGTGTACTTGGACAACTTGAATCGAATTTTACCCCGGGGTGAAGTGCTACCCGTCCCTTTGCTTAGCTGTATCACCATTGGTGCTCCGATGTGGTTGCATCAAGGTGAATCGAGAGATGAATTCTTGGAACGAAGTCGACAAGCAATCCTGCAGTTGAAGAGGGACGTTGATGAGTAACTTACTTGCGTCGTTTATCGACAACGATGTCACGCAGACGGTCAGGAATTTGTTCGCCATTGATTCGATGACGATCGCATTATTGCTGGTGGTCATTACGGTCTTGTTGTGCGTGTTGGGGTTTAGTTCGTGGTTGAAGCGAACGTACCGCGACACTGTGGATCCGGCAATGATTCGCGTTTTTAATCGGCGGATCGTCGCTTGGTTGACAATCTATACCTTGCTGGGCGTGACGGTTGTGCTTGGCGCAACGACAACGGTTGTGTTCTTCGGCTTTGTTTCGTTTTGGGCCCTGCGAGAATTCATAACGATGACGCCGACGCGGCGAGCGGATCATCGCACGTTGTTTTGGGTGTTTTTTGTTTTTATTCCGCTACAGTATTTGCTGGCTTCGTTTTCGGGAACTCAGAAGTGGTTCATTGCCTTTGCCGTATTGATACCTGTTTACGGTACATTATTCATTTCGGCACGGATCGCATTTGCGGGCGAGCACCAACGGTTCTTGGAACGTACCGCGAAGATTCACTTTGGTTTGTTGATTTGCGTTTATGCATTAAGTCATGCCCCGGCGCTGTTGTACTTGGATTTGGTTCATTACAATCCAATGGACAGCGGTCCACTTGAGAGCGGTCCACTTGAGAGCGGCGCGATAAATACCGGCGCGGTTGCCTTGGTGCAGACGGACGCGGCCAACTATTCGACCTGGGGATTTAGTAAGTCGCGGTTGCTGTTTTTCATGGTGTTGATTGTTCAATTGAGTGATTTGTTACAGTTTTTTTGGGATCGATTGTATGGGCGGAACTTGATCGCTCAGAATATCAACCCAACCAAGAGCTGGGAAGGATTAGTAGGAGCGGCGTTGTGTTCGGGCGCTTTTGCTTTACTTTTGCAGTGGTTGACCAAAATTACGCCCTTTACCCCGTATGGTGCGGCTATCATGGCGATGGTGATCTCCGTGATGGGAATTTCCGGGTCGATGACGATGTCCGCGATCAAGCGAGATCGCGGGATTTCTGACTATGGAACGCTGGTTCAGGGGCATGCCGGAGTTTTGGATCGGATCGATTCGATCTGTTTCGCGGCACCTATTTTTTACCATTTGACTCGCTTTTTTCTGGGCAGCGGCGTTAATTTGTAGGTGCATGCTGCTTTGGATTTGGCATCGACCGCTGGTTAGAACCTTGCTGGTGCTGATGCCGGTGCTGATGCCGGTGCTGATGCCGGTGCTGATGCCGGTGCTGATGTCCTGCCCGTCGTTTGCTGAGATTGATTGTTCACTACTTTTCGACTGATCGAACCCAATTTATGAACCAAGATGAATCAGCCCCGTCTGAAAACCAGCCGTCCCCTGCTTCGGAAAACGAAGCTGCTTCGAACAATTTAGGCATGGATAAATCGGCCTCAGAAAATATGGGTTCCGCCGGTGAAGTGGAAAGCAGTCATCGTCCAAGTTTGGATAGTTCGGGGAACGATGTGCAAGCAGGCGGTGAAGGGAATGAATTGGTGGCCCAACCGATCCCGGCCTCGCCGACTTTGGTAGCTGCTTTAGAGCGATGGGGAGTGGTCATACCCGAGGCGTCCATCGGACCGATGGACCACTACTGTCAAGCGTTGTGGCGACAGAACGAAACTCTGAATCTTACGCGTCACACCAATTACGATCTTTTTGTGACCCGTGATTTGGTCGACTCCATTCACTTGGCGACCTACTTGAATCAAGACGAAGAAGTGCTGGATATTGGGTCGGGCGGCGGTGTGCCAGGAATTCCTTTGGCAATTTTGCGGCCCGATCTGCGAATCACTCTGGCGGAATCAGTTGGCAAGAAGGCCAAGGCCTTGGAAGAAGTGCTTGCTGAATTGCGATTGCCGGTGACCGTATTTCCCGAGCGTGCTGAAAAGATTTTGGGCGATCTTCGTTTTGACGCGGGTGTTGCAAGAGCGGTGGGTTCGTTAAGTAAGCTTACCCAGTGGTTCCGGGGTAACTGGATAAGCTTGGGTCGATTGCTAGCGATCAAAGGCCCGAAGTGGGTTGAGGAAAAGGCTGAATGTGAAGCTACCGGCTTACTGAAGAACTTGACCGTGAAAGTGGCTCAACAATATCCTGTCCCAGGCCAGGACTGGGAAAGTGTGATCCTTAAGGTTTGGCCTAAAGGGAGTCGCGAACGCTAAGGGTTCTGGAACCAGGTATGCTGCCCTAGTCGCAAGTGATGAAAGTCACCTGTCGGGCAGCATTTTTTTATGCGCCAAATTTGTCCGCAAAATACTGCCCTAAGTTTCTAGAGCAATCGCCATGCGGGTGGTAGATCGGAATCGGCCGGACCGGCCGTGATTTGGGTATTACTGCGTGAGTTTGGGATCTAGCGGGTCAGACGTTTTAGTAAATTTGCCAGCTTGCCGTTTCAAGGAAGTTGGGTCGGGGCGTCGCATGTTCTTGCTAGCTGCCATTTTGCTCTGGAAAATACTGCAGCATTCTTCTAATCTCCCCACCGACTGGCCCGTTTAGCGTTATCGATTGCCTGGGACTATATGCTTCTGTGGATTGAAGTGGAAGCTAGAAGCTCGTCTCTGGGTAAGGTATCGCTTTGGCCCAAGTTGTTGCTGGCAAGGCTGCTGGCGGCTAATCGGTCATCTCTGGTGGCCGAAATTTGACTGACGCAGATAGACGCAAGGAGGCGTCAATGTTGCGATTATCATCGATAGAAGATCACGTTTCGTGCCCCGACAGGAACAGGCCATCGTCTGTCATCTGCAGGGACTTACGACTTTGGATGACTCTGTGTTTGGTTCTGCCTGGAATGGGGCTTAGTGGATGCAGCTACTTAGGGCTGGATTTTCTAAGTTCCAAGTCGACTGCAGCGACGGATGAAAGTGGTGCCGTTACCGACACCGGTGCCGTTCCTGAGGCAGGGGCGACCCCCAGTGCTGCTGGTGCAACGGATGCTGCGTTGCCTGGTGCTCCGTTGAATGGTGCTCCGTTGACTGGGACGACAACTATGTCCGCTGGTTCGGGCGGATCGTTGCGCGGTCAGCGTCCTTTGATGATCGGGACGTTCAATGTGCAGAGATTTGGCGAATCGAAAATGGGCAAGCCTGATGTCATGAAGCATCTGCGCGAATTGGCACTTCCATTCGATGTGTTAGCGATTCAAGAAGTCGTCTCCAAGGATGTAAAAATCATTCAGGAGTTCGTCACAAAATTGAATGACGAATACAACGTGCAGTTTAACTACATTACCAGTCCCTGGTTGGGCGACACCTCTTACAAAGAACGCTACGCCTTTATCTATGATACCAGTCGATTGACGTTATTGGAGCAGCCTTTTGTGTTGTCTGATCCAGAGAATAAGCTGCATCGCGAACCTCTGGTAGCTCGGTTTGCCGTCCGCGCTGATGAGTCTGAAAATCCGTTTACGTTTGTCTTGGTAAACGTTCATACCGATCCCGATGTCGCCGTTGCTGAGATGGATTTCATTTCCGATTTGGTCAACGTTTTGCAAAGTACTTATGCAGGACAAGAGGATGATTTGATGATCTTGGGTGATTTCAATTTGGATCCCAAGAAGATTTTTGAAGACACTAAATTCGCTGGCCGGACCGATTGGGCATCGGTGCTGGACCCGACGGTGATGACCAATACCGCGGGTACGAAGTCGTATCACAACATTCTATTTTCTCCTAGTCGAACAGAAGAATTTTTGAATCGCAAAGGCGTAATCAACTTCAAGCAAAAATTTGCCTTGACCGACGATTCGGCTAAGGAAATTTCAGATCATATGCCGGTTTGGGCAGCGTTTTCATTGACAGAATCAGCAACTCGAGTGGCGGATGCCAGCCCAGTTGTGGCACCCCGTTAACGTTCGCCTGTGGGTGACTTGGGTGATGGTTTGATTGTGATTTATTGACGAGTTCAATTGATGACTGAAAAAATTAAAAACAAAACGAATCTGCGAATCGTTGCCAGAGCAGCAGGTGCCGCAGCTGGTGACTTCGCTGATAGCGAACTTTCGCCTCAACGTCCGTGCCAATTATGCGGTCGGCCACAGTTACAGCGTTGGGAAGTGCACCCAGGTTCGGTGCTGTGGAAGTGTGAGCCGTGCGAATTGTTTCAGTACGGCCCGAAGCCTCGGCCGACGTCGTATCGCAAGAGTTATCACGCGGGGTACCGACGCGATCGCAAGAAGAAAGTTGCGTCCGCTTTGGTTCGACTTAGCTACATTCGTGATTTAGTGCGTCCCACCAGTGGCAAACTTCGCTCATTGGATGTTGGCTGTAGCATCGGCGCAAGCGTCGAAGCGGCGAAGCAACTTGGTTGGCATTCCACGGGCGTCGATGTGTCGAACGAAGCGATCGACTACTGCAACTCAGTCGGTTTGAAATGCTATGCTGTGCACTCGGATCACCTGCCATTCCAACCGCAGACGTTTGACGTGGTGACGGCGTGGCATGTTATCGAACATGTTGTCGACGTACGGCAAACCTTGCAAGATTGGGGAAGGGTCTTGAAAAAAGACGGAGTGATTGTGTTGGCAACGCCGGACGCTTCGAGCCCTAAAGTCAGAAGACTGGGGAAAGCGTATCCCAAGTTTTGGGCGCCAGAACATGTTTACACGTTTACGCCGGCCAACTTGGCCCAATTCGCGATTCAAGCAGGATATCAAGTGGAAGTGATGCCCAGAAAGCCTAATTTGAAAGGGCTAGCCTGGGGGGTTGGTCTGAGCGAAACGCTACGAAGATGGAACGAAAATCTGCTGCATTGG
>JBDNHU010000395.1:0-28122 GCA_041688615.1 Mariniblastus sp. | reverse complement strand
CCTTTATTTCGGCCAAATATGAGGTCGCCGTTCAACGCTGGAATGATGTTGACATCGAAGTTTACTTTCACGCAGACCACCGATGGAATGTTGACAACATGCTTCGATCGATTCGAAGTTCGTTAGAATATTACACTGAGAATTTCGGTCCGTACCGACACAAACAGGCCAGAATCATCGAATTCCCGCGAGTCGCAAGTTTCGCGCAAGCATTCCCTGGGACCATGCCTTACTCCGAAGGCATTGGATTCATTGCGGACCTAAAAGACGAAGATGATATCGACATGGTGTACTACGTGGTCGCCCATGAGATGGCTCATCAGTGGTGGGCTCATCAAGTTGTGGGAGCGAACATGGAAGGCGCCACGCTTCTAAGTGAAACCTTGGCACAGTATTCAGCGCTGATGGTTATGGAGAAAGCTTACCAACGAGACACCATGCGAAAATTTCTAAGCTACGAAATGAACAGCTACTTGAGTTCACGGGGACGAGAAATGTTAGCCGAATTGCCACTCATGCGTGTCCAGGCAGATCAAGGTTACGTCCACTACCGAAAAGGCAGCGTCGTCATGTACTACCTTAAGGAAATGATTGGCGAAGACAAGGTCAACAAAGCCCTGCGATCCATCGTCGACAAATTCGCTTACCAGGGCCCGCCGTATCCGACCTCGAAGGATCTAGTTGATGCACTTCTCGCCCAAACACCCCAAGAATATCAGTACCTAATCGATGACCTATTCGAGAAGATCACACTGTTCGCCAATAGAACGATCAAAGCGACCAGCGAACCGATCGAAGATGGAAAGTACCGAATCACTTTGGACGTCGAATGCAAGAAGTACTACGCCGATGAACAAGGAACCGAGTCCGAAGTTGAGGTGAACGATTGGATAGAAATCGGTGCCTTTGCCCAGGCAGAACCTGGACGACGATATGGAAAGACACTGTACCGCCAGCGGCTAAAGATGACTCAAAACCAAGCCACCTTCCAATTCGTCGTGGACGAAAAGCCAGAACTAGCCGGTATCGATCCATTTTCGCTACTGATCGATCGGCAACCCGCTGACAACTTAAAGAAACCGACTGCCCATTGACCCAAAATCCGCCTCTGGACGAGACGCGGAATTTGCCGACCCAAACGGTCCTGGCCAAGGATGAAACCTGGCAAGAAGCCATTGTTGGTTAGGCCAGATAAAACAGGCAGCAGCAGAACCGTTACGCTGCCAACGACTATTGATTTGCGTCCTTGCCATCGACGGCATCCACTTTGTCGCCTGTTGATGATTCGGAGGAAGGCGGAGGCGTCGCACTTTCAGGATTTTGGGTGGCGGTTGGAGCAGGCGTTGTTGGAGCAGGCGTTGTTGGAGCAGGCGTTGCTTTGACTTCGGTTAGGCGAATGTCTGGAATTGTCTGCACCACAAAGGCAGTCGGAACGTAATAGATCCAAGGCGACAATTGCGAATTGATTAATTCCACCTCTTGCACGACACCTTGACTCATTTTGTCCCAGTCTTCGGTGGCCTTGTTGAACTCACGTGCCAACGAAAGCTGTTCCTTTTGCTTCTTGTCTTCGCCCCAATCACTTGATTCCGCTGGCAATTCTTTAAGCTTAGGCCGAGACGGCATTTTGTCGGTGTTCTGAGTTGCGTAGATAACCACTGGAGTCAATTCTCTCTCATTGGATCTTCCAAATACCATTTGGAATTGCAACCCTCCGTTGACTTCAACCTTGGCTCTTCCCGCTTCGCCCATCAAGTAGTTCTCTTCGGGTGTTTCAACGATCGAGATGCCGAGTGCTTCAAATTCACTCAAATCCATACCTGGACGAATCAAACCCGCTTTCAAATCACGTGCCAATCCGGCAGTCTTCGCTTCAACATCGCTGATCAACACCACCGCTGGCATCGTTTGCAATGCGGCAACCCATGTTTGGGAGAAGTCAGCACTGGCAGGAACCCGCTGAACGGGAGTCACTTGCCACTGACCTTCCTGGAAGGTCTCCAACTTCTTCAGAATCACCTGAGCACCCATAGAAAAGTCAGCCCGATAAGAATCACTACCTGCCCGCCCGGTTGACGGGGTGCTAACAACCATCCGCTGCAATTCACGAATTGGACTGCCTGACACGTTAATACCTGGCGGCGGCTTGATTCCCAGCAGATTAGGATTCACCCAGTCTAGTAGACGCGTTGACAGTCCCTGTTTAGCCAAGGCCACGCGATAGATGGCTTGTTCACTTGCTAGACGGACATAGTAACTTTTCTTTGCCCCATCGGTGCCCGCCGCTTCGATACCAACGATCAATTCACCAATTTCGGTTTGTCCAGCATCACTTAGCTTCAGACGCACACCTTCTTTGTCTGGGGTTCCAACGCTTTCGGCTGGCTTCATCACCCCGTACTCGGCCAATTCCTCATCGGTCGCACTTTCGCTAACCACTTCCAAAACGTTTAACTGATCCAGAATGCCCGAAATGAGACCGATTAACTGGGAATTCCCGGCAGGGTAATTGTCATATTCAGGAATTTCCCAACCGCGACTGGTTCGTCGAACGGTGATTTTCTCAACCGAAGCCGACGACGTGCTGGCTATAGTCGAGACGGGTTTTTCAATTTCAATCGACCAAACCTCGGACGATTCGTAGGTTGGAAACAAAGGTTCGTTCACCTTCGCTTGATTTTCCACTTCAACGGTTCTAGGCTGGAAACTAAATGCCAACAGCGACAACACCGCAGCCACAGCTACCAACGATAACGTCTTTACTTGTTCGGTACCCAAAACTGAGTTCCTAATAATTAGTGCAACGAATGGTTTGAAAAAAACGGCTGAAACACGAAGCAAAACTTGCCCACAATTAAAATCACTACCAGGTTTTTGACCACAGCCAACCCCCAGCAAATAGCGGAACGATTAGGTTCGTAATCGAGCCTTAGAAATACCTTCACGTTCCCGCAAACGACGTCGCGAAAACACTAACAAGCCTAAGATCAACGGAGGAATGGGAGGCAATAAAACAGCCATCATTTTGTATCCGCGTTGGATTTTTTGAATGGAGACCTCTGCCGCCATTCGAATCTTTCGCTCTTCTTCCTTCATGCGATTATTCTGAATCGTCAGTTCATCTTGCAAACGACGATCCTCTTCCAGTGCCTTCTGTTGGAACGTACTAATCAATTGCTCCAATTGATTTTCGACGTTCTCTCCCTTCAACTTTCTTTGATTCAAATCTTCAATACGCTTCACGATCGGACGGCTTGAATCCTCGAAATCTTGACGCGCCTTGTTCATGGTCAATTCAACGTTCTTCTGCGAATCGTTCATCTTCTCATTGACCTGCATCCATTCAATCTCTCGTTCTTTCTCAACCACCGCCAAAGTGTACTGAGGCGGACGTCGATTACGAATCTGCAAATAGCGATCTTCACCTGCCAAACGATCAAAGATATTCAAAACAAACGCGACATTGTCAAAGCGGTATTCGACCCCAGCACTAGTCGGCAAGTTCCTCAAGTTCACAAAGTAATCCGCCAACACATCAACGTCAGCAACATAGACCACCTTGGCTCCGTCACCACTTCCGTCTTGAGCACCGCCATCGATTTCGGCTGCAATCACTTTAGGGTCTGATTCGCGACCTCGCAGACGCTTGATCTCTCGTTCTTGCCCTTGGCTTCTTTCGAAATCATCGAACCAAAGTGCGCCCGATTTTCCCGTTCGCACCAAACTGGTAAAGTCCCAACGGGCATTGGGTAGCGGTTCAATCGCACCCGGGTAAGGGAATGCTATCTCATTGACACTGTCGGTAATTGGATGCGAAGGGTCCAGCATGAATTCAGTGTTCAAACCGCCACCTGTATTCTTGCGAACCACCAGGTACTCCAAATGCTTATTCAGAAAAAGCGACTGCGGATAAGAGGTGTTTTTCTGCCAGATAATGCCTGGCACAATTCGCCCGCCGGCTTGAATTTGAGCGTAAGTCTGGATCCCCAAGTAATTCCAAAGCGGCGTCAAATCCGACGACACTTGGCCAAACATACGCCCCTGTGACGTGCTTCGCACCAGTGGGAAATATTCTTCGGGCTTCTGATCTTGCACAGCCCCGGCCGGCCATTGCACGGTACCATAAGACAATGGATCCTCAAAAACGGCGGTCGCTTGCCCGGTGCGAATGGCCGTCATCAAATTCGACAATTCCAAGGGATCCATTTTGGAAGGTTGCACCACCAATAAGACATCGTACTTTCTAGTCGTCTTGGTTTCATCCGTCCACAATTCAATCGGCTGATTGGCAATTACATCAACAACATCGTACTGCTTCTCCAATTCCGAAATGATCTTCGCTTTGGGAATGGGTTGGCTGCCTTGCCCTGTGTTGATTCGACCGCCTGAAATCAATGCATCGGTTTTTACGATACCGATCTTCTTCCTACTGGCGGCCGCGACGGTGCTAATCGATCGAACCAATTCATACTCGACTGGCATTCCATAGTGAAAAAACGGAATCACCACACGTTGCAATCCGCTAGAAAACGAGACGCCCATGATCACATCTTCATCCCGAAGTGCACCACGCGACCGAGTCGTGACTCGCTGAACCTTAATGCCATACTTGTTCTCGGCTAGAATCGCTTCTTCGCCAAAGGGCGAAACATTCTCATGCAGGCGAAGCTGAATTCGATCGCCGCCAATGACATCAAACTCTTTCAATAAATTCACCAACTCATACCGAGTCCTAATGTATTCGGGCGGTAATTCGCTGCTAATGTAAGCCTCGATCATGATGACCTTGGAATCACCCTCATTCGGCTTCAATCCCCCTAACAAAGCCAGCGAATCATCCGAAAGCGTATTCACACTGCCGTTGGATAAATCCAATCGTAACACGCGATTCAAGGCACTATATTGGCATATCATCACCAACGAAATTGCCGCGACCGTCAATGCAATCGCGCGGACCAACAAGTGCCCAAGCAAAGATTGACCGTCTCGCCCACCCATCCAGTGTCGCCGCCCGATTAGCACCAAACTAAGGTAAATACCGACCACTGCGATCCCGACAAAGTAGACGATGCTTGGCAAAGCAATCAGACCGCGACCAAAATCACCAAACCTGCGTAAGAACGACCATTCATACATCGCCTCGACCCATACCTGTGACGAAAAGACCACGTCAGCATTTGAAAAGAAAGCCAGCGGGGCATTGAACACCACGCCAAAGATGAAGCTGACCGTCAGATTGTTCGTCAAGAAACTGGCAACCATCCCCAGCGATAACATGCCCACACCAACGAACCAGTAACCAAGGTAAGTTGACATCAAGATGCCGTCATCTAACGACCCACCTGTCAACGCCAACAACACTGCGAAATTAGACAGTTGTGAAAACAATAACGAAACCGTAAACACAAACACTGCCGCGAAGTACTTGCCAATCACGATATCGAAATCCATTGCAGGCAACGTCAGCAATAGTTCATCCGTCCCTTGACGCTTCTCTTCGGCCCAAATACTCATGGTGATCGCAGGAATGAAGATCAACATCACATAGGGCAATACTTTGTTTAGCTGGTCAAAGTTCGCCAAGTTGTTCGCAAAGAACTCATGCGGCCAAAACGCTGCAAAGCTTGTCAATAACACAAAGACGCAGAGGAATACGTATCCGGTTGGGTTCGAAAAGTAGTTAATAAAGTTTCGCTTCATCACCGCGTAGGATGCAGGACGCCACGCAAAGATCGGCGTCATCAACAAAAACACAACACCCAAAAACAGTACGTCGATCACAGCCATAAAGACAAAGCCCATCAAAGAGGCTTCGCTTCCGCTAGTCAATACTTGAGCAATTAGCATGATTATTTTTTTCGAAAAACGAGTGCTAAAAAACTGTCTACCAAGTGCCACCGAAGAATTCCTGTGGCAAGCTCTAAATTCGATCGCATTCTATGGAACAGAACGCTTCAAGAACTTACAACTTTCGTGTTCAAATCAATTACCAAGGAAAGCCAAATGCACCCCAGGCTTATCCGGTCAACCTGGTCTATCAGGTATCGCCCGCCTCATGCGCTGCGGTTTCTTTGATCTTTTTGACACGTTCCAACTGTTCGAAGTAACCGGTCTTTTGAGCGAATACGTCATCCAGTCCAACGCCGTCAGGATCAATTTCGCTTAACGGTCCGTCGTACACCAAACGACCTTCATTGATCATCACCACTCGCGAACACATCGCCTGGACCTCTTGCAAAATGTGCGTCGACAACAAAATTGTCTTCGTCTCACCCAAGCGACGTATCGTATCTCTGACACCCCGAATTTGATTGGGATCCAATCCGCTGGTGGGTTCATCAAGAATTAGCACTTCGGGTTCGTGAAGTAACGCCTGCGCCATCCCCACCCGCTGCTTGTAACCTTTGGACAATTTGTTAATTGGTTTGTAGATCACACTGCCTAAATCGCAAATTTCAACCACAGCAGCAATCCGTTCCTTGATCTGCTTGTCTTTCATGCCCCTTGCTTCGGCGAAAAATTTTAGCATCCCGTACGGTGTCATGTCCATGTACAACGGACCGGTTTCCGGCAAATAGCCGAGGCGTTGGGCTCCGGCCAACCGATCTTTGGCCATGTCGTGACCCGCGATCCTAGCAACCCCTTCGGACGGTGAAAGATAACCGGTCAGCATTTTCATAGTCGTGCTTTTCCCGGCCCCGTTAGGCCCCAAGAAGGCGACGACTTCGCCGCGTTGCACTTTAAACGAGATGTCACGACTGGCCGCAAATACGCCATAGAACTTTGATAAATTCTGCGCTTCGATCATGATGTCCGCGTCAGCAACCACTTTGGTTTTCGGCGACGCCAGATTTTCAGCCGAACTGCTGGTCTTGATTTGGCCCGAATCCACTGGGGTAGGCGAGTTCTCTGGCTCAGAAGAGTCTTCAACTTCACTCATGTATGACACACCAAAAAATAACGGAGAAGCAACCGATCCAAACAAAAAGGAAGCACGGCCGGCTGGACAGGAATTTCAGCCGGGGCTACGACCAAATGTAGTCCAGGTTGTAAACTTTGCAGAGTCACTATGATACGCGATTGGCCGTAACGTCGTGGTAACTTGGCCGCCTCCGAAGGCAGTCTCCCCCAATGGAGACAAAGTCAATTTGAATTAATCGGATCGACCCCAACAATCCAAAACAATCTTGCGATGAGCCGGCGGTAAGAACAGGCGTTTTCAGGCACCCCCATGGTTCACCGAAGGGTCCAACTGGCGACCCCCTAACCACCAGCATTGGACGATTAGCGCAAAGATTAAGTTCTGACTTACGACTCATTTCGTCGATTTCAAGCGTCTTTTTTCGAAAGCGAAATACGTTTTCGCTGAGCGTCCACCTCTAATACTTTCACCTTAATGACATCCCCCACGGTCACTTCTTCGCTAGGGTCGGAAATATAGCGATTGGCCAACTGCGAGATATGAACTAGTCCATCTTGGTGCACACCAATGTCTACAAAGGCACCAAACTTGGTCACGTTGGTCACGACACCTTGCAAAGTCATCCCTTGGGCCAGGTCAGCGATCTGGTTAACGCCTTCGGCAAAGTCAACGGTTTGAAATTCCTTGCGTGGATCACGACCTGGCTTCACCAATTCCTGAAGAATATCTTTTATCGTCGGCAAGCCAAATTGGTCGTCTACAAAATCATTGGGCTGCAACTTGGTCAAGATTTCACTGCTACCCAATAATGCTTTTGTCTTGACACTTAAGGTCGACGCCATTTTTTCGACGACGTGGTAAGTCTCAGGATGCACCGCAGAATTGTCCAATGGATTTTTGGCATCGCGAATACGCAAGAAACCCGCCGCCTGCTGAAAAGCTTTCTTGCCCAACTTAGGGACATTCAGCAATTGTTGCCTGCTTTGAAATTCTCCGTTCTGATCGCGGTAACCAACAATAGACGTTGCTAACTTTGGGCCAATGCCCGCCACGTACGAAAGCAATGAAGGGCTGGCCGAATTCAAATTGACGCCCACTTGGTTTACACAGGACTGAACTTCTCGCTCCAAACTTTTCTTCAATAACGACTGATTCACATCGTGTTGATACTGTCCAACCCCAATTGATTTAGGATCCAACTTCACTAACTCTGCCAACGGGTCTTGCAGGCGGTGAGCAATGCTAATGGCACCACGCACGGTAAGATCTAATTCTGGATATTCGGCAATAGCAACGTCGCTTGCCGAATAAATCGAAGCGCCCGATTCACTTACCACAACTTTGGTAATTGGTCGCTGAACCTCTTTTAATACCGAAGTGACAAAGGCATCGGTCTCGCGCGATGCGGTTCCATTTCCAATGGCGATCAATTGAATATCATACGTTTCAATCAACTTCTTCAATGTCGCTGCCGCCCCTTGAGTATCACTCTTGGGAGGCGTCGGATAAATCGTCGTATTGGTCAAGAACTTGCCCGTCCCATCAACAACGGCCACTTTGCAACCGGTGCGAAAGCCAGGATCAATACCCAATGTTGGCAGCGATCCAGCTGGCGGCGACAACAACAACTGTTTCAAGTTACTGGCGAACACGTCTATGGCTTCGACATCTGCCTTTTCACGCAGGTCCTCCAACACCGCAGACTCGGTGGCGGGCAACAACAAGCGTTTATAACAGTCCTCGGCCGCCGAAACTAACTCGCCACGGAATTCGAAGCCAAGATTCACAATCACTTGACGCTTGAACTCTCCCACAACCACATCGTCTTCAAGCTGCAATCCAACATTCAAGAACCCTTCAGATTGACCTCGCAACATCGCCAACAAGCGGTGAGACGGAATCCGCTTAACCGACTCCGAGTGGTCAAAGTACTGCTCAAATTTCTCGCCGCCTTCTTTCTTTCCGCGCTTTACCGTCGATCCGACCTTCCCGTGTTGTGCTTGCTTCACCAGCCACGCCCGCAGCCCCGCATCCTCGGACCAAACTTCGGCAACAATATCGCAGGCACCTGCCAAAGCGGAGGCCTCGTCAGGCACGTCTTTCGCCGGATCCACAAACGGAGCAACGACTGCCTTCTTGGTCTTGTCTAGCTTCTGCTGGGCCAACAGCAATTCGGCCAGCGGGCCCAAACCTCGCTCGCGAGCGATCGTAGCCTTTGTTCGGCGTTTTGGTTTGTAAGGTAAGTAAAGATCTTCCAAAGTCTTCTTGTCTTGGCACGCCAGGATCTGTTCACGAAGCTGCGTGGTCAGCAAGTCTTGGCCAGAAATCGATTTCAATATCGTTGCTTTTCGATCGGCCAATTCCTTGGCTTTGGTCAACGCGTCTTCAATAAATCGCAAGGCGATTTCATCCAAACTACCGGTCACTTCTTTTCGGTAACGGGCAATAAACGGAATCGTGTTTCCCTCTTGAAACAGCCCAAACGCGGCCGCTACTCCGCGATGCGGCGTTTGAAGATCGCTGGCGATGCAGGCAATCGTCTGAGCAAGATCAAAACATGAAAAATCTTCAACTGTGGTCACAGAAGTTCATCCAGAAAGAAGCAATACCCACCGCACTTAACAACCAAAAAACATAATTCCGCCAGCGAAGACAACGGAAACGGCAACCACCTTATTTGGCTGGTGCCGACTTCGCCGACGTACTTTTCGATTTAAAACGAACTTCAAATAATTTGGGCCACTTCTTGCCAGTAATGTAGAACGTACCTTTATCCGGATTGTAAGCGATTCCATTCAAGGAACCGTCATCACTTCCCGTTGGTCGCTCACCCGGCTTTAGCAAATCAGTCGGCAATACCTTGGCTTTGATTTGTCCCGTCATCGCGTCAATCAGATAAATCACATCCTGACGCCAACGGTTCGCATAGATTACCCCGTCCACAAACTCCATTTCGTTGATTTGGTCGATCCTGGTGGCTCCATACATCACGAATTTACTATCCACCTCTTCCATCGTTTGGGGATCAAAGTAGCGTAGAACCGCAGCCCCGTCGCTCATGATCAAGTGCTTGCCATCGAACGCCAAGCCCCATCCCTGGCCCGAGTAATCAAACTGCTTTACCGGCTGCAAATCTTTGTTGTAGATAAAGCCCACACCGGCCTTCCAAGTGATCTGGAAAAATTGATCGCCAACCATGGCTAACCCCTCGCCAAATAGATCTTCTCGCAACGGCACAGTCACAATAGGCTTCCCTGTTTCAATTTCGACTTTGCGAAGGGTCGACTGTCCAACCTGACCCGTGCTTTCGTACAAGTAACCGTCATGGTAAAGCAGCCCTTGCGTGAACGCGGAGGTATCATGCGGGTATACGGCAACGATCTCCACTTCTAGCTCTTCAACGTCTAATCCAGAAAAAGACCAGCTCCATACGATCGCACTCCCCAACACGACCAACACGAAGGTCAACCACAAGTGCCAACGTTGTTTCAAAATATCTTGCCAGCTTGGATTCAGCGCAGATGCTCTGGACACTCTTACTGGGCCAGGTTCGGGCGGAAATCCTCGTTGAGACTTATTCTTAGCCATGTCGATCCATCTCGATCTATAAACAACAAACGTTACGAAACACTCACTACGAACGCCCGAAATAGTCGAGCACTTACCACCTAAACGACCGCCCAAAGCTAGTTACAGTCCAACATTGGTCAACACATAAACGGCAAACGTGCCAAGCCAATGCTCGCCAGCATAATCGCCGGTGAACACGTAACTTAATCCCACGCTAGTATGCTGGGCAGCTGACAGTTCCAAACGCTCACGCCGCGAATCCTGCTCAGGCAATGCCGAAGAAATTCCCCGAAGCGTCCAAGCACGGTTCAAATTCAATCCTGCCAAGTGGACTAACTTGCCGTCGGTAATGTCCGAAACGGATACCGGCTTTAATAAATCACCAATCGCGGCCGGTTCTAAACTGGGCATAAAGCCTTCTAGCCAAACCGCAAACTCTTCTGCGGACAGCACCCGCCGCATCAAATCGGCCTCATTTAATGCTGCTGAAAAGAAATCCTCGCCCGATGGTTCGTAAGCAGCGGGATAATTCCGATCTGCCAGGAAATAGTCTTTCGAGCGTTGATCAATCAAATCGATCAACCGCTGATTCTTTACCGTGACTGCGTAGTCACGGATAAACGCCAATCCAAATGCCGTATTCGGATGAACGCCCGTTCGGATCGGGTAACTAAGTTTTGGTAGATAGTCCAAAGTTGCTTGCACTAGGTGCTGTTCCAAAGACTGTAAGTTGGATCGCCATTGCTTCGCCTGAGGATCATCCCAGGTCTCCAATTCATCCACCAATCGCAAGTACCAAGCCCAGCCGTACATCCGTTCAAATGACTTGCTCTCTTTCTTCAGAAAGTAGGCGGTCTCTTGAGCAATGTTCTCTTGGGTCAAATGACTGGCCAGATTTTCACGCACTTTCGCTTCGATTGAAAAATCCGGTTGCGTCTTTAGCAGCCGAACCAACATCCAATGTCCGTGTACACTGGAATGCCAATCAAAACATCCGTAAAAAGCTGGGTGCAGCACTTTGGGTGAAACGACATCAGCAACGTCAGCCATCACATTGGACGGTTTATTGGGGTACTCTTGATCCATTCCCTTCAAAGCCAAGTTCGCAAGACTGACCGCCTGGGCATCGGTCAACGGTTTTCCAATCACAGGCAAGTCCTGTTCCTGCGCCAGGACGTTTGACGCAGCCACAATGTGAGTCCAACCCAAGCAAGCAAAGCAAATAAAGGAAAAACTCTTGAACAGGATCGCAAATTGATTCCAAAGACCAACCCATCGCAGGCGTTGCGAGGCATCCAAAATCAACATCTCAAAACCTATCTTCATGGCACTTACTCTTTATAACAAAGTAACCCCCGCGGTCAGTCGCCTCGCAAGGGGATTGATCACCGGTGGTGGTTGGACAGTCGGCAAGCAAACGTCAAAGCCACCACTGCCACCACTGCCAGAACTGCCAGAACTGCCTTAGTGATTATGAGTCGCCAGGAATTCTAGTATTACCGCCAACGCGATTCCGGCCAACAAACTGATCGACAATTTTAACCGATCATGGGAATGAAAGTGTAGTTCGGGTAGCAAGTCGCCCAACGAGATACAAAGAAACGTTCCGGCGGAAAATGCCAGCGCAAATCCAAGCGCCAGTCCTGAATCCGCAGGTAGCCAATCCAATCCAAAGTAAACAAACACCGCAGCTAAAGGACAGCTTAACGCAAATACAATATTGACCCAAAACTGTTCGGTTCGTCCCCAATTGCTGACGGCCATAACCGACGCGATACTCATGGAATCCAATGGCTTGTGGAAGGCGATCGCCAGAAAAATCCCCAGTCCCGCTGTGAATGCCGGGGCATTCATGATGCCCATGTCCGCTTTTAAGGAAGCGGCCAGCGCCACGCCGTCCATGATCGAATGCAATCCTAGGCCCAACAACAGTCCAACCCAAGCCAAGCTCGGTTGATCCGAACGACGGCCTTTTGAATGGTCGTGACTGTGATCGTGATCATGGGCACAAGTCAGCACCACTTCCTGTGCTTCACCGCCTAAAGTAACTTCCCTGGTCGCTTTGCTAGGAACAACCACTGCCGACTTGGATTCTTCCTGGTGATCATGACCCTCATCCGACTTTGCCTTGTCGGGGAAATGGTGATGATGAAAATCAAAGATTCGTATCAAAAAGAACATGGCCAACAGTCCGCCCAACATGGTCAACCCCACCGAACGGCCGTCTTTTAAGATTTCATAGGAATGCGGCAACAACTGGACCAGGGCAATGCCTAACATAAATCCTGCAATCGAACTCATTAGCAACTGAATACGAATGTGCGACCATTTCCAGAGCGTTGGCAACCAACCGCCAAACAGCGATAGCGCAAGCAATATGACACAGTAGACAACCAACAATACAAACGGAAACAACCAATTCTCCTCAAGACAAAACCGCTGTTTGGGACTTCAACAAAATTGAATTTTCGCGGAAAGCTATCTATTTCAGCCAAGCCAGTCCGTTGCGGCTACCGATTATGGTCCGCCACGGTGAAAAGGTAAAACCCAAACGAAAGAATTTCAACAAAGTCTACCATCACAGTCACCCCAGGATCGCCATGTTTCAGGCGATAACCAGTGCCTGGAACCCCGGCCCAAGCCGAAATCGCGAAAGACAAAGGAATCCACACCTTTGCCGATTAAGTACGGTTGTACAAAGGTTGCAGGGGGCCACCAGCCTAAACTATCCACAAAATACGCGGCGGCCTTGGGGAACCCATGGCTGTGTCGACCCAAACCTTCTGCTGGATCACAAGCATTTAGTCGGGCAAATTGGTGAATTGAGACACCAATGCTCTCCATCGCTGCCGATTTTCCGTGCGAAAATACCCCAAGGTCTCGACCAGTGTATCAGCCGATGGCACTCGCAACAGATACGCCAATTGCTCCAGGGCCGAAAGTTCCTCAGGGAAGTCATGGCGTGCGGTTGTGTTTTGCAAACGCAAACGTGATTCGATGCCTCGAAGAAATTGGTAGGCCTGGGTGAAGTATACCGAGTCCGATTTCGACAGGACGCCGACCTCGGCCAAGGCTTGGATCGCCTGCAAAGTCCCCGGCTGAAAGACCAAAGGGAATTGCTTGCCATGAATTAGCTGCAATAACTGGATCGCGAATTCAATATCAACGGTCCCTCCTGCGCCGCGTTTCAAATTCAAAGCCGCAGCACCATGCTCCACTCGCTGCCGCATTTGATAAAGCTCCTTCGCAATTTTAGCCGGTGCTGGAGTGGCCAAAACGATTTGACGAATCGTTCCAGTCAAGGTTTCCGCAAACCGCACCTGACAACCGTTTAGGATTCGCGACTTACACAGAGCTTGCCTTTCCCATAATTGACCACCGCCGGTTCGAAAGTAACTGTCGAATGCGGCCAATGAAACCGCCAACGAACCGGACTTTCCCGACGGTCGCAAACGACAGTCAACTTCGTACAATCGCCCTTGCGATCCGAATTGGGAAAGGGTCTTGATGACCAGCGTGCCCAATTGACTGAAGAAATGCTGATGCGATGTCGCTGCCTGCCCTTGAACGGCAACGGTGGTGCCATCCTCAGGATAAACAAAGATCAAATCCAAATCGCTATGATAATTTGGTTCTCGACCGCCTAACTTGCCCATCGCAACCGTTGCCATCCCCATCGCTTGCTTGGTATCGCGATCGACAGGCTGCCCCATCTGTCTGACCAGCCAGGTGTAATGAAATTCAACAATTTGCTCTAAGCAAACATCTGCGATATCCGACAAGACCTCATGCGTCGCTTGCAGTGGCTCTTTGCCCAAGATATCGCGCACCCCAACTAACAAATGCATAGCGTTCTTAAAGTTATGCAAAATGGGAACCGCGTCTTCTGCCCCTCGCAATAACTCTGACAAATTCTGCTGCAACATCGCGCGCGTTGGCAGTTGATCCAACAGAAGTGAATCCATCAACTGATCCAACATCCCAGGATTGCCGGTCAAAATGCTGGTTAAATACGACGTTGATGCACACAACCGAATACACAACTGCATGCTGGGTTGATGATCGCTAAATAGTTCCCAAAGAACTCCCTTGTTCCCCAAAGAATCCGCAACCAGCGACAATTGCGTCAACGTTTGGTCAGGACTAGGCGTCGACGAAACCGCCTGCAATAACGAACGACAAATGGCCGCGAAGAAGTGACGGCAACGCTGGTCCGAGAGAAAGCGGGATTTCTCGCGACTCAACTCCAGTAGGCGACAGTACGCTTGGTTGGGCTTTTGAAATCCATAGGATGTTAATACACCTTCGATGGTTTCCGGATCGGGCGATGGGTCCAAAATCAAGTCAACTTCACTAAAGCGATCAAATTCATCCCAAGCACCAGGCGATTCACTGGCCACCGAACTCTTCACCGACCTAGTGACTGCTTTGAAATCTGCCCCTCCCTCTGAAAAGGCGTCATGCAACAAATGATTCAAGATACGACGATTTGCATGACGGACTGATTTCAATTCCTGCAGAAAACCTTCCAGTACATTTTGCCGAGTGTCACCTTTACAACCGCAACGAATCGCAAGCTTCCTTAGTTCCCAATCATCCTTGGGCAATTGATGCGTTTGCAGATCGAACATCAATTGCAGGCGATGTTCCACCATGCGAAGAAACCGATAGTTCTTCTGCAGTAGGTGCTCTTCTTCCAAGCTTAGGCATTCGGCTTGCCGCAATTTCGAAATCGCTTCCAACGTGTTGCCCGTTCGTATTTCAGGACGGTCCGCCGCATGCAGCAACTGCAGGAACTGAATCGCGAATTCAACATCTCGTATCCCGCCGTGCCCCGTCTTCACATTCGTAAAATCGTCTCCATCACGCAACGATCGTTTTTCGATTTGCCGCTTAATCGCAGCGATACCTTCAATCTGAAATTGCGACAAATATTTCGGATAAATCCAATGCTCAATGGATCGCAAAAACTGACTTCCCAAAGCCAAGTCGCCCGCAATTGGCCGGGCTTTCAAGAACGCTTGTCGCTCCCAAGTCCGCCCGCGATTTTCATAGTAATCAATCAAGGCGGGAACACAGTGAGTCAACTGCCCACTACTTCCGTCGGGCCTAAGTCGCATATCAACCCGATACACCATTCCTAACTCAGAGTTCTCGCTCAACATTTTGACAATACTTCTACCCAAAGCGTCAAAAAACTCGCGATTGGTCTTATTCTGAGCGGTCTTTCCTTCATGTGCATAAAGCAAAATCAGGTCGATGTCGCTACTATAATTTAGTTCGGTACCGCCCAACTTCCCCAACGCCAAAATTGAAAAGGCAACCGGTTGACCATCGCGGCTTAAAGGCACCCCCCACTTCTGTGTCCAACTGCGCCACTGGAACTCATAGGCCGCCTGGCAAGCTGCGTCCGCCAAGTAGGAAATCTGTGAAGTAATGGTTTCTAACGGTAAGCCCAACACGATATCACCATAAGCGATCCGCAACATTTCTCGATGCTTGAAGCGCCGAATAATCCGCCCCGCCACCACCGGATCGCTCAGGCCCGCAACTTCACTGCACAAGTCACCCTTCAAGTCTTCGGCAGCGACAGGTTGACCGCCGGTCAAACGCAAGTGATCAAAATATTCTGGCTGCAGAACCAATAGATCGCTACAGTATTGCGAAGCGCTGAACAATTGCAACAAGATCGGCAACGCCGTCAGATCACGTTGCAACAAGGTGCCCAAAGACAAGGGACTTCGCGTCGCCTGGACGAAACGTTCAAAGTTATTGATCGCGCGATCCACGTCGCTAATCTTGATCAATTCCCGCTCCATTTGCAGGATCATGCTTTCCATCACATCATCTGGAATACCCGACTGACTAATCGAAAGCAAGTTGCCATAACCTAGATCGGCATCACGCGCACCCATGCTACGCAACCATGTCATCCAGTGGTTAATTCGGTCGAATTCCAGCAAGCGAGCGACAGGCATGGGGCGAAAAGAACCTAAAACTTTACAACATATCGATCAACGCAAACCAGACAAATGCACACCCGGCCATCGCAATAAAGCTGATGCGCACCTCAAGCGGAACACCGCCGTCCTTCAAACGAATTAAGTCGAAGTCCAGTTCCGCAAAACTACTCCGCAGAAATTTCGTCCGACACGCGCTGTGCGCCGCAGTAGATATTGAACCGCCGTTGACTGGCAAAGCCGATCAACGTCAGATCGAAACGTTTGGCTAAATCAACGGCTAAACTGGACGGCGCACCCACGGCAACTAACATCGGAATCCCGGCCGCGATTGCCTTCTGCACTAATTCAAAACTGGCTCGTCCACTAACCACCAAAACATGCTGCTGAAGTGGCAAATGGCCATCCAATAACATGCGTCCCACCACTTTATCTAATGCGTTATGCCGCCCCACATCTTCCCGCACCAGAAGCAAATCGCCTGACATCTCAAATAGGCCAGAAGCATGCAGGCCGCCCGTGGTGGCGAACAATGGCTGGGCCGATCGCAATCGTTCTGGCAATTGACGAATTCTGTCTGCAGAAAGCCTTTGATCGATACTGGAATCCGAACTTGCAACCGATACCATACCATCGTTCTGCACCGCATCCAGGGATGCCTTACCACAGATGCCGCAACTGGATGTGGTATAGAAGTGGCGTTGCAACTTTTCTAAATCGAAAGGTAGATCCGCTGCAAGTTCCACTTTGACAATGTTGCTGGTCGTTCTTTGCTCGGGTACCGGGCCGCAGAACTTCATGCTTCGGATCGCCCCGGTTTCCTTCACAATGCCTTCGCTTACCAAGAAACCAGCCGCCAATTCAAAGTCATCCCCAGGGGTACGCATGGTGATCGAAAGACTGGTGCTTTCTCGCTGCCCAACTGGCCCAAACACGACACGAATTTCCATCGGCTCTTCAATGGCGACCACGTCCTGCAACAATTCCGTGGACGAGGGCATATTCTTTTCGGCGTCAAAGAGATAACGAATCACCGGCGTTTCGGCTTGCCGTTCGCTCTTTTCACCGATAATCTGCAAGGGTTTGCCACCAGTCAACGCAATTTCCAATCTTAAGTGAGTATCGCCGTCGTCTAGCCTTAGTTCGAAACAGCCATGGCTATTAAAAACACCAGGCCTGACACCTACAATAAGGTGATTTTTAACCCCTGCTTACACTTGACTCAACCACAATTATTGCAACACGGGCAGCGACTTTTGAGCCGGGCGAATCTTGACCGCACACACTTTGTATTCGCCAGTTCCCGTCACCGAATCCCCAGCGTCATTGGTCAACAGATTAGCTCGCGATTCACCAAAGTGCATGGGCATCCAAACGCAACCTGGTTTCACCCGAGGCGACACCCAGGCCTTGGCTTGAACGTGGCCACGGCGAGATTCTACGGTCACCATTTGGCCGTCAACAATCTCCAGTCGCCTGGCGTCCTTGCGATGAATTTCGATGAAATTCTCACTCTGCTTCATATTCGGACCAGATTCTCGACGAGTCTGAGTCGCCGAATTATAGTGGTAAAGGATCCGCCCTGTGGACAACAACAGGGGATAATCTTGATCAGGCAATTCGTCGCTAGGACGGTACCCTACCGGATGAAACACCGCCCGCCCCACAATCGGTCCACCTTCATGTAATGTCGGCGTGCCTGGATGATCTGCGGTTGGACAAGGCCACTGAATACCCTCGATTCGTTCTTCAAGTCGGGCGTGCGAAATGCCGCTGAATTTTGGCGTCAAGGCAACCATTTCATCATAGATTTCTGACGGATGCTGGTAGTCGGGCATGTCATAACCCAGCGCCCAAGCCAAATCAATCAAAATGCGCCAGTCTTGCCTGGCTTCTCCCGGCGGAGAAACCGCTTTCCGAACCAGTTGGACTCGGCGATCACTATTGGTGAACACACCATCCTTTTCAGCAAAACAAGCCGCAGGAAAAATCACATCGGCAAACCGAGTCGTCTCGTTGTGAAAGATTTCCTGGCATACAAGGAACTCGCAATTGTTCAAACCTAACTCCACTTGGGACACGTTCGGTTCGGAAATGACAATATCTTCACCCATCACAAATAGGCCGCGCAGATTCCCTTTAGCTAATTCTTTCATCATGACGTTTAGGTTCAAACCCTCTTCGGGTGGAACTTCCACGCCCCACGCCTGACTAAATCGCTTTCGAACCACATCGTCAGTGACCGACTGATAGCCTGGCAAATAAATCGGCGTCGCCCCGGCATCGTTGGCTCCCTGTACGTTGTTTTGTCCACGCAAAGGATTCATGCCCGCAGACCGGACCCCAAGATGTCCGGTCATCAACACCATGTTTGCCAAACTATAGACGTTGTCCGTTCCATGGGTATGTTCGGTAATCCCCAGTGTGTAATAGACACCCGCCTTTTTGGTCGTCGCATATTGCCGAGCCACTTGACGAATCATGTCCGCCGGAACACCCGTCACCTCTTGGGCTGCCTCGGGGGTGTAATCGGCAACCGCCGCGACCATCGCATGAAAGTTTTCGGTATGCTTCGTGATAAAATCGTGGTCTACCAGATCTTCGGTGGTGATCACATGCATCATCGCATTCAACAACCAAACGTCCGTGCCCGGGTGCAGCTGCATGTGCATGTCCGCGATTTCAGACATCCAAATCTTCCGGGGATCTGCAACCACTAACGTCGCCCCTCGCAATTTCGCGCGTTTCATTTCCATAGCGATAATCGGATGAGCTTCCGAAGTGTTCGATCCAATCACAAACATGAAATCCGTTTCGCGGATTTCGTCGATCGAATTGGTCATCGCACCTGCACCAAACATAGTCACCAGACCGGCGACGGTAGGAGCATGTCACGTAGCGGCACATTGATGCACGTTGTTTGTACCGACCGCCGCCCGCGCCAACTTTTGTACCAAATAGTTTTCTTCCACTGTGCAGCGACTGGACGAAATAAAACCTAAACCGTCAGGGCCGTATTTCTCTTTGACCGACAACAATCCTTTGGCCGCTGTGCTTAACGCCTCTTCCCAACTAGCGGGATGCAATTGCCCGTCGGCGCGGCGAATAAGCGGCCGAGTGATCCGATCTTCATGATGAATAAAGTCGTACGCGAAACGACCCTTCACGCACAAGTTACCATCGTTCAGCGTTTCGCCAGGCGGAGGGCTGGTCACCTTCAAGACTCGGTCGTCTTTGACATGCAGATTTAGTTGACAACCCACGCCGCAAAAATTACACGTGGTTCGAACCACACTGGCGTCTTGCGGAAACGGCTTAGGAGCTTTCTTTTCGATCAACGCTCCCGTGGGACAAGTATCAATACACCCGCCACATAATTCACACGACGTATCCAACAGCCCTCGGTTCCCCGCGGTCGCAATCGTCGTCTCGCCCCCGCGATTGGAAAGTGTGATCGCACTTACAGCCTCGACTTCATCGCAATAACGAGTGCAACGTGCGCAAAGAATGCACAGGTCGGGATCAAATTCAATGTAAGGATTCAGGTCGTCCGGACGCCCAACTCGCGGGGCGTGAATCGGTCCCAAGGGCAAGATCTTACTTTTAGAGGCCAGCTGACGAAGTTGATTTCCATTTCCCGTCTCGACGGGTAAACCACCTTCATCAATCACATGATCGGATAAATACATGCTGTACAGCACATCACGATGTCGTTGAATTTTAGGCGAGGAAGTCTTCACCTTCATCCCGGGCGACACAACCCAAGCACAACCTGGCTGCATTCGACGCTGCCCTTCCACTTCGACCAAACATACGCGGCACGCACCGACGGGTTCCAGTCGATCGTCGTGACATAACGTCGGAATATCGATCCCCGCGCGCTTCGCGGCCGCAAGAACCATTTCTCCAGCCCGTGCGATACAGGCTTCGCCGTCGATTTCAATTTCGAAAGTCGTCTTTACGTTTTTGTCGATCATGAGAACGATCCAATCCCGGAACTTAAGTGGGTCCCAATGCTGTTTGCCTAATCCCTATTCTAGTCATTCGGCCGTCTTCAAGCCACATTGAACTGCAATTCATGAACCGATGAACTTTGGCCACTAAAATAGGCTTTAGTCCGCTTCAATCTAGCTAGGTCGTAGCCCGCAATCTAACTAGGTTGTAGCACGCAAGATTCCTTGTTCAACTAACCCTGAGGCAATTGTGTCAATAATTTCCTTGCCTGCTGCTTCTTGAACACTCGCAATACCCTAAAATCTGCCCCGCGTGGCCAATTGGCCCTTAATCGCGTATACTTATCAGTTCGCTGAATCGCGATTATTTGTTCTCATCACTGGAAATTTTCAGTATATCCGCAGAGAGGTTAGTCATGGCAAAAGCCGCAGCACGTCACATCTTGGTCGCAACCGAAGAAGTCTGTAACGATCTTAAAACTCAAATCGTAGGCGGAAAAGACTTCGCAGCGACCGCGGCCGAATTCTCGACTTGCCCCTCAGGAAAAACCGGAGGCGCTCTTGGTGAATTTCGCCCTGGGCAAATGGTACCAGAATTTGATCAAGTGGTTTTCCGTGATGCTTTGAATACCGTTCACGGACCCGTGAAAACTCAATTCGGTTACCACCTAATTGAAATCACTAGCCGCGAAGAATAGTGCTCTTGGACCGACGCAACCAGTGAAGACTCATCATACCGAACCCAGCCCCGAGCTGATTCTGGCGATTGCTGGAACCCAAGCGGCCTGTTTGGACGCATGATCATGTTCAGAAATCTGGTTGGCAGCGATGCAACTGGGTCAGCAAAAAGAAATCGACGACGGCTGAGGCGAATATTCAATCGCTTCAGCCGTTTTTTTGCGCGAAGGCTTCACCCCATTTTCCTCTGCCAAGGTTCCGCTTGTTAGGATTCTGATTGGAATCTATCTTTGGCGAGCGGTCGCTATAAAAAGACCGACGCTTATCGCGATCAAGTGGCGATTGCCTTCCTTCGCTTCCGCTGCGTGCTTGTATTGCGGTTAGCTTCCTTTTGCCGCCCGGTTCAACGCGAACGAGAAATCGCTGTACGAATAACACAAGCGGTTGCACTCGTTGCAATTGCGGTAGTTACTGGGGAGGTGCGTGATTCAGCTCCAACGCATTTAGTTCCATCAGACTGGGCGTATCACAGGCCTTGGCAGAACCGTTACACTTCGGGCAGGGCTTCTCGTAACCTGGCATCAGACTCGCCTTAAGGTCATCCAAGAATGTCAAACTGGGCACGAACACTCGATCACCTGGTTGAATTTGATAGTTGGTCGCGGTGTCACCCAGCTGCACGATTTGATGGTAGCAAATCGGATAAACTTCGCGGCAACTGCCGTCAGGTGTCGGACGACTTAAGATGACTTGATGCGCATTCGCATTTCGGCCGATTCCACCCGCTTCAATCAACGCATCCAAGACGGTTTCATCGCCATCAAGGTGGAAAGCGCCTGGTGAATTCACTTCGCCCAACACATAAAACCTCTTGCTTTGCCAATCGATCAGACGGACATTGATCGGACCGGATTTTGCCTCACGCAGTTCGATGTGAGACTGTACATTGCTTTGGATTTCCTGAATGGTTCGGCCTACCACTTGCATCCGACCATACTGCCCAAGGTTAACCATTCCATCTGGCTGCACGGATTGATCGCCGGGCAACCGAACAGGTGAATCAAACTTTGCTGGCTCGATCAATAGAACATCACCAGGCTCAACCAAGTAGGTTGGCATTACCGTTTCAGACAATTCTTTCGGGAGGGGCTTGGCCTGAACCTGAGAACTGCTGATAGACTTTGCTGATCTCAGAATTTGATTGGAACTGCTGCCGGTCCCGATCCCAAAAGATGACAAGGTGCTACAACCGCTCATCATCGCGCCCAGCAAAAAGACAATCGCCAATATCACTAGGCGAACGCTTGCAGACTCAGTTCGATAGTCGGTTGGCTTCATCATGTGCATAGGATTCCCACCTCGAATCATCTGAAGACCGAACTAATGCCAAAAACTGGAATCAACGATACGGACTGTTGTCGCATCGCTTGTCGTTTCGCAACAACATCCAAGCGTCCGGTTGCCTTGAAAGCCGTGCATGTTAACTGAAAACCGGCCATTGCTTGCTCTCAGTGGATCCCCACGCAATTCCAAGCGTAGCCAATCCCCAGTTACGTTATCGAACACCCAACGGTATCGAATTTAACGATTTCAAGGATTGTTCGACAGATTCGACAAATTGGGTAGGTTACTTTTCCGCAGGAAAGACTGAACGACTTCATCTCGCAAGACTTGCCCGGTCCGCAGCTGAAAGTTCGGACTCTTGGCGCCGCCACCCACATGCAAGTAAATCACTCGATTGGAAAGAAATTCGGTCACTCGCCCAATGGCTGCCCCCGTGGGTGAAACCACTGCGGCAAGCGGACTGCCCGATACACTGGCCAGCAATTGACCTCCACCGTTAAGGTTTGCAATACGAGCGGCAACGTCCAAGTCCAAGAGCCCTTGGGTGGTCAACGATCCAGTCACAATCACTTGAGCAGCGGAATTGCTGAAGGTGAAACGATTCACTTTCACTCGACCGTTGCTTAGTGTCAAATTGATATCATCGGAATCAAAATCCTGTTGAACCAATTGACTGGAATTCAAAAAAATAGCCATCGTCCTCAGCAGCGGCACCTGGAATGATTTCGATCGTTCCAACCGTCCGGTAAACTTACCTTGCAGGTCATCGATCGACCGAACTGATCTCCCGGAAACCGACAACTGGCCATACAGCATTCCTTGATCCGCATCGGCAGAGCCTAAAGCAGAACCAAAAAGTTCGCCCGAATCGATTCGATTCAATTTCACTCGGGCATCAACATCAAAGCTCCGTCCAAATTCAATCGAAGCCTTCCCCGAAAGATCGCCATCAAACGCTCTTAAGTGAGTCTGACGAATTTCAGCCTTACCTTGCAAGGTTCGCAAATTAATTTGATAACCCACGGGAACTGAAAATTCTTTCGCCCCAAATCCCAGCGACTTTGCTTTCGACAGCCCCACTCGTCCCGCCCCAGTCAATCGGTCTCCAACGGTTCCATTTAGCCGTGCATCTACCAACGCATCTAAGGTTTGACGCCTATTTTTCGATGAAATCCACGGCATGGCAAGCGCATCCAAGCGGATGCGACGCAAATTCAATTCGTACGTTCCTGGCTGGCCGCCTGAAATTGGAATCTGCAGAACACCCGACAATTCTCCTCCACCAAAATCAGAACGAAATCGCGACACAGAAAATAAATTGCCTGACACCTTTATACCCAACAAAGATTGATTTGCCAGCAACCGACCTTGCCAAGTCAATCGTTCCACCACCAAATCGCCACCACCCTCGGGTATCCAACTAGATCCATCAAAACGAAACACTCCATCAAGATCGACCTTACCGTCCAAGCCTTTGGTTGCCTCCATCGGCGCCAGCAAAGAGATCATTTGACTTAACTTCAGACCATTTCCGGTAACATCGACCGATTGATCTGGCCTTGAAACGGAGTCAACCTGCCCCAGAAGAAAATCACCTTTGGCAGCAATTTTGCCTTCAAATGCGTTGGTCCAAAGGTTCACCTTTGCGACGCCTTGGGAAACATCCACTTGCCCCGAAATCCCCTTCAGCCCAACCTGCCCCAAGGTTGCATCAATGGGACGCAATTCAAGATTGGCGCTGAAATCAGAAAAGAAATTTTCAGCGGCGATTGGGATAGACGCCCGAACATCACAAACGACAACACCAAAGTCAACAAGACCGCTGCTAGTAACCAACGCCAACCGCTTCGTGGACACCACACTCTGGACCAGAATACTCAGGTCGGGCTTGCGAACCACCGTCGCCTGCCCATCCAACAAATTGGAATCAATGCCTTGAGCGAAAAAAAGGCCCCAAGATACCTGACTGCCTGCAGCCGACAATGGATCGTTAACGTTGATCGGCTGGGACCCTAACAGCCACTGCAGCGGAAGCTTCATCCACTGCACATTGAGCTCTCCGTGCCCGCCCCCCAGTTGACCCTGCGCACCCTCTTTGCCACCGCCGCCATCCACCATCAATGGCCAACGTCCGGTTGTTTTGATTTGACCACCGTCTGCGAAGTCTGCAACAAACTTACGAATTTCGATCGACCGTGGGTCGACTGAAAAGACGGTGCTTAAGCTTATGATTGCCTTTTGTCGAACAACCAAGGCGTTGGATTCAATATTTGCATTCATACGCCAGCCGACCGCAACATCCAAGCCCACCGCCGGCCGAACCAAGTCTAGCTGCAACGTCAACGTTCCTTGCAATGGCTGTGGCGACTTCCCAAAGCCTGCTTGCGTGGCAAATTGATCAAAGGAATCGCTAGTCTTCCGCCCAATGTTGACCAACCAATCGACAGGCAATTGCTGGATTTTCACATCAACTTTCGCCGCATTGGCCAGATCAAATGGAACGTCGGCCGAAATTTCTAACTGCCCAACCGAATCCACAATGCCTGAAAATTGCTTCAACGAAACCACATGGTCAACTAGCTGAAAATCAGCAACGATATTATCCACTTGATGGTCGTCAATGGTCAAATTTCCAGAGGTAACTTGGCAGACAATTTTCCACGTCGAAACATCTTGCGACGTCGCTGCCGGGATTTGAACCTCTGCATTCAAAGTGACCATACCACCCACATTCGACAAGTTGACATCGCTGCCAGGCACCAATGCACTTAACATCTTTTTCACATCGACGCTGTAGTCTTTAGCAATTGAAAGCAACCAACGCACCGACAGTTGGCTACCTTCGACTTTGAAACTGGCCGTTGCGGCGGTGTCTTGCGCGCCGTCTTGTGCACCTTCTTGGACTGCGTCATCTTCTATTTTGCCGCCTACTGAATCCGTCAGAACCTGGTTGGAAAGTTCTACTCCCGGCGGGGCGACCGCTGCCTTGTCTTGGTCGTCTTGCGACTGGTTTTCTCCTTGAAACTTCTTTGAACCCGAGACAAAACGGACACTTGTTGGCAAAGGCCATGAACCTTGCACGTACACGTGGCCTGCCCGTTTTTCCGCAGGCAACACCGGCGGATCGCTTGTGCTGAAATCTCCTGCATCCACCACTGTAGCGGCTTGTGTTGACCCGCGATTGGCTGGCGTCGAGGAGAAAGGCAAAGTCGCAGATTGCCCGAACCGATTCATCTTTTGCTCCGTTAGATCGTCCACTCCCGTAACCTGCTGGAATTTCAGACGACCGTCTTGGATCAGAAACTTGGAACTTACATCAGCCAACGTTTCGTTTGCCAGTTGCACTTGCCCGCGGTCGGTCGTCACCGTCAGATCCCAAGTTTGCATGTTCTGAAAAGATTCTAAAGGGATTCCCAAATCGACCACTGCGTTGGTCTGCCCCCCGAACTTGGAAGCCAGAGGATGGTCGTCACCTTGAATCAAACCCAGGTCTTGAAAAAACTGGCCAATCTGCAACTGTTTCGCTTCAGCATCAACCTTTACCATGCCTTCCAAATGGGTCAACGCGAACTGTTTGTCCAAAGTCAGGTCCTTGACCTGAACGTTCACACTGGCCGATTCCATTGCAACATTTTCAAACGTTGCTTGCTTAACTATCCCTTGGGTATCCAACCAAAAAGTGAATCCATGATCACCGCCAACGGTGTAGCCACCACTGCCCGTTGCGGTTGCATCGCCAGACGCCGCGTCAGGAATGCTTGCCAAGGTTCGAATACCTGACACCGGCAAATCGACGACATTCCCTTCGAAGGTTCCCGTGATTGGCCAAGCCAAAAAATCAGTTTCGCCCGCCCCAAGAATCACCCCATCATCCATTCGGCCCTTGGCGTTGTGTACGATCATTTTGCCGTTGACGATCCGAACTTCGGCCGATTGGATCAGCAAGTCTAAATCAAATCTAGGCACACTGAAGCGAATATTTGTGGGAGCGAAGGCCGCGGTCAACTGCATTGTTTGGTCGGCACCGGCAGTTAGCTGAAAACTTGCCGATGTCTGCCCTGTAAACTTCAAAGGCTGGACGATTGCTTGGGGCACCAACGGCCACTGCATCCATTGATCCGAAGAAACATTGACCTGATTGGAACTGGCAGTCAATTTGAAACTTTGATCCGTTTCCACGTGACCGTCAACTGTCCAGTTTCCGCCGGCCAACTGTGCGACGGTCGAACGAACCGTAATGCGACCTTCATTCTGTTCCAACTGCCCTTGGACCCCTTCTGCTATTAAAGGCGTTCGCCCCTCTTGGTTCAACTGTAGATAACCGTCTGTGAATTCAATCTTAGGCACAGGCAACGTTGTGCCAGCACCTGACACGACGAACGGAAACTTGGGGAAATTCCCCTCAGGATCAATATTACAAACCGCGCGGCAGCCCGAAATCTTCAGACTTCGCAAATCCTGGCGACCCATGATTAGGCCCATGAGATCTGCATCAATTTTTATTTCGTCAACCACCAGCCAGGCCTTGGTTTGGCCGCCCTGGAAGAACTGGATGCCTCGGGCTTGCAGACCGTCACTTTGCAGACTGACACTTTGAATCTGGATCGGGCCATCGTAGACTTTTTTCAATTCGGCCAAACATTTCGACTTGGCCAACCGTCCTACAAAATACCATCCTCCGACCAAACCACACGCAATCACTAAACTGCAGATCGCGAAAATCCTGTAAATTCGCCTGGGCTTGGCTGGGTCTGCTGCTTCTAGCACGGGATTTACCTTTTCCATTTGCGGTGATTCGCCTGATAGACTTTCGGATTGACCGGCAGAGTCAGGTTGATCAGGGTCGGGCAATTTTGCATTCATAAAACCTGGCATCGAATCTTAAAAGATGGTCACCAACCTCGATCCGGGACTCACTTGGAAAGATCGCTCGGAAACGGCCATCAACCCATAGCAAAGCCGATCTGGGCACGCGCAAGAGTGGACCTAATCAAAACAAAGTCCGAGCTTAGTCCTATTTGTTTAAGTCGATACAATTGTTGTCATCAGTTCGACCAATGTCCAAAAAATTACCCCAACCTCAAATTCAGACTACCTCAGGCCCTTAAATTCGATTCAACCCGAACCCTTTGCTATCAAAAACAGTTACAATGGGGAACCGTGACTTGGCTGCGGTAGGTTTCCATTTCAATTGAAAATTCAGGGAAAATTTCCATACCCGTCTGTAATTTCGCAGCTGGACAGCAGCTTGCTCATTGCGAACGAAGTTGATTGGGCAGATCAAACAGACTGCGAACGTATTAGCGACTAGACGGTAACTTGAATAATTCCGCGAGAAAATGCGATCTGCAGCGAACGACTCGGCAACTGAGTCATTCGCGTTCGAATCATTCATGAAAAAATATAATGTTGGGCCAAGCAAGCACGTGGCGAGAACTTGGCCAAGGCTCGGTATCCGAGCTACAGCCCAAGGTTACCATGGCGAACGAAACCTGAAGGTACTAGGATTTCCTGGAAGACCTTGGCGCCACCATTAATCGTTGCCAACAGGACACCACGGCCCTGGACACCACGGCACTGGACACCACGGCACTGGACACCACGGCACTGGACACCACGGCACTGGACACCACGGCACTGGACACCACGGCACTGGACACCACGGCACTGGACACCACGGCAAAACATTACGACT
>JBDNHU010000394.1:0-17906 GCA_041688615.1 Mariniblastus sp. | reverse complement strand
CTGCCCTGGAATTGGGCGGCGGCTCATCCCGAGTCGATCCGCATGTATCGCCAAGAGGAGCGTAGCGAGCGAGACGTTCGCAAGCAAACGCAGCGCGCCAAACGCCGCGACAACAAAAAGCGGCAGAGCCAACTAAAACGCAATTAGCCCGCCCCAGCAAGCCCAAACAGTCAACGGTGCTCAGAGACGCTTACGGCTCCGCCGTGCGAGCAAATAATTTTGCGAGTGTCGACGTAATTGCCAACTGGCAATTCCCTGAGGGACTTGGGTGACCGCCCGTTTTCCAATCGATAAAACAAGGATGCATTGTTTTGCATAATAAGGTTGTTGAAGCACTGCATTCGGCGTTTCTGCGATATCTTGGCTTCAGGTCCGACCATCCGCTTGATGAAGGCTTCGGAAGCAAAAAAGAACCCGGAATCATCATTCTCTGAAGGAGGGAGGATCGTCGTGATATAGCGATAGTCCAACGCTTCATGCAAATTGGGTTCCGCCTGTGTCGCGGCATCGATGATCCTCCGGATAGCCCGGTGCGAATTGGAGTAAACCATGTAGTCATCATGCTGGACTAGAAACGAGCTGATATTCCTGTCCGTCGTGTAGTGCGCCAGAACCTGATGACCGCGATAGTTGAACTGTCGCACAACGATGTCCGGATGCTTAACGCAGGCAGCATCAATCCAACTGAGTGACTGTTTCAAAAACGCTTCGGCATCGGTGACGTGGAAAATGGCCGAAAGATCCGTTCCCTCCAAGATGGTTGGATCGGACCCCGTCAGCACGATTTCCGTCGCGATTCCGTCGGAGAACATCTTCTTCAGTGCGTCGTGATCGATAACGAACTGCTGTTCAAATTTTTCCTTCACGCGATTGTCTTAGGCCTGGACGGTAAACAGCCTGAGTAAACTGTCGCCCCACTGAGAACCCAGATCAATCGCTTCGTCGAGTGCCGAGAGTGAATTGAAATGCAATAGGTGCTGATCGTGCGGAATCAATTTTGAGATTTCGTGAACTTGGGGCTCGATCTTGTCGTCAAGTTTGTCTTCTAGGAGTTGTTCATAATCAAGCGAACGCAAACGCGGCGATTTCAGGTTGGCGATTGGGATGTTGTAATCACCGATTTCCTGTCCGCCGGTAAGTGTTTCACGCTGCAACGATTGTTGTATCGCCAGCGAGCCAGTAAACACCTCGTACAAGTCCGCTTCCGTTTCTTCGCGGCTCTTCTTTTGCTGCGGAATCGGAAGCGGAGAAACTCCGTATCGGGCATTAGATTGCAGCAAGACATATTGAAAAAATGACTCGTCGGGATAGTAGCTCAGCATCTTTGCGAAATGCAAATTTTGTTGGTTTGCCCAATCTTTGAATATCTGCTTGGATCCGATCGCCTTTTCCTGATCTTCGGTTTCAGGTTGGGGGATTTCGACTTCGATGATTCCTTCTTTGGCCTCAACTCGTCGAGTCCCGTCCAGGTTTTCTAAAACGGTATCGTAGGAAAGTCGTAGTTTGACGGTGCCTTATCCGCGGAGCCGACCAAAGAACTCGGCGTGTTTCTGTTGAAACTTGGTTTGTTGCGGGTAGATCAAGTACGCGTTGGCGGCGTCGGACCGCAAGCGAAGGAAATTGCTTTTTTCAAATTCTTCTGCCAGAAATGCCTGTTCTAACCGAATGCGGAACGCCACCTCGTCCCCCTCGGCACTTCGGTAGACGTCGACTTTGTGTTGAAACGGCAACTGAGCGTACGTTTGGGTGTGGAACACTCCAAGGCATAAACCAAGAACAAGTAACGCAAATTGGGATAAGGTCTTCATTCGCGGGCTCACAATTTATTGGTAAACGTCAGTATCGAATTCTAGTTTACCCTACCCCGTTGGCTTTAACACAGTTTCAAAACTAAACATCGCGTGAACACAAACTGCTGCATTCTGAACGTGGGATTGGCTCCCACCTATTTTCCATGTGATGTTAAGCGGGGCATTGTTTTAAATTGCTATGTGGATCAATCGCCGTTCTTAGCAAGGAGCTTGTTCGAAATAGTTTTAAACGAAACCCGATCGTTGCCATATCCGTGGACCCCACCCATACCTTCACGTTCGGCTTTTGGATTGAGCACACGCTTTCCTTCGGCCAGTTGGCGAGCTAGGCCGAGCAGACGTTCTTGCCGATCAATTGCGTGAACGACTCGCCAACAGGTCTCGCTTGCACCCCGCCCCATGTGCGCTTGTCCGACATGGGGCGAAGAGAGCATTCAGCTATGAGCTAAGAGCGACCGATTGGCCCCTGCTGGCTTGTCCAGCAGGATCCGATGCTTTGCCGTTAGCTATGCCGATCCCAGATACTGCCTGCCCGATTGGCTTGCTCAACCGAATGGAAAGTTTTGATTAGCCAAATATTCCCAGAAAATCACCTCGGGCGTGCAAGATGTTGGGGCACCGTGGAACTTGCTGGTAGCGACAATAGGCGAAACCCCGCGAGTTCCCATGACTGCCAATCCTCCAGAAACCTGAGCTAGTTTGATCCTGCTGCTAACGATCGCACGAAACATTGCTATCAAAGCGCTGACCCGCAGGCCGCATGGTGGTGTGGGAGTCGGAGGCGATGTGGCACATGGATCGCTTCAAGAGATCATTGCACCCGATGGAATCCTGTCGAGCCAATTTGATCTTAAGTATCGCCGCGAAGTCTATCGATGGGCTGCGGAAGAAGTGCGAACTGTGGTTTCCGCCAGCACTTGAAACGCATTTCATTTGACTCGCGTCAAAGGTATTTCCATTGCCAATGCGGCTGCACAGTTGGGTTTACCCGTCGGTAACGTCTATATCGCTCGCAGCCGTGTTATCAGCCGCCTGCGCGAGCTTGCCAAGCAGTTTGAGGTGTCCGAATGAACCAGACATGCAAGAGTTACTCGGACGATCAATTGTGGCGTATCCTGCAAGGCGATGATACGCCTCGCCCCATTCGCGAAACCAATCCAAACGTACCTGCATGGCTCGAACGGATTGTGATGAAGTTGCTCGCAAAATCTCCGGACGGTCGCTATTCGTCAGCTACCGAATTGTACACGTTGTTAGAAAAATGCTTGGCCCATGTTCAGCAACCGACCACCGTGGAATTGCCTGAAGAGCTAAGTTTGAAGTCTCATTCGCGCAAGTGGATCACCTTGTTGGCCGTTGCTCCGATCTGCTTTGGAATGTGCTGCGGAGTTTGGTGGTTCGCTAGTCGGCCTCTGAATAACAGTGGAGAGAGTTCTCCTCCAGGAGCGGAGGCAGTATCGTTGTCTGCTGAACCTGAATTGAAATGGGATAGCGACGCGATGGAGCTAGAATCCCTTCGCCAAGATTTTTCACCGATTGAAACACAAACCAAGAAGTTATGGGATGTTGAACCGATCCAAGTAACAAGCCCTCTGAGTCCGAAGGACTGAGTCTCGCATCCAGCCCAAGGCTGATTTTGCCTTAAGCCCGAAGGGCTGACACATCCTCTGCCGGTGGTGTAAACCACCGGTTAGAAAGCCAAAGAACAGAAAAAGCCCGGAGGGCTGACACATCAACGACCGAACGTTTTAGGGGTTGTCATGGGCACGATTTGACTTGGCGTTGTCAGCCGCAGTGTTTTGCGTTTCAAAGACGGCGCGAAGTTGAGATGTTTGTCTTGGCTCTTTGTTTTTGAATGCGTGTCTTAGGTGGCGCAGTGGGGATCTTGACTTTGGTGGTGGTTATTCAGGTGCGGCTATCGTTTGGAACTTGGATGCATTGGAGCACCTGAAGCTCTTTAGAATACCGGCGTTTGCTGCGGTTGGTTGGTCGCAGATTTTGGCTGATAGGCCGAAGGGTAAACGGGGTCTACAAACGCGGGTAAATCGATTAAGATTTTAAACGTAATATGGGGCAAGTGTTATGAGTATTGCGTCACTTGGAACTCAGGAGCAGACCGTTCAATGTTTACCGACCGCGATGGATTAATTGACGACGTGCTGACCAAAGAACAGCAGGACAAATTGACGCCAGCAAGCGTGATTGAGTTGTTAAAGAAGGGCAACCAGCGTTTTGTTGCGGGCGAGGTGACTTTGCGAAATCATCGTGCTCAAATTCGCAAAGCGGTATTGAGTCAATTCCCTAAAGCGATTGTGCTTTCCTGTGTGGATTCACGCGTGCCGGTGGAAGACGTTTTTGACCGCGGAATTGGCGACCTTTTTGTGGCTCGTGTTGCCGGAAATTTTGTCAACGTTGACATTTTGGGTTCGATGGAATTTGCTTGCCATGTTTCATGTGCGAAGGTGATCTTGGTTTTAGGGCACGAGCATTGTGGCGCGATCAAAAGCGCGGTCGACAATGTCCAATTGGGTAATATTACGCTGATGTTGGAGAAGTTACTGCCCGCGGTTTCGCAGACACCGGGACATGAGGGCCAGCGAACCAGTAAGAACGAAGAATTTGTTCATGCGGTCACGGTTGCGAACGTGCAATTGACCATGGAACGGATTCGAAATGAGAGTCCAATCCTAAGGCAAATGGAACAGGACCAGACAATTGTGATATGCGGTGCGGTTTACGACATGGACAACGGTGAAGTTTCATTCTTGGATTAAAGGCGGTAAGCGGATATGTTGGGTTTTGACTCGAAACACTTCAAGGGTGACATCGTTGGCGGACTGGTTGCGGGCATCATTGCATTGCCTTTGGCACTCGCGTTTGGCGTGCAATCGGGATTGGGTGCTGCGGCGGGTATTTATGGCGGTGTCGCCGTTGGGATATTCGCGGCATTATTCGGGGGGACTCCGACACAGGCTTCGGGTCCGACGGGGCCAATGACAGTGGTGGCTGCATCGATTGTGCTTTTCGCGTCGACCGCGATGGGCAGTATCGAGAACGGGATGGGCATCATCTTGATGTGTTTCCTAGCGGGTAGGATCTTTCAAATTGGGTTGGGCCTGTTGGGGGTTGGCAAATACATTCGCTACTTCCCGTATCCGGTGATCTCGGGGTTCATGAGCGGTGTTGGATTGATCATTATTTTCTTGCAGCTTTGGCCGTTGCTGGGTAGCAAGTCTCCCAAATCAACTATCGAGGTTTTCACTCGCATCGGTGAACCTCTGGCGGCGTTGAATATTTCGGCGGTATCGGTTGGATTGTTGACGCTGATCGTGAACTACACATTTCCGTTGATCACCAAGAAAGTGCCTTCGGTCTTGGTTGCCTTGTTAGTCGGAACCGGGACCGCTCTGATTTTTCAGTTGGACGTTCCGATGATTGGAAATATTCCAAGTGGCATCCCCGCATTACAATTGGGAACTCTGCTGAAGGTCGAGCCCGAGTATTACGTGTTTATCATTCAGTCCGGCATTACGCTGGCTTTGCTAGGGTCGATTGATTCCTTGTTGACGTCCGTGATTGCCGACAACGTCACCAAGGATCGACATGATAGTCGGCAAGAATTGATTGGGCAGGGAATCGGCAACGCGGTATCAGCCATGTTCGGCGGTATCCCAGGCGCCGGAGCCACAAAGGGAACGGTCGTCGCGATCAAAGCAGGTGCTAAGACTCGATTGTCGGGCATCGTCCATGGTCTGTTTCAGCTGTTGGCATTGTTGGGGGCAGGCACGTTAGTGTCTTACATTCCCCTTAGCGTCTTGGCGGGACTGTTGATGTCGGTTGGCATTGCGATCATCGACTATCGGTCATTGAGTCATTTGAAACATGTGCCGCGAGCGGATGTGGTGGTCATGATTGTGGTTTTAGTTTGGACAGTTTTTGGCAATTTGATTCACGCGGTGGCTGCGGGGGTGGTCTTGGCCAGTGTCCTGTTCATGAAGCAAACCAGTGATCTTGCGGAAGTGGCATCGACCGTGAAAAAGTTGGAACCTGAACCGGCTTGGGACGATGAAGGCACAGTGGCTGATGATCCGTCAATCTACGTTAAACATCTTTATGGACCACTTTTCTTCGGGTTCACGTCTGGGTTTCGAGCGTTGGCGGATTCGTTGCCAAGCGATGCCAAGACGTTGGTGGTTCGGATGGAACGGGTGCCCAGTATCGACCAGTCCGGACTGTATACACTAGAAGATACGCTGCTGGGTTTGACTAAGGCTGGGAAGACGGTCGCGTTGACGGGCTTGCAGATTCAGCCCAATGACATGCTTCGTCGGATCGGTATTATTCCTAATTTGGTACCTGAAGATCAGGTGTATAAGAATTTTGAAGCGTTCGAAAATCGCTTGGATCCTTAGGCCAGATGCGTGGGGCGAGTGGTTAGGCCGGTGCGGATCAGGCAGAGTGGATCAGGCAGAGTGGATCAGGCAGTGAGAAGGCAGTGAGAAGGCGACCCGCCGCCGTGTTGACGTTTTATTGTGATTGGTGCTATGGGTTCAATGTTGGGGTTGGGCGGTTAACGATCGCTGTGCAACGATTGACAGTCACGATGCGGCACTGCGCACTAATTATCTACGGCAATTCGCAATGACTCCGTTGGGATGTGTGTGGTTTGATTATCAGGCAAGGGGCTTCGGCAGTTTACGGCAAGCGGCGAGGGAAATTGTGTGCTCGGGTGAATGGCGGTGAGTTGCGAATGGGGGGAATTTTGCCAATTCAGAATTTTGGCTTACCGAAAGTGATTTGGCGTTCGTTTTACCATCATGCTGGCAATCAAGCCGTTGGCAAATTTGCTTTGTTGGGGGTTAGCATTCGATTGGGGGCGACAAGAGTTTCAGGTGAATTTCCCGAGCAGAGATTTGTTTAATGACATTGCCAAACGTTCAACGATTCGCCAATTTGCTGAAGCGAGGTGAACCTGAAACTGCCTGGCAGCGATTGAGTCGTGCCGCCGCCAGCTTGCATCCGTTGAGTGAAACTGCCTCAGATTCAGTCCTTGCGCGGCTTGGTGCGGAAAGCGGGATTCCCTTTCTTCCTACTGATGCGCGAACTTACATTGAGCAATTTGTAGCGGATTTGCCTCCGAATCTTAAAGAAAAATTCCTGCTGTTGAAGCCAATATTCAAAAACGACTGGGCGGTTTTAGTAGAATTAACTGGTAGGGCCATGCTTCAATCCAGTCGACCGCCCCAAGGCGATGCGGCGTAGCGTGGTAGTTGTGTTTTCCAGGTAGGCGCCTGTGGAAATCTGAAACGGTCGGTTCCCGATCGGAGCATCCTGTGCTTTCTATTTAGACGGTGTATGTCAGGCTTTCTAGTATCAGGAATCTGAAATTTCAAACGAGTAAATCACGTCCAACGACCAACGACTGGCGACCAACTACTGGCGAATTCGTTCGCTTGGGTAATGTCGATGACGGAACAGCTTGGATGGTGGATGGTTTGTGACTCCCTGGAATGGCCTTGATTCGTGTTGGATTAGCGCGGATTCGTGTTTCTGAAAACATGACTGCGCCGAACACTAATCTTCGCTAATCATCTCTAATGGAAGACGAAACCGGACGAACGATCCAGCCCCAATGGAATTAGCGGTGGCCCATGATTTTAAGATGTCGATTGCTCTTGCCGCCCAGGACTGTGCAACGGTGGTTAAAGAATTGAGAGTCTTGTGAGATAAATTTGGATATGAATTCATGGACTTGAGGAAGGCGGAGGGCTTCGAGGGATTTGTGAAATCGCCCAAAGTGGCTGGGTGGGAGTAAATGAATTAACCTGTCGGATTTTTAGGATTTTCCTTCGATAAACCACTTGGATTTGATTGATGCTTAGGTTGTCGACAGGCACTCCCTAACTTTCCGCTCAGTCCTTACCGATTTGTTATGGTTGGGGAATTCGCAGGATTTGGGACAGACTTCGAGTCTGATGTTTAACTTGTTGATGAAGTGAAAATTGATTTTTTCGTGTAAGGAGTGTTGGGTTAATGTTTGGGAACTGGTTTGGAAAGAAGCAAGAGATCGCCTCGGAACATCCTTGGGCTGTGGCAACGGCCCAGGACAATGGTATGCCTTTGATTATTCGCTATCGTGAAGTGTTGCCCAGCTTTCCGCGAACTCAGTACCCTAGCATGTTGGCGGTTCAGTGGCGTTATGAATCACAGGACAACGGGATGCCGGACGCTGCCACAGAAGACCGCATGGATTTGCTGCAAGATTTGTTGATGCCCGCTTTGGAAGACAGCGGCAATGCATTGCTGACGGCTGTGGTCACGGGAAACTGCATTCGTGAATCCCAATGGTATGTGCGAGTGATGGTAGAGTCGATGAAGTGCGTAAACCAGGCACTGGCAGGTCAGGCTCCGTTTCCGATCGAATTTATGATGGAAGAAGATCCTGCGTGGGCGGCCTACCAGCAATTTGTTCAGTAGGTTGAACAAGCAAGCCCAGAGGGCGATTGAATCGCTGAGGTTCCGGTTGTTAAGGTTCAGCCGATACCTGTCGGGCAGTACGAATTGCCACGATTTGGAACCGCAAAGTCACGGAACTTCGCCGTGGTTTGGTTTCAACTTTGCCAGTAAGCAGTTCAACTTTGCCAATTGGCAGAAAGCAATTGCGCATCGGCGGCAGACGCTTGGATACTGGCCCAAGTCATCACGACCGACCGTCCAATGGGTGCGTCGAACCAATGGGTGCGTCGAACCAAAGTGTGCGTCGAACCAAAGTGTGCGTCGAACCAAAGTGTGCGTCGAACCAAAGGAACGGCGAGCCAGCGCCGATGCCTTCAAACTAATACTTTTAAATCACAGAGCTGTCTAAAAATCACAGCTGTCTAAAAATCACAGCTGTCTAAAAATCACAGCTGTCTAAAAATCACAGCTGTCTAAAAATCACAGAGCCGTCTAATTCTTACAGAGCGGAAGGCACGGGATTCGAACCCGCGACCGGTTACCCGGCACTTCATTTCCAATGAAGCCGCTAGCCATTCGCCTACCTTCCATTTCAACCCATGCTGCGAATTGAACCTTCTGGAAACTAGTCCCAGTTGAAACAAACCCATTAAGCAGCTTATTGTCCCCGGGCACCCACACGGTTGAACTCTAATTTGACAATTAGACCCACGCTGGCGGTTCCCGAAGGCAACTTTCTTGAAAGACAAGCAGGCGTGCTGTCTCCAAGATCGCGTAGATGATAGGTCAAAGCCCGTTTTTGCGAAAGGGTCGTTTTGGGGCTTTACTGCTTGTTCGCAGCTTTTCGGGTAGAATAATCGGACGCTTAGCACGTCAACCTGTTGAAAATAGATGCAAACCGCGGGTCAAGGGTTGGCCGTTGGGTGTGCCAATGCGGTAGGATGGGTCAGAATTCTATGGGGATTACCGACCCACTGGGTCCACGGACAAGATCCAAGTCGCGATTGTCTTTGGATGATGTTAGACCGTTAAATTGGCGTCCGCGTCACGTTTTTTTACCGCGAGGAATTCTTGCCAAGATGAGTGACGCTTCCGATTCAAAATCGCGAACCCTTGTTCCCGGTGACGGTTCTGGCCGCATCAGACGGCGGGGTTGTGTGGAATCGGAGCGACGTGATGGGTTAACAATGAAACTGGATCCGTTGCCGATCGATCGAATTTTTCGCATGGCCAACCGGCTGTCGATCAACACGTTGCTGGTCGTGATTGCCTACGCTGCGATTCTGCTAAGCTTGCTGCCTTATTTGGGCTGGGGAACCTTCGTCCTGGCGGTGGCTGCCGCCTTTGGGATTTACCACGCCAATTTGCGGATTCAAGCGGCGGCATACTACCAACGACCCGTCGCTTATCACTGGCACTATTTGTGGCCGCTGTATTCCGCCTTCTGGGGACTGTTCTTGGCCGCCATGGGGATTTTCGGCGTGTTCTTAGGAGCGGTTGTGGGTTTCTTCGCTGCGGTTTTCTTATCAATGCCGTTTTATTCTCAGGATGATTCGTTGGTCATCGGAGTGTTCCTGGGTATCTTGCCGGGACTTTGTGCAGGAGTGATCCTGGGCAGCAACGTTGTGACTTATTTCGGAAAACACTTGTTGAAACTTGAATAGGCTTTCGTCTTGATCTTGCCTTCGTACGCCGTCGTTCTACCGTCAGCAACCGTTCGTGGGCGCGCCGCTTCCATTGGAAGTCATCAGTTCAGTCTGTGATTACCGGCTCTGATTTGAGTCAAATACGGGCCTCGCCAATTGAAGCCCCAACTGGACGCTTCAACCTTAGTTCGTGGGAACCCGGTCCGGTTGAACTTTATTCCTGATTCTCGGGATCCCCCGGGCTGTTGCCGGCATGTTCGAGTGTTGAGCTGAGCGCGAAATTTGATCAGGCCCTGGGCTTGGCCGCTTCTCGCATTGTGGCAGTAAATCCATCGTAGGCCGCAAAGTCTACTCAGTTTAACTCGGGCCTGCCCTATTATCGTAAAAACCGGCCTATTCCCACCAACCCAACGGCCGGACGGTGGTCGATAAAAGAGGAAGTGTCAAGCTTGATCGGGGCCAGTCTAGATTAGAGACATGGGCCAGGCTTTCCCTGCAGCCGCTGGTTGTGTCGTGGACTCCGAATTGAAGCTACTTGGTTACAGGAAACGATCGAATGTCCCAGTTAAATTCGGAAATCGGCGGCAGCGTCTTGGAGACCGTCAGTGGTCAATTGGGCGAATCGATCGATGCGCTGAATCGAACCTTTGACGCTAAGTTTGAGATCGAGGTTGGCGAAGTTCAGTCTGCCAGCCGAGCAGAAATTTCCGCAGCGATGGCCGGCGAAGGCTTGGCGTTGTCGATGAAGTTTCAGGAAGAAGGATTTCTGTTCCTGGTCGTTCAACTGGACCAGTTTATTCCGCACTGGTGTCAGGCGCCTGATGCCACAGGCGAAAGCAAGTTAGCGACGTTGTCGCAAGAGTTGGGCATGACCATGGTCCCCGGAGACTTCATGCCCGAAGACTATGTTGCCCGCTACGTGGCTTCACTGTCCGAAGCGATTTCTGCGACTCAGTTGGCTGATTCTGCCACAGGTCTTTCAATGAAGTTGACCGCCAACGGCTTAACGACTCGGGCGATCTTGTTGTGGCCGGTCACTGACGCTATGAATCTGAAAGCTGCCTCGCCAGTTGCCCAAATCGATTCTGAAGCCGCGGTGCCAGAAAGTGTAACCCGCGACACAAGTTCCGTTCAGGCCAAACCAGCAAGTTCCGCTTCCCAAGCTGGCGGATCAAATGTAGCGGCTGATCTACCCGTCGAAAAGAACCTTCATCACTTGCCACGATTTACTCGCAGTTTGCTGCGGATCGAAATTCCGATGAGTGTCAAGATCGTGTCAGCGAAACGGCCCATCAGTAAGTTGTTGGAGATTGGCCCTGGTTCCATTTTGCAATTCGAGAAAAACTGTGAAGCGCCCCTGATTCTTGAAGCGAACAATGAACCGATTGCCGAGGGGACTGCGATTCGTATTGGGGATCGCTTCGGTCTCCAGATATCGGAAATCTTAATGCCCAAAGAACGGTTTTGGACCGTTCAACCGCCCGGCGACACCGGTTAGGTGACGCGAGTTAGAAATTGGTTCCAACAGCATTTTCCGAAATCCAAGGTAGCCCAAGGATAAATGTCTTTCGGTTCTGCGGCACTCAAGGGTTGGCTGTTTCAAGTACCGCGTATTCCGCGCACCGCTGCCCCAATACAAGCACGGCGGGCAATCGAGTGACTTTGTGCCTTTACCGCGTGACGTAGTCGATTGCCTAGCTGGCGTTACGGCCCTGGAATGGGTTGCTTTGCAAAGGCGTTTTCTAGAACCGCTGCGGCATCCGTTCCCGGAATTTGGGGTTGCTGGTTGTTGAAGTGCGGGTCGATCGCTCTTATAGTTGATCTGGGTTGCCCCTTTAATTCACCGGTCGGAGTCCCAGCATGATGCCCGTTCCATTGATCACTGAATCATTCAGATCGAAGCTGAAGCTGAACCGTCGATCCTCTGAGTGTAAGCAGGAACCGGATTCGATCAACAGTGAATCGATTCTGGAATTTCCACAGCCGTCCGGTGGTTCGCTTGGCTGTGGTGCCCGTCTTGCTTGGTTGCCGAATCTTGTTGGACTGACCAACTGGTATGCTGTATTATTTTTAGGTGTCGTGATTTCGATTTTGGCTAAGTCAGAACTGGCTTTCGCGGGATCCGTTTGCGACGAAGCGGCGGTCATGAAACGGCTGGCCCCAGTGCACGCTGAACCCTCCAACGGCGGATTGCCAAACGGCGAGATGTGGTCACGGGTCTCCAAAGTAAGTGAGTCTGCGGCCAAGCTTGGGCCGAAGAATTTCATCTTCATTTTGGCGGACGATTTAGGTTACGGTGACTTGGGGTGTTTTGGCCAGGAACGTATCAAGACGCCAAGGTTGGACCAGTTGGCCAAGCAAGGGATGCGGATGACCAGTTTCTATTCGGGATCGACCGTGTGTGCGCCTTCGCGATCTTGTCTGATGACTGGGCAGCATACTGGGCATACGTTGGTTCGGGGGAACTCGAAAACGAACTTGCGTCCCGAAGACGTAACTTTAGCCGAAGTGATGAAGAGTAAAGGGTATCGGACAGGACTGTTTGGGAAGTGGGGCATTGGTCACGAAGGAACTCAAGGGACGCCAAACAAACAGGGCTTCGATGAATTTTTTGGCTACATGGATCAGCATCACGCGCATAATTATTACCCGACCTTTTTGATGGAGAATGAAAATCGATTTCCGCTGCCCAATGTGGTTCCAGGTCAAGGTGAATGGGGACAAGGCGTTGCGACCAAGAAAGTCCAGTATTCGCATGATTTGATCATGGAACGAAGTTTAACGTTTGTTCGCGACCACAAGGATCAGCCTTTCTTTATGTACTTGGCCGTCACCTTGCCGCACGCAAACAACGAAGCCGGTAACAAAGGTATGGAAATTCCTAGTCTTGGCCAATATGCAGATAAAGAATGGACCGAACCAGCGAAAGGTCACGCCGCGATGGTTAGCCATTTGGACAGCGGTGTTGGGCAGTTGGTCGACTTGTTGAAGGAATTGGATTTGGCGGATGACACCTTGATCTTTTTTACCAGCGACAATGGTTCACATGCCGAAGGTGGCTATCATCCTGGCATGAACAAATCTTCGGGTCCCTTGAATTCTTGGAAGCGCTCACTGTTGGAAGGTGGCATCCGAGTGCCCACAATTGTGTGGTCGCCCGGCGAAATTCAACCCGGGAGTGTGTCGGATCATCCTGCGGCGTTTTGGGATGTAATGGCAACGTTTGCCCAGGCCGGTGGATGCCAGGAAGCGGTGCCCAAGCAAACGGATGGAATTTCTTTCTGGCCAACATTGATTGGCGACATGTCCCAGCAGCGGAAGCACGACTATTTGTACTGGGAATTTTACGAAGGCGGGCAAGGACGAGCGATCCGAATGGGCAATTGGAAGATTATCCAGCAGCCGCTGCATTCCGAACTTCGAGTCTATGACTTAGATTCGGACCTGGGTGAACAGTCGGATTTAGCGTCCAGTCATCCCGAATTGTTGCAAGCGGCCGACAGGATTTTTAGCGAAGCACACACGCCTAGCAACGAGTTCAAATTTAGACCCAAGCCCGTCAAAGCGGACAAGTCCTAGAGGGTGATTGCCTGGTACGCAGATAGCGCCTGTCCATTGTCCAAGGCGGCGGTCGGTAAATTGATTGGCGGCTGATTCCCCGAAACCGGCAAACCGGGTCGGGAAGCGATGGCCAGTTTTTGGGCAAGTTTTGCGGTGTGCGACTGGTTGGGGGCGAACTTGGGTTGGTGATGAGGCATTTATTCGGGTTGGACTAATCCTCCAAAACGCGAATAATGTAGGATGGAAGGGCTGGAGGGAATGAAATTCTTCTGGCATCTACTCTGGTCTTGCGCTTTGGAATGATCTTGAGTGCCAATTTCACTTGTGCCAATTTTACATGTGCCTACTTTTACATGTGCCTACTTCACATTTGGTGAATCCATGTCGCGACTATTAACTAATCGAATTAAAATTCACGTCGAACATTGGGTGCTGCACTTGGGTGGCGTCCCACCGGCAGACGGACCTACGTTATGGCGTGGGATCCGCGACTGGGGATCTGGAATGTCCGTCTTGGTGGCGATGGCGTCGGTATTAGGTTGGATGCCCACCGTAGATGCAGGCTGTGTGGCGAATGCTGGCTGTCTGGTGAATAATGGGCAAGCCGGTGGAGGTTTGTCGAACCAAACGCTGGCCCAAGAGACGCGGGCGGAAGGTTCACGGGCAGTTGAAACTCAGACTGCGGGAACTGATTCTTATGATGCGGCTGTGAAGCAATTGGATGCGCGTAGTTTTCTGGAACGGCAAAAAGCTAGTGATCTTCTAAAGACGGCTGGCTTTGAAGTGACCAAAGCCGTTGTGCCGTTGTTGACGTCTTTGGACGCGGAAGTGGCCTGGCGGGCTCGAGAGATTTTCTTAAACGCGGGAATGAAAGGCGATGACGAACAAGTTCAGCGAATTGTAATGATTTTGAACCTGTTGTTGGCGTCGGGTCGTTCTGAATTCGCAAAAGACACGATGCAATTCGAAATGCGAGTTGCGGAGGCTAGAATCGGCAAAATTGTGTCTCAGCTAAAGCAACTGGGCGGCATCGAGCTGCAAGAAGGTATGGACTTTCAAAATGGGTTTGTTGGCAACGCGGGGATTGGGTTGGGTGGGCAAGGCCTAGTGATCGTCAACGGAAGACAAGTCATCGTTCAGCAAAACGCACGAATCGTGGTTGGCGATCAAATTATTAATCTTCCTCCCGAACTTGAAATGCCGGGCCTTTGGGACCCCAACCCGCCCTTTCCAGGGATTCCATTGGGACAAGACCCAAGTGCTCCACTGGGCGATCAAAGCAGTGATGATGCCAGCCAAGATCTTTCTGAGTTAAGCCCCGAAAGTCGGGCTTTGATTGCTAGGCAACAAACGCTCATTAAGGCTGCACAGTACGCTACCCGCCAAGTCAACGACATGCCGCTAAGGATTTTGCAGGCTGACCCAGAGCAATTGAAGATTCTGCGAACCGAATTGAAAGAGAATGGGATTTCTTCCGAATCATTTGCGAAATTCCAGAGTCAACGCAAAAGCTACATGGTCACCGTTGGCAAGGACTTTCCCAAAGCACAAGTCAAGCTGCTAGGCGAATTAGGGGGGATTAATGCGTCGGTAACATTGGTGCTGGATCGTATTAAGGTTGATGCCGATTGGATGCAGGCGGTTGAAACGTTGGCCCAGTCGGGAAGCCTTGCCTATTTGATGACTCAGAAGTGTGATCTTGGACTAGAAAATTATCATCGCTTCAACGAATTGGCCAACGGCCCCAATAGCATTCGATGGGAAGCTCAAGGGCGTGCGTTGCTGGGGATTCGCGATAGTTTGAATGGGAATCGCGGCTTGGTAGGCGCTTCGGTGGGAACGGTTTCACCGGGATCGGGTGCTGAAGTTGGTGGAATCTTGGCCGGCGATGTGATTACTCAGGTGAATCAGGTCCGAGTCGATTCGTTTGAAGACTTGCGAAAAATTGTTGCTGTTTACGGGGTCGGGGATCAAGTCGAAATAACATTAAAACGAAACGGTTTGGGGGAACCCAAAGTCGTCACTGTGAAATTGGTGGAAGAAGCGCTTTAGGATAACCGGTCCCTGGCAGCCGGCTGTGTTGGCCAGAGGATTGCGTGCCAGAGGGTTCTGAGGCATGCCTTGAAGTGGAAGTTAGTTGAGCTGACGCCGCTGTCTTTTATGCGGCGAAGATTCAGGTTTGCGCAGTTCGGTGGGGCCTGAGGTTGTGGGTCCTGAGTTTAACGCGGCTTTCTGCGGCTTGTTGATACTGACTTTCCCAAACCTGTTGTTGCCATCATTCTGCATTCTCTGTTTTGTCCAGCTTTGGGGAGAACACTGCTTAGGGTCAGTGCTCCTTCGTGTTGGTCGATCGGCTGGCGTCGGGGCTGGCGTCGGGGGTCTTGGTCGGGGTCTTGGTCGGAATGTGGCAACTTGGATAGCAGGGTTGATCATCTGATTATTGCTTGGACAAGCTTCTAAAACGTCAACTTGGCCCTGCCAATGGTTATTCCCATTCCAAACATCGCTGGATTCTGGGAAAATAGCAGCTAAATCCTGGGAAACGGCCTTTTAATAGCTGTCGCATCTGGTCTACAATGCCGGGTTTTTCCACCGGTCTGAAATTCGGCTTTGGTAGGCGTGCGACTACCGCTAAAACAGCTGTTTTAGCAAGTCAAAGCCCAGCAACGTGGAAACGTGGTTCGCAGGTTGGACGCGTTTTTGGCGAACGGTTTGGATTGAATTGGGTGAAGTTTCGGCTTTCCTTATTTTGGAAATTGGCGGTGGGGCGGTTTTTTTAGTGGGTCCGGTTTTTCAAAGTCAACAAGATTTTGGAATCGATTCGTCGATTTGGACTCCAGTTTATTGAACTCAACGGAAGGCAAGCGAAACGTGGCTCGGCAACAATTAATCGCTGGAAATTGGAAGATGAACCTGAATAAGGCTGAAAGCTTGGCCTTGGTGACCGCGATCGCATCGGGAGTAGATGCCGGGTCCTCGGTTGAAGTTGCTGTTTTCCCTCCGAGCGTCTATTTGGACAGTGTGATCGCGGCAGCCAACGGGATCCTGGTTGGGGCTCAGAACGTCAGTGAGAAAGAGAACGGCGCGATGACGGGCGAAATCAGTTGCCAGATGTTGACTGATTTGGGTGCGACCCTAGTTATATTGGGTCACAGTGAACGTCGCGCGATCATGCGTGAAACCAGCGGCGATGTGAATTTAAAAGCCAAACAAGTAATTGGATCGGGTTTAACCCCGCTGGTTTGCATTGGCGAAGTGTTGGAAGAACGTGAAGCTGGGCGGACCATGGAAGTGGTGCTTCAGCAATGTGCCGAAAGTTTGGCGGGGTTCAGCGAACAAGACGCCGGCAAGACAGTCATCGCTTACGAACCGGTTTGGGCAATCGGAACGGGTAAAGTGGCGACTCCTGAACAAGCCGAAGAAGTGCACGCTGCGATCCGCGCGTGGTTGTCCCAGCAATTTGGAGAAGCGGTTTCGCAATCGATCCGTATCCTTTACGGGGGCAGCGTTAAACCTGACAATGCAGCAGAATTGTTGGGTCAATTGAACATTGACGGGGCATTGGTCGGTGGTGCATCGTTGAAGGCGGATTCATTCTTGGGAATCGTGGCCGCTGCCGGACAGTTGTCGGCAGTTTAACGCGAAGTAGTCGTAACCGCGAATTCATAGTAACAGTGCGTCGGATCCTGGGAATTAGATTTCAGGTTTGGGCGAGAGAAAATAGAACAAAACGGACTGGAACGGAAGTACTGAATCGGCCACGGGATGGTTTCGGACGGTCGCAGATTCAGGGCAATCGGCGTGAAAACGTGGATTGTTTACCGATCGTTTTTAATTGAAGGCACAAAGATATCGTGTTGATTGCAAATTTATATACCCAGATTGTCATGGGTTCATTGATGTTTTTCACTTCGTTGTTCTTGATCTTTTTGATCTTGATTCAACGCGGTCGTGGCGGCGGTTTAGCCGGTGCGTTGGGCGGCAGTGGTGGCAGCAGCGCGTTTGGTGCCAAGGCGGGTGACACGTTTACGCGAGTGACCGCAGGTTTAGCCGTGTTTTGGTTCGTCTTATGCCTGCTGACTATTTTGTTTATCCAGGGACCTCGTGCTAGACGGACCCCAGACGATTCGTCCTCGGTTTCGTCCTCGGGTGAGACTCAAGGTGAGCTTCCGGGAACGCCTGCGGTTATCCCAGGTGCTGATGGGACCGGAACTGGCGTACCAAGCGTGGACCAATTGATCCCGCCGGTGGATATTCCAACCACCGATCTGCCACCGGCAGTTGAAACTCCGGCAGTTGAAGCTCCAGCAGTCGAAACTCCAGCAGTTGAAATTCCGGCAGTCGAAATTCCGGCAGTCGAAACTCCAGCTGATGCTGGGACGCCAGCAACGGATGCTCCGCCAACCGGCACCCCACCCACCGGCGGTGGTCT